>DATJXL010000225.1:0-16554 GCA_035500135.1 Kofleriaceae bacterium
CGCGCACGGCGCGCCAACCCCGAGCGATGGAGCGGCACCACGCGCAACTGGTCACCCGTCGAGCTCGTCGTCCTCAACCCTGAACGAGCGCTGCTTCAGGCCGCCGCATGACTGACGCGACAACAACCTTGACACTCACCGATCAGGGTGTGGTCACGGTGCGCGCAGCCGCCCAGCGTGATGGCAGCAGCGCCGGCACATCGAGGAGGCGCACGCGGCGCGTGAGCTTGGGCAGCACGTCGGCGAGGTACGCGATCGGATCGATGCCGGTGAGCCGGCACGAGCCGAAGATCGTGTAGGCGATCGCAGCGCGCTCGCCGCCCGCATCCGAGCCCGCGAAGAGAAAGTTCTTGCGAGTCAAGGCGGCGCGGATATGGAGCCTCTCGACAATGCCGTTATCGATCGGTACCCAGCCATCGTCGAGAAAGCGCGCGAGCGCGACTTCGTGGTTCGTGAAGTACTGGAGCGCCTTGCCAAGCGGCGTCGCCGGGGGCTCGTACTTCTTGCGCACGCGACACCAGTTCGCGAGCGACTCGAAGACCGGCCGACTGCGCTCGTGCCGTACCGCGCGCTTGGCCTCGGGATCGAGCGCGCGGATTTCGTCTTCGATCTTGTACAGCTTGCGATACCCCGCGATCGGTAGCGCCGCGCGCTTGTCGTTCGCGTCGAGCGCCTTCACGAAGTAGCGCCGGCCGTGCATATTGCAGCCACACTCGACGAGCGCCGCCCGCCGGAAGCTCGCGTCGAATAGGTTCGAGGCGTCGGCGACCGTCGGGCCCTCGCGCAGCGCGAGCACGTCCTCGGGGCCCATCTCGCCGGACTGCTGCGCGACCTTCTTGCCCGTCGACGTGAAGAGGTACGCGGCGATCGTCTCGCGCTCGTTGACGCCGACGTAGCCCCACAGCGTGCCGAGCCGCGTCTTGCCACGTACGCCGCTGTCGAGCACCGGCAGCCCGGTGCCGTCGAGGTGCATCACGCGCGCAGCGATCACCTCGGCGAGCGCCGCGCGCCATAGCGGCCGCAACAGATCCGTGCACCACGTCACCTGATCGCACAGCGTCGACACCGATAGATCGATGCCGAGCCGCTGGAAGCGCTCGCGCTGGCGATGCAGCGGCAAGCCGTCGACGTACTTGTCGACGAGCAGCTGCGCGACGAGCGCGAGGCCGAGCTTGCCGGCGGGCACGGCCTTGTCGCCGAGCGGCGCGCGCACGAGCTCGCCCTCGCACGGCGGGCACGCCAGCTTCTCGCGCGCGTCGCGGCGCACGATCACCTTCGCCGGAATCAGCTCGATGACTTCGGTGATGTCGTGGCCGATGCACACGCGCTCGCGGCCGCACTGCGGGCATGCGCGCTGTTCGGGCGGCACTGCGATCGGGTTGTCGACGCGCGGCAGGTGCGCGGGCGCTGGGACGTGCGCCGGATCGCGTGGCAGCCGCGTCTCGAGCGCGGAGAGATCGTCGTCGCGCTTCAGCTCGTCGGCACCGGCGGTGGCGCGCAGCCTGCCATCCGCGGCGTCGACCTCGTCGGGCTCGCGCGCGGCGTCGACTTCGGGCTCGCCTTCGCCGCGCTGGAGCGCGTCGAGAAACAGCACGAGCTGCGCCTTGCCGACCTTCTCGCTCTTCTTGAAGCGCGTCGCGATTTGCGCGAGCCGCCGCGCCATGTCGGTGTTCTCGGCGACGAGCTTGCGGACGATCTCCAGCACGACGTCGCGCTCGGCGAAGTCGGCGAGCAGCCCACCGACGACGTCGATCACCGAGCCGGACAGCTCTCTCGCCGGCGGCATCGCCGTCGAGATGTCCGGACTCGCGCTCGCCTCGCTGTCCATGCACGCGCATCATGATCGTTTCGCGATCGAGCGCAAGAGGTGATGCGATCGGTCGCGACCGATTTCAGCAATCGTTAGTTCGCCGACGAGCGCGTGCGCACCGGCGGCTCCCACCGCGGCTTCGTCTTGGCGCGCGCCACATCGATCCCTTCGAGCAGCATCGCTAACTCGTGCACGTCGATCGCGACGCTCGTCGCGCCCTTGACGACGCGCGCGGGAAACGTGAAGGTCCCGCGCTCCAAACGCTTGTGCACGATCGTCCACCCGCCGCGCGTCCACACGATCAGCTCCACCTGATTCCTGCGCCGGTTCAGGATTACGAACACGTGCCCGCTGAGCGGATCGTAGCCGAGCGTGGATCGGATCTCGTTGCTGAGCCCGTCAAACGACTTGTGTAGGTTCATCGGCTGTGTCGCGAAGTACACGCGCACCGCGCGAGGAACCAAGATCACGGCGATGGCCTCGCGAGCGCCGTCGCGATCGCGGCGATCTGCGCCGGCGTCGCGCTCGCGATCTCGATCGCGATGCCACTCGGCGTTCGAATCACGGCGGCGATCTCGTCGACCGCGACCACGGCGGCGGGAACGAACGACACCGTCGTCGACGGTGCGACCGCCGCCAGCCGCTGGCTCCACAACTTCAGCCGCTTCGCACGGATCCCGCGACGCCGCGCGAACGTCGCCATCGGTTCGCCGCTGCGCCGCCACGCCTCGACGGCGCGTCGGCCCTCGCGCTCGCTCCAGTAGCTCGTCGGATCAGGAAAACCGCGCATCGCGCGAGCTTCGCCCGGCCGCGCAGGCGCCAGGGACCATCATGCGGCTGCGGTTCGGCGGACGCCCACTCGTGCGGAGGTACCGCGCGAGCTCGATGCTCCCCGCCTCGGGTCTCAGGTGGAGGAGCACCGCGTCGAAGTCCTGGTTCCGCGCCGCGACCCTCGCGCCGATCTCCTCCGCGGTGAATTGCACGTCGTGGCCGTCGACGCGCAGGCGGGCGACCAGTTCCTGCCCACGATCGTCGTCGTGATCCACGACTAGTATCATGAGGCTTACGGCAGGCACTGCCCCCATCGTAACGCACGCATCTAAGCTGCAACACGGGATAGATCGCCTGTAACATGGAGGCATGCGCGCGCTCGCGACTCTCGTTGCGGCTGTCATCGGGCTCGGGGTAGCCAACTTCGCGTTCGCCGACGACAACGATGGCGACGACGCGCCCAGAGCGCGCCCGTCGGCCTATCCCGAGAACTTGGTGAAGGCGGATGGCAGTCGAATCCGCAGTGGCTGCTTGCCAGGGATCATGGAGCTAGCAGGAAAAGTAGTTGATGCCGCCCCGACGAAGTACGGATGGATCGGCAAGCTCATCCTCGCCACGCACTTTCTTGACCGTCCGTCCTACTCATTTGAAGTCGGCTACGGCGAGCGCGTGACCTACAAGTTCAATTTCACGAGGTCGTGCAATCTTCACGACGCCGGGTACGAGGCGCAGTATTACGGCAGAGTTGATGGTGGGCTGACACCCTCACCACTCGTGTACGACCAAGTCTTCAACCAGTACGTCGACTACACCAACATGTCGAGAGATGCCATCGACCAACGGTTCCTTGCGGACATGAGACAAGAGTGCGTCACGCAGCTGCAAGCACAACTTGCAAGCGAGACAGATCAATACCGGCTCGGCCAGTTGAAGAGAGGTGCCAAGGAAGCCCTCAGCGCCTGCCAAGGCAATGGAAGAGAAAGCAACTGGCCGACGTGGGGCGCCGCGTCGCTGTACGAGATCACCCAGAAGTACGGTGATGCGTTCTATCGGCGCTGATCACCCGTGGAACTCTGCCGTGGGTGTCAGAGAGTCCGTCGGCTGCGTGATCATGTGCGGCACGTAGAACGTCGCTGCGTATCCGACGCCCGGATCTCGTGTCTGCGTCTTCCACCATCTCACCACGCCCTCCGGCGAAGTGAACACGCTGATCTCGACACCCGCGCTTCCTATGCTGTAGCCGAACAGCGACCAAGCGCCTGGACGCGCCAAGTAGACGCTCGAGACCTCCATCGAGGCAAGAGCTCTGGGAGCTTCGCCGACAAGCGGCGATCCTTCTCGATGCGACCGAGTTCCTCGACGACACCTTCAACCCCCACAAGCGCAAGCTTGACGAGTTGTATGCGCGTCGCCCCCAAACTGACCTCGCCCCTCGGTGATGATGCTGGCCCCGTGGGAGCGTTCGTACTCTCTTCGCGGGAGCACGGGGCACACCTGCGCTAGTTAGTTGTTCCTGGTGGGCCCCCCGGCCTGCATGAGTGCGATCGTGTTCTCTTCTAGCCAGCTCAAGATCGCCAACGCTCCCATGCAGGCCGGGGCGGTCGGTTGCCCGTCCACCGTCACTGCCCCGTCATCCTTGGAGTGGCGGGCATATCGTCAAGATCATTGATGGCCTCCCGCTGTCATCCCCGTCATCCCCTATTCACCAAGACAGAAGCCGAGCATTCTGCGGGGACGAAGGCGCGCTCGGGGTGAGGGGAAGACGCCAAGGACTTCTCCGACGAAGAAGCCCGTCATCGCGGCTCAATGAGGGAGACAACCGCGGAATGGAATGTCTCGGGTTGCGTCGCGACTGCCACCATGCGTGGCGGCGTCACGGTTCCACAGTCGTGACGGATCTGGCCCGCGACCTGAAGTGATCGACGACCTCGCGCAAAGGGCGATCGAGCGCACAGGCGATGCCCCACAAGATTCCGTACGAATACGACAGGCCGTCGATGTGCTGCCGCTTCACGTAATGCCGAGTAGGATCGCCCCCGTTGAAGGTGATCATGCTCGCAGCTTCGGTGACGAGGCTCTCGAGGTGATGCTTCGCGGGTCGCGGAGGCGAACTGGCTCGACGCGGAGCGGACGTGGCATCTGACAGGTTGATGCGCAACGTGACCGGCTCCATCTTCGCGAGGATTGCTTTGAGCGCCGGGTGATCGAGCATGCTGCGTGGGTCAAGGATTTCATTCTTGGCGGGCCGTCGTTTCTTCATCGCGGCGAACATACGGTCACCAGCCGTCATTCAGAGAGACCTGATGAGGCTGCTCGATTGCGCTGGCGCGATCACCGGGCTGCGGACGCGACCTTGTGACGAAGGCCCGGGCGTAGCCGTGGTTGCAGCTCGTCTGTGCCTGCCTTGTGGATCTGATGTGGTCCAGTAACTGTAGGCGGACCTCATCCTCTTCGACGCGCGACTGCCCGCGGGCTTCCTTCCGTTCGGGGTCCTGGCCGGCGGCGATACGCACGGTCTCGTCGCGATCACTGCGCCGTCACGTGTTTGGTTCGAGAAGCCAGATCCGCAATGATCGCATCACGGATACGCGCTGCGATCGCATCCAGCTGTCGAATCTTCTCCCAGAGTTCATCTTGCGCTCGGTCGTACTCGGCTGCGAGCGCGGCGTGACGCTTCACGATCATTTCCCACGGATACCGTTCTGCATCGTTTCGCTTCTCGACAGCGGAGAGCCGGCGCTCGACCGCATCCATGTCCGGTGCAACAGTCTTTGCGAACGCGCGCCAGTGTTTCGCTCCCTTTTTCTCGTTGCAGGTCCGACACGCTGGCACGAGGTTGAAGATCCGGTTCCCATACCCTGAAAAGCGCTTGTTCTGGACGTTGTTGTGCAGGTGATCCCACGTCGCCGCGGGCTTGTCGCAGTAGACGCAGATCAGGTCGGAGTTCGCCGCCTGTTCGAGCAGCGCGATCAACTCTGCAACGCGGCTGACGTCGTAGCTGTCATGCACGGCCAGAGCGCATTGCACGGATCCGTTGAAGGTGGTGTGCCGTGACGTGATCTTGAACGGCTTGAGGTACTTCTTGATGCTAACGGCGCGCAGCCCAGTCTTCGCCTTCGGCTTCCCCATGCCTTGATGTTCGGCCACCGACGGCGTGTGGGCAAACCGCGACTCCTGTCTTGACCGACTGCAAGCAGTCTGTCAGGTGCCGTTGCTACTCACTCCCGGACGACGCGCCCATCTTCATCGATCCGAAGCATGATCCACTCGATGTTCCCGGCGGCGAGCGCCTTCTCAATCGATGCGTGCACGTGTTCGCGCTCGGGCACAGCATCGTCGACGAACGCCACCCGGTGAACCTCGCCCTGCGACAACCCGTCGAACACGACGAAGCGCACGGGATCGAACAAGGCGTAGACGTCGTGCGGATGGAGGCTGTGCGCTGCGAAGTATGACGAGATCTCTCGCAGCTTCTTGTCTGCTTCGCGACGCCCTTTTCGGGCGGCTTCGGTGCGCATCGCACCTAGCTGTTCCGCGAATAACTGCTCGGCCGCGTCGAGCTTTGCGCGTTCGTGATCGATCCGATCAAAGTCCGTAACCGGCGGTCGCTTGGTCGAGTAGACCTTCGCGTCGCTCAACCGGAAAACGTCGCCACAACACGGACAGATCCCCCAGATTCTCTGGAACTCGTTGAAGACCCTGACGAGACTCACGGTCGCGTCCTGGACGCGTTGGTCACTACCAACTCCACGCTGCCCGCCTCGACGACCTTGCGGATCGCACGTTGCTCGCTGCTGAGCTTCGATCGCCCCGATTTGATCTCCACGAAGTCGATGGCCTCGACGTGACGCTGCGCCGCGTAGCCTCGAAACACCACGAGGTCGATCGGTTCGGAGAGCATGCGGCAGTCGGCGGGCGTCAACGTGAACCCAGGAAGCGTCGGCGCGATCTTCTCGACGACGTTGCCGATGTTCACCGCGCGGGCGCCCTTCTGGCTTTTCTCCTGGGCGGCGACCTTCCGACGGCGGAGGTCCAGACGAGCGTCGGCGAGCTGTTCCTTCAGCGCCTCTAGGACGTCGAGTGCGTCGCCGCTCAGCTTCTTCGTCGCGTCGAAGAGGCGAGCTTCCGAGGCGCGGAAGGTGTTGCTACAGCTCGGGCATTCAACCGTAAGCCCGCGCTGTGCCTTGAGATCGTCGAGAATGGCCATGGTTCCTTCTCCAAGGAAGCTAGGTCGTGTGGCGGGCTACGGCCGTAGCGATGCGATCGACGCAGCCGTGCACGTCGCGAACAACCTCGTGCTCCCAGATCCGCACGATTGTCCAACCCGCGCGGCGGAGCTTGCCGAAGTTGCGGACGTCCCGTTTGCGGTTCCGCTCGATCTTGGCCTGCCAGAACGGCGAAAGGCGCGTCCGCCACCGCGGGAACTGCCACCCGTGCCAGAAGTCGCCGTCGATGAAGACGATCACTCTGATGCCGGCGAAGACCATGTCGGGCCTCCCGGGCAACTTCATGTTGTGCGTGCGGTAGCGGAGCCCGCGCGTGTACGCGGCGCGCCGGACGGCGAGCTCGGGCGCAGTGTCCATCCCGCGGATGCGCGACATGTTGAAGCTGCGCTGCGCCTTCGTCTTGTTGTCAGCCACTCGGCATCCTGTTGTGCAGCAGGAGATCGCACATCTGGTCGCGAGAGAGATCAACGACGCGTGGTGCGCCGCCATCATCACCTAGAAGGTCGGCGGCCATATCAGCCTTGCGCCGGAGTGCCTCGACCATCGCCTCGTCGATTGTGTCCGCCGCGATGACTCGGATGTATGTCACCGTCTTGTCCTGTCCGATGCGGTGGTTCCGGTCCTGCGACTGCGCGTAGTAGTCGTAGCGCCACGAGAGACTCTCGTAGATCGTGAACGCGGCCGCGGTCAGCGTGAAGCCGGTGCCCGCGGCGGCGGGGTTTGCGATCATGAGACGGGTCTCGGCGTCGTCCTGGAAACGGCCGGCGATCGCCTGACGCTCCGTGGCCTCGACGGCGCCGTAGATCGTAACGGGGTGGTGTGCCGCGTAGCGCTTCGCGAGCGCTTCGATCGTCTCGACGTATATCGACCACAGGATCACCTTGCGGCCGGGCACGGACATGATGTCGCCGAGGATGCTGTCTAGCTCAGCCCACTTGCCCGGGGTGCGCGTCTCGGTCGGCGCGATGAGCGCCGGGTTCGACGCAAGCTGCGCGAGTCTCGTGAGGCGGACCAGCGCCGTCGAGGCGAACACCTTGTACTGCTCGCCGGTCATGGTGCGAAGCTCGGCCACGATGCTGTCGCGCACGTCGTCGTAGAGCGAGCGTTGCCACTGCGGCAACTCGACCATGACGTCGGCGAACATCTTATCGGGCAGGTCGAGGCACTGCTCCTTCGTGCGCCGGAGGATGAACTCGCCCGCACGCTCGCGCAGCTCGGCGCGCCGCGACGGCGTCCCCTCCTCCATGTCGGCGACGAACGCATCCATGTCGCCGAGAGGGGTTTTCCCTGCGGTGACGATGTCGATCTGGGTGAAGAGGTCGGCCGGCGAGTTGGTTACCGGTGTGCCCGACAGCAGCCATCGCCACGCGCTGTGCGGCGCGAAGTGCCGCGCCGCCGTAGATGTGAACGAACGCCAATTCTTGGCGGCGTGTGACTCGTCGAGCACGAGCGCGGTCGGCGCGCGCGCGAGGAGTGCGAGGATCGCCGTGATTTCTGCGCGCGCCGTCTCGTAGCTGGTGATGACGACCGCGGCGGCGGTCTGCGCGAATACCTTGCGGCGCTTCTGGGGCGTGCCCTCGGCGATCTGCACCGTCAGGGTCGGGGCGAACCGCGCAAGTTCGGCGACCCAGTTGCGCTTCAGCGAGTTGGGGCAGATGACGAGCATCCGCCCCGCCTCCCCGCTTTGGTGCAGGCGGCGAAACCCGTCGATCGCGACGAGGGTCTTGCCGAGCCCCTGCTCGAAGGCGAGGAGGCCGGCGCGCCTGGTCAGGAGGAAGTCGACGCCCTCAACCTGGTGAGGCATCAGCTGGGTCATGCCACCGCCTCGTCGTCGTCGGCCTTCTGAGCGACGGTCGCGAGCTTCGGATGCTTCGCGAGGCGCTCCTTCACGTCCTGATACGCCTCCTCGAGGGCGGCGAACTCGTCGGCGTGCACCGAGCGAACGTCGGTGAGGCTCGCATCGGTCAGCGCGTTCGTGAAGTCGATCAGGGCCAGCCGGAACGGGCGGGCACCGCCGTGCACGTGCGAGTCGATGGCGGCGGCGGCCTTGCGCAGCGACTTCGCGTCATCCTCGTTCAAACAGTCGGGGTCGCGCTCGAACGCGCGCTCGATCGACTGCTCGAGGCCGGAGATGCGCGACTTGACGCTGCTCGAGCCGGTCTTGAGGTCAGCGGCGAGCTTCTTGGCGATGTGCCTCTCGCCGGTCTTGAGGAGCGCCCACTTGTCCGGGTCGTCGTGGAGTTCTTTCAGGAAGCGCGCGTCGCGGTATTCAGAGAAGACCTTCTTCTGCACCATATCGAACACGTCGGCGCGCAGCTCATCGTGCTCAGCGTCGTTGTACGCGCGCAGTTTCGGGCCCAGCACGGAGACCTTCATGATCTCCTCGAGCGTGCTGAACTCCTCGGCCGCGGTCTTGACCGCCTCCTCGTCGTCGACATGGTCGACGAATTTGCGCGCAAACGTGTACGCGTCGCGCAGGCGCTGGACCCAGGACACGCTCTTGCCCATGTGGTGCGCCATCTCCGTCACGGAGATCGTCGTCGCGTTCCCGTTCTCGGAGACGTGGTTATAAATGAACTCGGCCTGGACGTAGCGGTCCCAGGCGCGGACGCCGGAGCCTCGCACGTGGATGCGGGCGAGCAGAATCGCGCGCTCGATCTCGCTGAAGTCGGGAGGGAGGATCTTGGCCTTGACCCTGTGGAAGCGGGCGGCCTCGGGTTTCTTGGCGTGCTTCCGCGCGTGCTGGCGGAGGATCGCGACGCGCGTCGCGCCTTCGAGCACGAGGTACTTCGACTGGTCATTACGCTTCCAGACGTAGATAGGGTCGAGCTGGCCGATGTCGCCAATCGACTTCGACAGCGCGGCGTAGCCGCCGGCGTTCTGGAGGGCGGCTTCGACCTCCTCCTCGCTACCGAACGTGCCGGTGGCCGGCAGCTGCGGCTGAAGGCGCGGGTTCTTGTCCCACAGCACCACGTCCTCGAACACCTCCAGTGACTCCTCGCGGATCTCGATCTCGCGGTTGCCGATCTTCTCGACGAAGATGCGCGGCTGCGGCTTGTGGTCCTTGGGGACAGTCGGGTCGGCCTTCGCACCCTTCTTCTCCGGCTTGGTGGTCTTCTGCTTGCTCATGATCAGTCCTCGTTCTCGCCGAAGAAGCCCGTCGGCGGCGGGTTCACCTCGATATCCAGAGCCCAGGGCACCTCGTCGTTGCCGACAGGCGCGAGCACGCGGATGAGCGCGGCCTCGGCCGCAGAGCGCAGGATCGGAGTCGGGACCTCGGCGTACGCGAAGTACGTGCGCAAGCGCGCGTGCAGGGTCCACAGGATGAACTTCGGAGAGCGCGTGTGCTCGTGCAGACGACGCCGGATGTCCTCGCTCTCGCCGACGTAGTAGACGGTGTAGTTGGACACGTGGGGCGAGAACGCCATGAGCGCGTACACACCCGGGACGTGCGGCGACAGCTCCGCGACCGTCTCAGTGTTCAAGCACTGCGGTCCGATCCAGCGCAGCGTTAGTTTGCCCAGGCAAGTTAGTGCAAGTGCCATCTGCTCTGAACAAATACGCTCAGGCTGGCTCGTAGTCAAGGCCGTATACAACGTCCCCCCTTGTTGGTTGCACCCTATCTGTTCGTTATCTATCGTATTAATTCAGCTGGTCGTTGATCGGTAAAGCGGCTGCGGCCATGTAGGTGATGGTAGTCTCGGAGGCAATGGCGCGACGGCGACCGCTCCGAATCACCTACGCCGCCATCGACGGCGGGCGAAGCTACCGACAGCAGGCACTCGACGACCAGGACGGTCGCTACCGGCTACTACTCGCCACCGTCGAGGCGCTTGTCGGAGAAGGCGTCGATCTCCTCGTGTTCCCCGCGGGCTACTTCCAGGTTCGGAACGAGCGCGCGCTCGCGAACCTGGTCCGACGGCTCCGGCTCGGTCTCCGCGGGAGCGCGCCAGATTTCGGCCTCGTCGTCGGCGTCGATCGGATGTCCACCGCGTACAAGACCGAGCACCCAAAACGTGAGCATCCGTACTTCGCGCTATATCGCACGACAGCCGGCGCGATCGTCTCGATGCAGCAGGTGAGCGTGACCCGCCAGCAAGGCGCGGTGCTCGATCTTCTCGACGCCCGATGGGGAGCGCGCGAGCTGTTGCTAGCCGAGACCGAGATCGCCTTCCTGATCTGCGGCGAGTCGTGGAGCGACGAGTTACTGGATCGGGTCGTCGTCTCGGGCTGCCGGGCGCTCGTCGTCGCCGCGCACCGAACGGTGAACTTGCACACGCAGGCGGGCGGGTACGGCAGGCTGAGCTGGCACCGCCGGTTTCAAGCCCTCTGTAGCGAGCGCGAGCTTCCGGTCGTCCTCTCCGAGCACACGCGGTCGCCACACCGTCACCCGTACTCGTGGCCGGCAGACATCTCCGACTCGCTCGCGCCGGACGGTGTTCCCGACGGCGTCACGCTGCGGCTGGCGACGATCACGACCTGACGTTCAGTCGAGCTTGAGGTGCTTGGTGGGCAAGTCGGTCGAATCGAGATCGAGCGCATCGAGGTCTGTGCCGCCGACTTTCATGACGAGCTTGTAGGCGGCGAAGATCGTCGATTGGATTCTCTCAAGGTCAGCCACCATCACGGCGCGGCCCTCGTCGGTGTTGCGCCGGTTGTTGTGCTGCCGAAAGAAGTGGTGTGAAAGGCGGTTCCTCTCTGCGAGCGCCCGCGCGAGATCCTCAGATGCGTGAGCCAGGTCGTTGGTCTCCGCATCAACCTTCTTGAGGAGCGCGCCCAGGGTGCTGTGGTTGATCTTGTCGAGGATCGGTCGAGCTTCGACACCGCGGTCGCCACCGACCAGCGCTAGGTCCTCGCACCTGATCTGGAACAGTAGTGTTCCCAGCTCGGTCTCGAGGAGCTGGGCCGCCTCTGCGGCGTAGCCGAAGGCGCGATACACGTCGTCGATCGAATGCACCGATAGTCCGCGCTGTTCCGTCGCTTCGATCTTGGCAGCGGGCGCGTCGCAGTTTCAACCTCGCGCAACAGCAAGTTCACCATCGGACGGTCGAGGCGCGCACGTAGCGGGATTTACAAATCGGGAGCAGCGAGGCCGAGCGCTTCGGCTACGATCTTGAGGACACGGCGCTGAGCCTCGGGGGATTGGCCGGCGAGTGCAGTCTCAAGTCGCTTGGCCTCGCGCGGGAGCGCCTTGTCGACGCCGAGAAGCAGCTCGGACAACGTGACGTCAAGAGCGGCGGCCAACTTGGCGAGCGTCTCAATCGGAGCGCCCTTCTGGGCTCGCTCGATCGAGGAGACGAAGTGCCAAGAGATCCCGACCTTCTCGCCCAACTCCTCCTGCGTGAGCCCGCGCGCGTCGCGTAGCGCACGTAGCCGAGCACCGAGTCGGCGAGAGACCTGAGAGACCTTCTTTGCCATCCGCCGACGATGATGTCGGAACGGTCTGACATGATGTATTGCTCATAGGTACGAATATTCTCATTGACTCGTACCAATGGGCAATGTATAGATACAGTCACCGTCCGAGAAACCAGGTGAACATGCAGCACGAGTTCCATCAGATCCCTGCGCGAGGCGAGAACCTCGAGCCTCCCAAGGCACACACCGATAGCGGAGAGGGGAGTGCTCGGTGAGACGCAAGCAGCTCATCCTCGACGAGAAGTTCGAGAGCAACGAACAAAGATTCAAGACGTTCGTCCGCGGCGACCGAGAATGCCGCAGCGCGATCCTTCAATGCGGAGGTCTCGACGCCGCTGACGCCGAAATGATCGACTTCAAGGCTCGGTTCTACGGCGACCCAGACATCGTCGTCCGCCTCGCCGACCGCCGTCTCGCCGTCATCGAGTTGTGCTTCGAGTTGTCCTTGCGCCACGCATTTCGGGACTTCGCGTACATCCTCGACCCAGCGAGCGCGGGCGCAGCTGCAATCGTGTGGGTTTGCGATCGGGTGCCACCGGCGGTACCCGCGATGATTCGACACTACGCAGCGTCGTTCGGGCTCGATCGGCGGGTCAGTTTCGAGATCCTGGTAGCCGCCCGCTTCGACGAGGCACCACCGATGCGGTTCGTCTTCGACCCGCAGCTTCGCGATCTTCGGGCTGGCGCTCCACGGAGGTCGCCCGATGGCGTCACCGTCGCCGAACGCCTGACAGATCTGTATCGAACCACTGACGAGATCGACACCGTCGCTCTAGCTCGGCTCCTCGGCGTCACCCAAACCTGGGTCACGTTGCATGCCTCTAGGAAGGATCGTGCGCAGCGATTGGTCTGTAAGCACACGCCGAACGGAGACCGCCTGAGAGGCGCAGATGGGCGCTTCTTGTTCGAGGTGGAACGCGTGCTTGCCTTCGTCTCAGACCTCGAGCTGCTCGTCACGAGGCTTGAGGGTCGAGACATCGCGGGCCGAGCGTTGCCTCTCGTTAGTGCCCGCGACCCGCGAATCGGCGCGGAGTGGTTCACGCTGGAGATGTTCCGCGGTGCTACGCCGACGCGGTCCTACCACGCGATCAAACGTCGGCTCGGCTCGCCGATCGCGTTCCACATCTCAACTGCCGGGCGCGGCTTCAGCCTTCTTTGGCCCGTCGACCGCCGCACCGCACTTCGGCCGATGGTCGCGAACGACAATGAACCGATGCGCGACCTCCTGTGCGACGAGGCGCGCCCGTGAAGGTGAGATCTCCTAGGGCACGAAGGTCCCTCGACTTTTTGCTTCAGTCACACCGCGGGAGTATCGTGGCGACGTCGCCATGGGTCGCGTGAAGGCTCGTAGGACTCCGAGCCGGGCCGCGTCTCGGAAGCCAAAGAAGAAGAAGGAGACCGTCACACTGCATCCGCGCAGCGTGACCCTTACCGACGGGCCGACCTGCATCGATTTGTTCTCCGGCGCCGGTGGTCTCGCAGAGGGTTTTCGTCAAGCGGGCTGGCACGTCGTTGCAGCGAGCGATGTCGACAACGGCGCATCCGCGACGTTTCGGCGCAATTTCCCAGAGGCGTCGTTCTTCGAGGGCCCGATCTCGAAGGTGACGGCTGCGGCGCTGATGTCTGAAACAATGCTTGGACCGGGCGAACTCGATTGCCTCATCGGCGGCCCGCCGTGCCAGAGCTTCAGTTACAACAACCACCAACGGTCCGCGTCCGACGAACGCGCCCGCCTTTTTCGCCGGTATCTGAAGATCGTCGCAACGCTACTGCCCAAGACGCTCGTCATGGAGAACGTGCCCGGGATGCTCTCCGTCGGCGACGGCGCGATAGTCTCGGCCATCGAGCGCAAGTTGGGCGCGCTCGGCTACAAGCTGGAGATACGGATCCTGTACGCCGAGGACTTCGGCGTGCCGCAACAACGTCGCCGAGTTTTTGTCGTAGCCAGCCGCGTTGGCGAGCCGGCGGACGTCTTCCCCAACGGCACGCACGGCCCAGCCACCAAGCCATCAGAGGAAGCGAACGCATACGTGCACCGCTGGTCCCCGCCCGAGGGCGCAGTCCTCCCGGAGTTCGTCACGGTCGGCGAGGCCATCTCAGATCTGCCGCAGCTCTGGAGCGGCGGAGGCGAGTTCGAGCGCGCGTATCGAAAGTCAGCCGAGAGCGATTATCAACGAGCGGCGCGTGGCGGCTCCACGAAACTGCACAACCACGTTTGCCACTCGCTAAGCGACGCGATGCTCAAGCGCATCAAGCATGTGCCCGAAGGTGGCAACTGGCGAGACATTCCTCGGCGGCTGCTCCCTGCTGGGATGAAGCGTGCCCGCAAGTCGGACCACACGAAGCGATACGGTCGGCTGCGACGTTCTCGACTCGCGTCAACGATCCTGACGAAATGCGATCCGCATTGGGGCGCATACGTCCACCCAACGCAGAACCGCACGATCACCGTGCGCGAGGCCGCGCGCCTCCAAGGGTTCCCTGACACGTTCGTGTTCGCTGGCGAGCACCTCAGCAAGCAGTACGAACAGGTCGGCAACGCCGTCCCTCCGCCGCTCGCGGCCGCGCTGGCGCGTCTCGTGAGAACGCACGTCGAGACGAAAGAATCCGCGAAGCGAATCCCGGAGCGGCGGAAGATAGCCGCACGGGTGCTCATCGCCGCCAAGCGTGTGCGCAAGCGTTAGGAAGATCGCCGGCAGCTCGGAGACCGCAATGGCACAAACGTCCCCAACGACCAAGGTCGTGTACACCAGGGTTAGCCCTGACGAACTTCACTTCGACCCCACGAACCCGCGGTTCGCGGGGGCGAAGGGGAACAAGACCGACGACGACATTCAGCAGGTACTCGAGCGTGAGCCGCACATCGCGCTCGAGCTTGTAGACTCGTTCCTCGAGAACGGGTTCATCGAGTTCGAGCCGCTCGTGGTGAGAGCGCGACCGGACGATGGGGGGTACTACGTTGTCGAAGGGAACCGTCGGCTCGCAGCGATACGCCACATACGCCAGAACAAGGTGAAGTACGAGAAGAAGAGCACCAAGCTCGAGGACCTCGAGCAGGTGTCGGTCCTCGTGTTCCCCGAGGGCGACCGCGAGCAGCAGACCAAGCAACGCGTCTATCTCGGTGTGCGCCACCTGTTCGGGTTTCGCGACTGGCCCGCGGAAAGCAAGGCGCACTTCCTCGACTCGGAGATCAAGACGAAGGCCGACGTAGTGCGCACGATGCGCGAGCTGAACATCAAGAAGCACGAACTCGCCCGCTACCTGATTCCGTATCGGATCCGGAAGCACGCATCGGACTTGATGAAGCCGCACGCGGATCAGGACTTCTGGGTTCTCGGTGAGGGCCTCAACAGGTCCGGCGTGAAGGAGTACATCCTGCTCGAGGTTGACAAGGACACGCTGGAAGTAAAGAAGGTCGATCTCAAGCGGCTAAAAAATCTGCTCACGTTCGTGTACGGCACCCCGCAGAAGGACCGCGAGGACCGACTCATCGAGGAGACGCGTGACCTCTCCAAGCTCGGCAAGGTCCTGTCGAACCCCAAGGCGACAGCAGCGGTCGAGAAAGGCAAGACCTTAGAGGACGCGCTCGTCTTGCTCGACTCGCCGGAGGAGACCATAAAACGGCTCGGCCGGCTCATGGCTCAAACGAAAGCCGTGATCGCGGTGCTCAAGACGCGCAAGGACGCAAAGAACCTGTCCGCTAGTTTCGGCACGTTCGAGACCACGGCGAAGAAGTTCATCAGCGATGCCAACTAGCGTCATTTTCGAGCTGTTCGAGATTCTGTCCATCGAACTCGCGGGACGAGCCGACGCGCAGGTCATCAACGAGAGCAAGCTCGGCGACGCCTCGCTGCTTGGGGAACTGAAGAATACATTTCGCGAGACCGACGACGCGAAGGCATTCGAGCACGGCGTGCACGCGCTGGCGGCGCATTTCGCAGAGCGCGAAGCAAAGCTGCCCTTCAGCTACGATTTGCCGACGAGGACGTTCACGCCGGAGGATCCCGACTACCTCGACTTCATCGCGTTCGCGCATCACCTGCGCGGACGGGGAAAGGACTCGAAGGACTTCGAGATCGAGACACTGAAGCGCCTCAAGCACCGCTTGACGGGGAGCCTGAGGCGCGTCGGACATCCGCGCGACGTCCATAGGCGGAAGGCAGAATATCTCGCGTACCTCCGCAAGCTCGGCTTCGACAAGAACGCGCTTGAAGCAAACGACAAGGACGGTGGGTTCGACATCCTCTGGCTGCCACCTCTCGGAGCGTTGCCGTTGCGCCCGATCGTCTCGGTTCAGTGCAAGAACTCCAACTTCGACGAGGCGGACGC
>DATJXL010000226.1:0-10357 GCA_035500135.1 Kofleriaceae bacterium
TTGTTCCCCGATCACCCCAAGCTCACGCTCGACTCGCTCCACGAGCAGGAGGACGCGCCCGTCTCCGGGCTCACGCACCGCTATCCGGACAAGGCGCTGTTCCTGACGCTCGACACCTGCCCGGTGTACTGCCGGTTCTGCACGCGCAGCTACGCGGTCGGCGTCGACACCGACTTCGTCGACAAGGTCTCGCTCAAGGCGACCGAGGAGCGCTGGGAACGCGCGTTCCGCTACATCTCCGAGCGACCCGAGCTCGAGGACATCGTGGTGTCGGGCGGCGACTCGTACCAGCTCAAGGCGCGGCAGATCACGCTGATCGGCAACCGCCTGCTCGAGATGCCGAACATCCGGCGCATCCGGTTCGCGACCAAGGGCCCGGCGGTGATGCCGATGAAGCTCATCACCGACACCGAGTGGCTCGACGCGCTGACCGCGGTGGTCGAGCGCGGCCGCAAGCTGCACAAGGAAGTCGTCCTTCACACTCACTTCAACCATCCGAACGAGATCACGGCGATCACCAAGCGCGCGCTCGACGGCGTGTTCGAGCGCGGCATCATCACGCGCAACCAGAGCGTGCTGCAGCGCCGCGTCAACGACTCGGTCGCGACGATGCAGCTGCTCGTCAAGCGGCTCGGCCACTGCCAGGTCCACCCGTATTACGTCTACGTCCACGACCTCGTGAAGGGCGTCGAGGATCTGCGCACGACGCTGCAGACCGCGCTCGACATCGAGAAGGCGGTGCGCGGCACGACGGCCGGCTTCCACACCCCGACGTTCGTCGTCGATGCGCCGGGCGGCGGCGGCAAGCGCGTCGCGCACAGCTTCGAGCACTACGATCGCGAGACCGGGATCTCGGTGTTCTGCGCGCCGAGCGTGAAGCCCGGCTTCTTCTTGTACTTCGATCCGATCGACACGCTGTCGCCCGAGGTGCAGGCGCGCTGGCAGAGCGCGGCCGAGCAAGATCGGATGGTCGAGGCGGCGATCGCCGCGGCGCGCGAGGCGCAGGTGGCGTCGGCGCGCGCGAGCTCGGTGCGCTGAAGCTACGGGATCACGACGCCGCTGCCGCTGCCTCGCATCTATTTCGCAAGTGACTGATATAGTTCGCGCAATGTCGGACATCGAGCCTCATCGTCGCGCCGCGATCGCCCGCGTCCTCGAAGGCGACGGCCACGCGTCGCGGGAGCAGCGCCGCGCCGCGTTCGATGCCCCCGCGCCGCCGCTCCTCGCGAAGGTCGCACAGCACGCGTATCGCGTGACCGACGACGACATCGCCGCCGCGAAGGCGAGCGGTCTGTCCGAAGACCAGATCTTCGAGCTCGTCGTGTGCGCCGCGATCGGCCAGGCGCAGCGCCAGCTCGACGCCGCGCTCGCCGCGCTCGCCGAAGCCGAGGCGAAGTAGATGCGGCTCGCCGTCCTCGACCACGGTCACAAGCTCAAGCACAAGGCGATGCTCGCGTTCATCCGCGCGGTGTCGCGGCGGCCGCCGCCCGACGTGATCAAGCTGTTGCTTTATCGCGGCGACTTCTTCGGCACGCCGATGAACGAGGTGTTCCAGGAGGCCATGCGCGGGCCGGCGGCGTGGTCGGTCGGCGACCGCGAGCTGATGGCGTCGTTCGTGTCGAAGACCAACGAGTGCGAGTTTTGAACGAAGGCCCACGCCGCGGTCGCGGCGAAGGCCTACGGTGGCGACGAAGCGCGGGTCGCGGCGGTACTCGCCGACTTCGAGACCGCGCCGATCGCCGAGCCGCTGCGCGCGACGCTGCGCATGCTTCGCAAGCTGACGCAGACCCACGCGGTCAGCGCCGACGACATGCGCGCGCTGCTCGCCGCCGGCGTCACCGCCGGTCAGATCCGCGACGCGCTCGCCGTCGCGTTCTGCTTCAACGTCATCGATCGACTCGCCGATACGTTCGCGTTTCACGTGCCGGAGCCCGCCGCGTTCAAGTTCGCGGCGAAGCTCCTGCTCGGCAAGCGCGGCTACAGGATATGACGGGAGTAGCGCGGCGTGCGCTGGACGTAGCCGTCGCGCGTGTACGCGTATTGCTGCGCCATCATCCGCGCGAGCACCTGCTCGCGGCCCGCCATCAGCCACAGGAACGGGGCGAGTAGCGCGAGCTGGTACAGGCCGAATGCGAGGCCACCGAACAGGAACACCCCGGCGGTGACGCGCGCGATCGTGACCGCGACGTCGGTCGCGACGACGAAGTCGAGCTTGCGCGTGAGCAGCGCGCGCAGCATGCGGCCGCCGTCCATCGGCAGCGCCGGGATCAGGTTGAACCCGGCGAGGATGAGGTTCGTCCAGCCGAGCCACGCGAACAGCGAAACGTGGGTCGCGGCGGCGAGCCCGAGGCCGATGCCGCCGAGCGCGAGCGAGACGATCGGACCGGCGGCTGCAATCGCGAGCTCGTCGTTCGCGGTGCGCGGCAGGCGCGTCATCTTGGCCGCGCCGCCGAAGAAGCCGAGCTCGATACCCGAAACCGCGACGCCGAGCTGGCGCGCGACGAGCGCGTGGCCGAGCTCGTGCAGCAGGATCGAAGCGAACGCGAGCAGGACGAGCACGACGCCGACCATGCCGCCGAACGCCAGCAGCACGACCGCCAGCAGTAGCAGGAAAGTTACGTTGATCTCGACGGGGAACCCGAGGAGCGTTCCCAGTCGCCAGGACTTCAGCATGCGTACAAAGTGCGCACGCCGTGCGCGAAGTAAAGGGCTGACCGAAAGGCTAGGAGCTGCGCGGCACGGGCGTTGCTGCTCGCTACCTACGAGGTTCTCATGCTGAAGTTAGTCCTGCTCGCGCTCGTGCTCCTGGCGATCCGCGCGGAAGCGCAGCCGGGCGAGCTGTCGCAGCACCCGCGGGTCGGCGAGCTGTGCGAGATCTACTTTCCGTCCGGCGTGGCGAGCCTGCCCGTCGGAGGAGTGGCGAACGACAAGATCGGCATGGTCGCGGGCTGGGCGCGCGCGAACCCGGGCGGGCTGATCGTGCTCGATGGCCACGCCGGCGACGTGCGCGACAGCGCCACCGCGGTAAACCTGTCGATGCTGCGGGCGAAGGCGGTCCAGAAGCAGCTCGTCGCGCTCGGTGTCGACAGCGACCGCATCGTCATCGCGGCGTTCGGCGGCGATCGAGCGGGCACGCAGGGGCGGAGCGTGACGGCGTGGGCGACGCACCAGCGCGTCGAGCCGGTGATCGCGACCTTGCAGGCCGGCGGCGCGTACGAGGTGCAGGTCGGAACACAGGTCATCCCGCCGCTCGCGGGCTGACGGTGACCGCTCCGTCGGGTATAACCCGGCGGCCATGACCGCTCAGTACACGTACGTGATGAAGGACCTGCGCAAGATAGTCCCGCCCAAGCGGGAGATCTTGAAGGGCATCTGGCTGTCGTTCTATCCGGGCGCGAAGATCGGCGTGCTCGGCAACAACGGCGCGGGCAAGTCGACGCTGCTCAAGATCATGGCCGGCGTCGACAAGGAATTCCTCGGCGAGGCGTGGCCGGCACCCGGCCTGCGCGTCGGTTACCTCGCGCAGGAGCCGCAGCTCGATCCGAAAAAGACGGTCAAGGAGAACGTCGAGGAGGGCGTCGCGGACACCCGCAAGCTGCTCCAGCGGTTCGAGGAGGTCTCGATGAAGCTCGGCGAGGACCTGTCGCCCGAGCAGATGGACAAGCTGCTCGAGGAGCAGAGCCGCTTGCAAGATGCGATCGAAGCCGCGAACGCGTGGGAGCTCGACCACACCGTCGACATGGCGATGGACGCGCTGCGCTGCCCGCCCGGCGACGCCGACGTCACGAAGATCTCGGGCGGCGAGAAGCGCCGCGTCGCGCTGTGCCGCCTCTTGCTGTCCAAGCCCGACATGCTCCTGCTCGACGAGCCGACCAACCACCTCGACGCCGAGAGCGTCGCGTGGCTCGAGCGCACGCTCGAAGACTTCAAGGGCACCGTCGTCGCGATCACGCACGATCGCTACTTCCTCGACAACGTCGCGAAGTGGATCCTCGAGCTCGACCGCGGCGAAGGCCACCCGTTCGAGGGCAACTACTCGGGCTGGCTCGAGCTCAAGGCGAAGCGGCTCAAGGACGAAGAGCGCCAGGGCGACGCGCGCCAGAAGATGCTCGCGCGCGAGCTCGAGTGGGTGCGCAGCTCGCCGAAGGCGCGGCAGGCCAAGAGCAAGGCGCGCCTCGCGCGCTACGACGAGATGGTCGCCGAGGCGCAGAAGGAAGCGCGCGCCGAGGGGCTCGAGATCGTCGTGCCGCCCGGCCCGCGCCTCGGCAGCGATGTCGTCAGCTTCGAGGGCGTTTCGAAGTCGTTCGGCGATCGCCTGCTGATCGACAACCTGACGTTCAAGCTGCCGCGCGGCGGCATCGTCGGCGTGATCGGCCCGAACGGCGCCGGCAAGACCACGCTGTTCCGCATGATCATGGGCGTCGAGAAGCCCGACAAGGGCACGATCAAGATCGGCGAGACCGTCAAGCTCGGCTACGTCGATCAGTCGCGCGACGCGCTCGACGATCAGAAGACGCTCTACGACGAGATCGCGGAGGGCGCCGAGACGCTCTCGCTCGGCGAGCCGCCGAACGTGCGGACGATGAATTCGCGCGCGTACGTGTCGAGCTTCAACTTCAAGGGCCAGGACCAGCAGAAGCGCGTCGGCATCCTGTCGGGTGGCGAGCGCAACCGCGTGCACCTCGCGAAGATGATCAAGCGCGCCGGCAACGTGCTGCTCCTCGACGAGCCGTCGAACGACCTCGACGTCGACACGCTGCGCGCGCTCGAAGACGGCCTCGAGAAGTTCCCGGGCTGCGCGGTCGTGATCAGCCACGACCGCTGGTTCCTCGATCGCATCGCGACCCACATCCTCGCGTTCGAGGGCGACAGCCACGTCGAGTGGTTCGAGGGCAACTTCCAGGACTACGAGGCCGACCGCAAGCGCCGGCTCGGCGCCGACGCCGACCAGCCGCATCGCATCAAGTACAAGCCGATCCGGACCTGACCGGCGGCGGCTTCACAGCCCATCCGGGATCCGGCTGAGGTTCGTTTCCTCGACGGCGGCGACTGCTGTCGTCATGCGGCCTCGTCACGGCGACGCGATCACCGGCTAACCGCCTCGGCTTGCGCGAATCGCGCACGGCGCGCCCGTTGCAGTTACGCGCCGGTGACATGGAACCCGCGACCGTTCGCTACCTCGAGCCCGACTCGCGCGCGCCGACCGACGTGGTCGGCCCCCATGCGTCGCGGAGGCGGCGGGCGTCGGCTCCGATCGAACCGGGCGAGCGCTACCTGCTCGGCAAGCCGCTCGGACGCGGCGGCATGGGCGAAGTGCTCGCGGCGCACGACGCTCACATCGGCCGCGAGATCGCGATCAAGCGCCTGCACGCCGAGAAGCGCGATCCGGCATCGCTCGCGCGCTTCCTGCGCGAGGCTCGCATCCAGGGCCGGCTCGACCATCCCGCGATCCCACCCGTGTACGAGCTCGATCACGACGACGATGGCCGCCCGTTCTTCGCGATGAAGAAGCTGTCGGGGCACACGCTCGCCGAGGTCCTGCGCGATCACGTACTGCGCGCGCGATTCCCGCGTCAGCGCCTGCTGCGCGCGTTCGTCGATGTCTGCCTCGCGATCGAGTTCGCTCACACGCACGGAGTCGTCCACCGCGATATCAAGCCGTCGAACGTGCTGCTCGGCGACTTCGGCGAAGTGTACGTGCTCGACTGGGGCGTCGCGCGCGTCGTCGACGACGACGCGTGGCAGCCGACCGGCAGCGACGACCTCGCATTTGCCGATGTCACCGCGGCGGGCTCGGTCGTCGGCACGCCGGGCTACATGCCGCCCGAGCAAGTGCTGGGCCGGCGCGACATCGATGGCCGCGCCGACGTCTACTCGCTCGGTTGCGTGTTGTTCGAGATTCTCGCCGAGCGCCAGCTGCATCCGCGCGGCGAAGCCGGCCTGCGCAGCGCGCTGCGCCCGGTCGATGCGCGGCCGTCGACGACTGCCGACGATGTTCCGCCCGAGCTCGACGACCTGTGCACGCGCGCGACCGCGATCGTGCGCGACGATCGCATCGGCTCGGCACGCGAGCTCGGCGAGGCCGTGCAGCGCTACCTCGAAGGCGATCGCGACCTGACGCTGCGCGGGCGCATCGCGGACGATCACGTGGCGGCCGCGCGCGCGGCGCTCGCGATCGGCGACGACGAGTACAGCCGGCGCACCGCGATGCGCGAGGCCGGTCGCGCGCTCGCGCTCGATCCGACGCGGCACGACGCGGCCGAGGTGATCGGCCGGTTGATGAGCTCGCCCCCACCGACCACGCCGCGCGAGGTCGACGACGAGCTCGTGGCGCTCGACCGCGAAGCCGCCAACCGCTATGCGCGGCTCAGCGCGTACATCCATGCCGGCTACCTCGCGCTCGCGCTGCTCCTCGTCGTGATCTACGCGCACGGCGGGTTCTACGTCGTGCTGCTCGGAACGATCGCGTCGGCGAGCGCGGTGTTGTGCGAGATCGCGTGCAGGCGGCCGAGTCGCACGCTCGATCTCGCGGTGATCGCGCTCAACATCCTCACGATCGCCGTGTTCGCACGCATGTTCACGCCGTTCTTGTTCGCGCCCGGGCTCGGCGCGGTGACGGTGATGCGCCTCGCGTTTCATCCGCGCGCGCACCGGCGCTTTCTCGTACGCGCGGTCGCGGCGAGCGCCGCCGCGATCTTCGTCGTGTGGTTCGCCGAGGTCGCGGGCCTGCTGTCCCAGACGATGGCAATTCACGGCGGCGTGATCCAGCTGCGCTTTCCGATCGAAGGCCTCGATGCCTTGCCCGGCGCGCCCGGACTGTGCTGCTTCGTGCTCGGGCTGTTCACGGTCGCCGCCCTGCTCAGTCACGGCAGCGCGCAGGAGCAACGCATGACGCGTCATCGCTCGCACGTGCAGGCCTGGCAGCTGCGTCAGGTCGTGTCGCGCGAGCGCTAGCGCTGGCGATCTCAGAAGCGGCCGACCAGCGACAGGCCCGCCGTGCTGGCGCTCGCGCTCGGCGCGACGACGACGCTCGCGCGCGGCGACGTGTAGTAGACGATCGCCGCGGTGGCGAGCGTCACGCCGGCCGCGAGGCCGATCCAGCTGGCGGCATCGGCGACGGCGAGCTGCGAGTTCGCACGCGACACGTCGTGCTTGGAGGAGGCGTCGTCGTACTCGAGCTTCGCGTACGAGCCGACGCCGAGCGACGTCAGGCCGAGTACGCCGCCGGAGATCGCGAGGACCTCTGCCAACCGGGTGCGCGTGCGATGCGTTGCGGGCTCGACCGTGGCGCGCACCACGGGCTGCTGCGGCTGCTGCGGCTGCGGTTGCTGCTGCGGCGGCTGCTGCGGCTGCGGCGGCTGCTGCGGCTGCTGCGGCTGCGGCGGCTGCGGCTGCTGCGGTGGGGGCGGCTCGGTCGCCTGCGGCAGCTGCTTCGCGATCGCGTCGGCGCGGTCGCGCGCGAACTTGGCACGCACGGTGTTGCCCGCGCGCAGCGACTCGGTCGCGGCGTCCTCGAACAGATCCTTCGCGCGCGCGGCCTGGCCCAGCTTCTCGAGGCAGTCGGCGAGGTTCACCTCGGTACCGGTCTCGCGATCGAGCGCGAAGCTCTGTTCGAACCGATCGCACGCCTCGGCGAGCTTTCCCGCCTTCGCGAGGACGCGCCCCTCTTCGAACAGCTTCTTGGCGTGCGCGGCGTCCTCGGGATCGGGACCGGCGTGCGCCACCGACAGCGAGGCGATCGCGACGAACGTCACGGCCACGAGCCTCATCCCCATGAGACTACCGCGTCCTCGCCCTTCACGCTGATCGCAATGACCACCTGGTATCCGCGTCGCGAAACGCTTACGCTGGTGTGGTGCGCCGTCTCGCGTTCGTGTGCTCGGTGCTGGGCAGCGCCTTCGGCTGCCGCCAGCTGCTCGGGCTTCACGAGCTATCGAGCGACGCGAGCATGGGCGATGCGACCGACGCAGATCTGGTCGATGCACCTCCTGGCTGCCTGGGTGCAGGCGGGTTTTCGGTGTGCCCGCCCGCGAGCGTGCCGCCGAACGTCTTCCTGCTCGGCAGCGCCGGCGTGTTCGACACCGACACGAACGTGTCGTGCGCTTCGCAGCAACCACCGGGGTGGGTCGAGCGCGGACAGCCTGCGTCGTGCTTCGTGTTCGGAGCTCAGATCGTGGTTGCCATGGACGGCATCCCGCTCTCGGTGACCGGTTCGCGTCCGCTCGTGATCGCCGCGACCGAGTCGATCACCGCCACTGGCCCCATCGACGTGGCGAGCCACACCGGAGGGAGCATCGGGCCCGGAGCGAACGCCAAGGACTGCGACTCGTTCGGAACCGCCGGCAGCGGTGCGGGCAGCGCCGGCGGCGCCGGCGGCTCGTTCGGTACGATCGGAGGCTACGGTGGCGATGACGGTGCGGCGCTCGGTGGGCTACCCGGCCCGGCCATCGCCCCGGTGACGCTTCACGGCGGCTGCCCGGGCCAGCTGATCGGGAGCATCGCCGCGCCCCCGTCCGGTGCCGGCGGTGGCGTCGTGTATCTGACCGCGGGCGCGTCGATCACGATCCACAGCGGCATCGACGCGTCGGGCGTAGGAGGGATGGGTGGCTTCCCCAACGCCGGTGGTGCAGGTGGCGGCACGGGCGGCATGATCGTATTGATCGCACCGACGGTCGATTGCACCGGTGCGAACCTGTTCGCGGATGGCGGCGGCGGTGGCGCGGGCGGCTCGTCGGCGCCGGGCAGCAACGGGGCCGATCCCGACGGTTCGACCAGCTGCTGCACGGGTGGCCCGTCGGTAGTCGGCGGCGGGGGCAACGGCGCACACGACGGCAGGGCCGCCGGCGCCGGCGGTAGCGGTGGCGCCCCGAATTCGGGCGGCGGCGGCGGCGGTGGGGCAGGCTACATCATGGTACAGGGCACCAACCTCATGTCGCCGTCTCGATCGTCACCGGCCGCGCACTTCTGACCGTCACTGCTGACAGGCCATCGGATCCGACGCGCACTCGTCGACGGCGGCGTCGGCGCTCGGGTGTCGAGGCACGTGCTTGGGGACGACGTGCACGGCGGGCCGCGCGAGCCCGGCATCGATCGCCGCATCATCGGGCGCGATACTCGCGTCGGCCGGGGCGCCAGCATCGGCGTACGCCGCGTCGGGCGAGCCGGCATCGATCGCGGGGGCGGGTGGCATGCTCGTCGCGATGCTCGCATCGCGAGCGGGCGGCGGTGCCGCGATCGGCGCTTTCCGGTTCGCGAACACGACGACGAGCGCGACCCCGACCGCAAACGCGAGCACGCCGAGCAGGGCGAACACGCGTGGGAAGGATCGGCGAACCGCCGCGAGGTCATCGGAGGTCGAGGCCGACGGGAGCGCGCTGGGACGGGCCGCCATCGTCGGCAACGTCGGGCGCGCCGGGGCCGGCGTGGTCATCACGAGCGTGGCCTTGAGCTCGTCGACGTCGAGCTCGCTTGGCGGCAACGTCGGAACGCGGCGCAGCTCGTCATCGACCGGCGAATGGACCGAGATCAGACCTTCGGGGATCGGCGCGCTGTTGACGGTCAGCGTCTTGCGCGGGTTCATCTCGACCCACGGCTCGGTACGTTCGCCGAACGTCGCGAGCATGAACCGCGCGACCACGCTCGGCGTGATCGCGATCGCCGCGCGCGCCGCGATCGCCTCCACGGCCGCCACGACCTCGCTCGCGGTCTGGTAGCGCGCGCGGGGATCCTTGGCGAGCAGGCGCATCACGAACGCATCGAGCTCGGGCGGGATGTCGGCGCGCAGCGTCGAGGGCGGCGGCGGCGGTTCGTTGACGATCGCCGTCATCGCGAGGAAGTCGCTGTCACGGTGGTACAGGTAGTCGCCGACGATCAGCTCCCACAACACGATCCCGAGCGCGAACAGATCCGTGCGCCGGTCGACTTCGCGGTTCTCGCACTGCTCGGGCGAGAGGTACGCGATCTTGCCCTTCACCGTGCCGGAGTGGGTCTGCGATGCGCGGTTCGCCGCCTTGGCGACGCCGAAGTCGACGACCTTGATGTGGCCCTCGTACGTGACCATCAAGTTCGACGGCGAAACGTCGCGGTGGACGATGCCGAGCTGGCCGCTCGGGCCCTTACGCTCGTGCGCGTGGTGCAGGCCGGCGGCTGCCCCCGCCGCGACCGCGAGCACGCACGCTACCGGCGTCGCGGAGCCGGTCGCGATCGAGCGCTTGATCAGCGCACGGACGGTCTCGCCGTGCACGTACTCCATCGTGAAGAAGTACGACTCGCCGAGCTGGCCGACGTCGTAGACCTGGGCGATGTTCGGATGCTGGAGTTGCGCCGCGAGGCGCGCCTCGTCGAGGAACATGCGCAC
>DATJXL010000227.1:0-3070 GCA_035500135.1 Kofleriaceae bacterium
GGGGGCCCGAACTGGACGATGAAGGAGTTCTTCGAGCGGCTCGGCCGCATCGCGAACGTCGCGCCGCCCCGCCTGAAGCTGCCCGCGCGCGTCAACAGGTGGGGCGCGACGCTCGTCGAGGAGCTCTATCGCTGGCGCGGCAAGGAGCCGCCGGTCGATCGCATCAGCGTCGAGATGGCAGAGCACTACTGGTGGATCGACTCGAGCAAGGCCGCGCGCGAGCTCGGGTTCGAAGCGCGCGATCCACAGCTCACGCTCGTCGACACCGTGAGCTACCTGCGCCAGGGCGTCGACCTCGCGTCATGACCGATCGCGTCGCACGGTTCGGCGTGGGCGAGACCGTCACCGTGCTGGTCGGAAGCCACGCCGGCGATCACGCGCAGGTCGAGCACGTCGTGTGGAGCGAGCGCGATCGGTGTCACTATTTCTATCTCGAGCAGCCGCCCAAGAAGCTCTCGCGCGGCTACCGCGCCGACGAGCTTGCTGAAGGCATGGGCGACACGCTCGGTTAGACTCGAGGCGTGGACGTCGAGCACGTTCCGACCACGTGGGACCACATCGCGGCGTGGTTCCGGCCGCGCCGCTACACGCTGGTGCGCACCGCGATCCTGCGGCTGCTCGGCTTCATCTACGTGTTCGCGTTCCTCGGGATCGCGTTCCAGGGCCCGGCGCTGCTCGGCTCGCACGGCCTGACGCCGATCGCGTCGGCGGTCGACGGCGTGTCGTTCCGGGACGTGCCGAGCATCTTCGTGTGGAATTCGTCGGACTGGTTCCTGTCGGCGTGCGCCTGGCTCGGCGTCGCGATCTCGATCGCGGTCGCGCTCGGCTACGCGAACCTGCCGATGCTCGTCATCCTGTGGGTCCTCTACGGCTCGTACGTGCGCGTCGGCCAGACCTGGTACGCGTTCGGCTGGGAGACGCAGATCCTCGAGACCACGCTGATCGCGGCGGTGATCGCGCATCCGTGGGACGTGCGCCCGCTCGCCGCGCGGCCGCCGCCGGTCGCCGCGATCGTCGCGATGCGCTGGCTCGCGTTCCGCATCATGCTCGGCGCCGGCCTCATCAAGTGGCGCGGCTCGGCGTGCTGGCACGACCTGACGTGCCTCGACTGGCACTTCGAGACCCAGCCGATCCCGAACCCGCTGTCGCCGTGGTTCCACCACCTGCCGCACGCGGTGCACGCGATCGGCGTCGTGTTCAACCACGTCGTCGAGCTCGGCGCGCCGTGGCTGGCATTCGGGCCGCGCCGGCTGCGGCTCGCCGCCGCGCTCGCGATGCTCGCGTTCCAGTGCGTGCTGATCGCGAGCGGCAACCTCGCGTTCCTGAACTGGCTGACCGTCATCCCGATCCTCGCGTGCTTCGACGACGACGCGCTCCGGCGCGTGATCCCGCGCCGCGCCCGCGCGTGGATCGACGCGCGCATCCCGAACGCGCCGCCGCGCGATGCCAGCCAGCTCGTCGCGGGGCTCGCGGTCGGCGCGTGGGTCACCGTCGCGTACACGAAGTTCCTGCACTCGCTCGGGTGGGTGTTCGTCGTGCTCGCCGGCGCCTACGGCGTGTTTCGCGCCATCCAGTGGGCCGCGCGTCGCCGCCGCCGCGTCGACGCGCACCAGCTGCTGGTCGGCGTGTTCGCCGGCCTCGTCGCGGTCAAGAGCTGGCCGGTGATCGAGAACCTCGCGGCGGTCGATCGCCGGCAGGCGATGAACACGAGCTACGACAACCTCGAGCTCGTCAACACCTACGGCGCGTTCGGCTCGGTCGACGAGGTCCGCCACGAGCTCGTCATCGAAGGCACGATGGCGGCCGACCCCGACGCGCCCGACGCGAAGTGGCTCGCGTACGAGCTGCCGTGCAAGCCCGGCGACGTCGCACGCCGGCCCTGCATCCTCGGTCCGTATCACCGCCGGCTCGACTGGCTGATCTGGTTCTCGGCGATGGAAGACCAGCCGCACGACGCGTGGATCGTGCACCTCATCTGGAAGCTGCTCGACGGCGATCCGACGATCCGCGAGCTGCTCGCGGTCGACCCGTTCGATGGCGTCGCGCCGCGCTGGGTGCGCATCCGGCGCTTCGTCTACCACCTCGAGCCGTACAGCTCGTCGACGTGGTGGACGCGCGATTCCGAGCAGCTGTGGATTCCACCCGTGAGCCGGGATACGCCCGAATTGCGCGAGGTGCTCGATCGCTACGGGTGGTCGGCGGAGGAGTAGAGTGGGGTAGTGCGCTGGGCGGCTTTCGTCGTCGCGATCACGGGGTGCTCCGGCGCGGAAGAACGGCCTCGGGCGTCGGACGTCGGGCCTCGGCCAGAGCCGGTGCACGCGGATCTCGCGTTCGTGCACGCGAACGTGATCGCGATGGAGACCGCGCAGATCGATCGCGACGAGACGGTGCTGATCGACCACGGAGAGGTCGTCGCGGTCGGGAAGATCGACGTGCCGGCAGGCGCGAACGTGATCGACGCGCGCGGCAAGTTCCTGATCCCCGGCCTGCACGACATGCACGTCCACCTCGACGGCACGCGCGGCATGCTCGAGCTGTTCGTGCTCGCCGGCGTGACGACCGTGCGCAACATGGCGGGCAACCGCGGCATCCTCGCGCTGCGCGAGCGCGTCGCGAAGGGCGAGATCGTCGGCCCGCGCATCTACACGGCAGGGCCGTTCGTCGACGGCGCGAAGCCGCGGTGGGAAGCCTCCGATGTCGTCGCCAAGCCGGAGGACGCCGAGCGCGTCGTCGCGGCCCAGGCCGCGGCCGGCTACGACTTCATCAAGGTCTACAACGGGCTCACGCTCGCCGCGTACGACGCGGTCGTCGCGGCGGCGCGCGCACACGGCCTGCGCGTGGTCGGCCACGTCCCGTTCGCGGTGCCGCTCGCGCACGCGCTCGCCGCCGAGCAGGCGTCGATCGAGCACCTGACCGGCTACGTCGACGCGATCGAGCGCCCCGATTCGCCGGTGCGCGGTCGCCACACCGGCGCCGGCATCCTGCGCGGCTGGCTGTACGCCGATCCGGCGCGCATCGCCGAGGTCGCGGCCGAGACCGCACGCCACGGTGTGTGGAGCTGCCCGACGCT
>DATJXL010000228.1:0-20025 GCA_035500135.1 Kofleriaceae bacterium
CGCGCGCGAAGAGCTCGCGCACACCGCGTGCGTGGCGGGGATCGTCGAGAGCTGCGCCCAGCTCGTGAGGTATCACGATCGCCATCGTTTCCGCGATGACATCAGCGATGCCGAGCGCCGCCTCGTCGTCGCATGCGACGCCGGTGAAGCCGACGCGTGCGAGGACGCGCCCGACCGCAACCCGGTTCCCGCCAAGGATCTGTGCGCCGCCGCCGACTACGCAGCGTGCGCCAAGCTCGGCTGCCTCGGCGATCGCGCGGCGGAGCAGCTCGCCACCGCGCATCACGTGGCCGCGAACGACTGCGAGCGCGTGCGCGCCGAAGCCAACGCGCCGAGCCCCGAGGCCGTGATCGCGAAGCTGGCGGAGCTTCGCGATCAGATCTGCGCGTGCAAGGACACCGCCTGCATGTATCCGCTCGTTCAGCTCGCGGGGGAGCAAACCGGCGCGCTCGTCGATCGCAAGGTGTCGAGCGCCGCGTCGACCAAGCTCGGCACGTTGATGACCGCGATCTCGACCTGCGAGGCGAAGCTCGCAGCGCCGGCCTCGCCGTGATCGGCTAGCCGCGGCGCAGCGCCATCACGGCGAGCAGCTCCCACATCAAGTACGCCGCGAGGTGCGACGTGATGTCCGCGTGGTCGAGCGGCGGGCACACCTCGACGACGTCGCCACCTTTGACGTCGAGCCCGGCGAGCCCGCGCACGAGCGCGAGCGCCTCGCGCGAGGTCAGGCCGCCCGGCACCGGCGTCCCGGTGCCCGGCGCGAACGCCGGATCGATCGCATCGACGTCGAACGTGACGTAGACCGGCCGCGCGCCGATGCGCTCGCGCAGCTCGGCGCACACGCGGCCGACCGTACGCTCCGCGATCTCGTCGGCGCTGAACACGCTGTGGCCGTGCGCGCGCGCGATCGCGTCGTCGTTCGCGGTGCCGCGCGGGCCGCGCACGCCGAGCTGGTAGAGCTGGCCCGGCTCGACGAGGTGTTCGTCGATCGCGTGGCGCAGCGGCGTGCCGTGATGGAATTCGTCGCCCCACACGTCGGGCCCGCTGAGATCGAGGTGCGCGTCGACGTGCACGATCGCGAGCGGGCCGTGCTGCTTCGCGAGCGCGCGCAAGACCGGCAGCGTCACCGAGTGATCGCCGCCGACGACGAGCGGCGCGACGCCGGCGGCCGCGAGCTGGCGCACCTCGGCCTCGACCGCACCGCGCATCGCGGCGCGATCGAACGGCGGGAACACGACGTTGCCGGCGTCGACGCAGCGGATCCGCGCGAACACGTCGATGCCGTGCACCGGGTGATGGCCCTGCACGAGCGCCGACACGCGGCGGATGTGATACGGCGCGAGCCGCGCGCCCGGCTGATACGTCGTGCCCGCGTCGTGCGGCACGCCGAGCACCGCGACATCGGCGTTCGCGACGCCGCCCTCAGGCGACGCGGCGAGGCGGAAGAACGGCGTTTGACCGTGCCGGAGGTAGGCCAGGGCGGATTGCTGCATCGGTGATCCTCAGCATCTTGGCGATCGCGTTGCGTGCGCGCGCCGCCATGTCCTCGGGCGGCTCGCCGGCGCGCGGCGACATCGCCGCGCCGAATGACAGCTCGACCTCGACGCGCGCGCGCGAGGTCATCTTGAGATAATGCGGCAGGAACGTCGCGTCGTCGCACCACGCGAGCGCGGGATCCTGGTAGCGGATCGCGATCGGCACGACCGGGACGCCGAGCCGCTGCGCGATGCCGAACGAGCCGCGCCGGAACGGCAGCACGCGGTCGCCTTGCGACGTCGTGCCTTCGGGGAAGTTCAAGACGCTCACGCCGGATGCGAGCAGCGAGTGCATGCGGCGCAGCACGCGCGCGCGGCCCATCGTGTCGCCGCGCTCGACGAACACGACGCCGAGCGCCGCGCCGATCGCGCCGATGATCGGCCACTCCATCACCTCGGACTTCGCGACCGGCGCGGCCGGGCACACCGGCAGGATCGCGAGCGTGTCGAGATAGCCGACGTGATTCGCGACGAGCAGCACGCGCTCGCGCGGGATCTCGCCCTTCACCGTGACCGCGAGGTCGTGAGCGCGCGCGATCGTGCCGAGCGCGCCGGCGAGGCGATGCGCCGCATCACGCGGATCGCGCGGCGGAGCGGACCGTGCCGAGCCGAGCTCGGCGAGTGCGTTGAATAGACCGCGCCCGACCCGGTGCGTCGCGCGCAGGAGCTCGAAACCCACCATGGCCTCACGCTAGCAAGGCCGTGTGGCATTTCCGCGACGGCGCGGTGGCCGGATCTCGACCACACCGTCGCGAACCGGTCACGAACCGGCGGTACTGCTGTCGGGTGCAATCCGAGATGGCTCGTGGTGGGGCCTCCGTGGCCACGGCGGCGGAGGTAATTCTGATCGCGGCGGCGCCGAGCGGCGAGACCGTGCAACGGCTCGCGACCGAGCTGCAGCGCGAAGCGCTTCGGGTCGACGTCGCGACCGCCGACGTCTTGCGCGCGCCGCCGGCCGCGACCGTCTACGTGTTCTGCTTCGACGCCGCGATCGCGATCGCGGTCGCCGATCGCGTGGTCGCGTGGGCGGATCACGACGGCCAGCGCGCCGGGCTGATCGGCGTCATCGAGGACGGCGGCGGCCACGAGCGCGAGGCATTGCTCTCGGCCGGCTTCGACGATGTCGTCGCCGGCGGGCTGTCGACGCGCGAGCTGTCGGCGCGCGTGCGCGCGGTCCACCGCCGCATGCAGCGCGGCCAGGACGGCCACGGCCGCCTGCGCTACGGGTCGTTCACACTCGATCCCGACAACTACGCGCTGTGGGCATTCGGCGCGTCCGTCGCGCTCACGCCGATCGAGCTCGCCGTCATGCGCGAGCTGATGAAGGCGCGGGGCCGGCCGCTATCGCGCGCCGAGCTGCTCGACGCCGCGTGGGGCGAGGGCGAGCTCGATGTCTCCGAGCGCGCGGTCGACAACGTGATCCTGCGCCTGCGCCGCAAGCTGCCCAATCCCGATGCGATCGAGACCGTGCGCGGCGTGGGGTTTCGGCTGGGGAGCTAACGCGACCGACTCGACGACGCAGGCAGCCACGCCGCGTGCGAGACCGCCGCGTGAAACAGGAACTCGAGCAGCGGCAGGTGCCGGCGCAGCGTGCGGCGATGGCGGTGCGGCGTGATCGGATTGAACCGGCCGAGGCTGGATAGACCCTGCAGCGGGTTCTTGCGCACCCAGTTCCACGATCCCATCTCGAGCGTGAGCGGCAAGAGCAATCCCGGGCGATCGCCGACGGCACGGCGGCGGTCGTAGAGGTAGTCCCACAGGTCGCCGCGGATCGCGTACGCGCGCGAGGTTTGCTCGACGTGATAGACGTGATTCGGCAGCGTGTCGTCGAGCACGCGCACGAGCGCGTCGATCGCGGCGAGGTCCGGCGGCGGCTCGCTCGTGCGCGCGTACGGGTACCACAGCCGATCGACGAAGCCGAAGCCGGAGTGCAGATCGAGCGCGATCGCGAGCGGCGACGCGAACACCTCGCGCTCGACGAGCTCGGCGAGCGCGGCGGCTTCCGGTTCCATCGCCGCGTCGGACTTGCCCATGTACCAGGGCAAGAGCGGCGAGATCCGATGACCGCCGACGAGCGGCGTGCCGGGATACCCGTTCGCCGGCGCGTTGCGCATCAGGTCGACGCCGCGCCCGTTCGAGCGCCGGCGCATCGCCATGCCGACCGGATTGACGAGCGGCACGACGACGATGCGGCAGCGCGACAGCGCGTCTTGGAGCACGGCATCCCACGCGAGCCGCGCGAGGATCGTCTGCAAGAACGCGATCGCGACGTCGGTGCCGATCTTCTCGAGCCCGTGCACGCCGCCGATGACGAGCAACGCGGGCGTCGCGCGATCCTCCGGGCCGAACCGGAACGCATGGATCGGCAACGGCCCGGCAGCGCCGGGCCTTGCGACGCGCGCGATCACCTCGATCGCGCCGGCGCCGGCCGCGGACTCGGCAAGCCGCTCGATCGCCTCGAGCTCGGGCAAGCGACGAACGAGCGACCGAGGGGTAGCGATCGAGCGAGTGCGGAGCACGAGCAACTGTAGCCCGAGGGAATGCCGCGGAGCGGCAAGTACCTTGAGTGGGATATGCGAAGCGATGGCCTCACGCGGCCTGGTCGGCGACGCGGGGCGGAACGAACCCGAGGCGCTCGTACTTTCCGCGCATGCGCTCGAACGTCGCGCGATCGATCTTCGCGACGATGCGCTCGTCACCGGGACCGTAGAAGTCGACGCGGCGGCCGACGTCGGCGGCGCCGAGCATGCGGTGCAGCGCGCGCGCCGGCGCGTTGTCTTCCTTCACCGTGAACCAGCACTCGTCGACGCGGTCGATGATGTGACGGACGAACGCGCCGATCAGCTGCACGGTCACGCGCGTCTTCTGGTACTCGGGAATCACCGCGAGCGTGGTGCAGTACGCCTGCCGGTCCTTGAGGAACGACAGCAGGTAGCCGACGGGGCGTTCGCCGTCGAGCGCGATGAAGCACGACTCGGGAAAGAACTCGGTGCACAGCCGCAGGTAGTGCGGGCAGAGCACGGCCTCTCCCATGGCGCCGAACACGTCGTTCTCGAGAATCGCGAGCGAGGCGAAGTCTTCGGACGAGAGACTGCGAATCGTCAGGCGTGTCATGTGGCCCTCCCTTGTGTTCACGATGACAGCTGCACATGTCGGATCGATGGCGAGGATCGGGCACCCCGGCCACGATCGCGTGAATTCTGCAAACGTGCGGGTGATATCCTGAGGCGTGCTACGCGCGGCGGTGACGTTCGTGCTGCTCGCAGGTTGCAGGCAGCTACTCGGCTTCGACGATCCGACGATGGCGGTGGGGGATGGCAGTGTCGGCGGCGACGGCGGCGGCGACGGCTCGTCTGGTGACGGTGCGACGCTCACCTGCTTGCAGGCGTGGCACGCGGGCACGATCCGGTTCGCGACGCCGACCCAGCTGACCGAGCTCGCGTCGACGGGAACGAGCCAGCGCGATCCGTTCCTGACCCCCGACGAGACGACGATCTATTTCAACGCGTTGAGCCAGGGAGTCACGCACATCTACAGCGCGACGCGCGCCGGCGTCGCGGATCCGTTCGGCGCCGTCATGCAGGATTCGGCGCTCGACTCCGGCCAGAACGAGAGCAAGTTCACGATGACCTCCGATGGCCTCGATGCCATCTACTCGTCGGATCGCAATGGTGGTGCCGGCGGCGCCGATCTGTGGGAGACCACGCGGCTCGACACGACGCAGGACTTCGGGATGAGCAACGAGGTCAACCTGACCAAGGTCGACACCGCGGGCGACGAATACGACCCCGAGTTGCTCGGGAACGGGCTGGAGCTGTACTTCGCGCCGATCTCGACATCGCCGCAGACGATCTACGTGACGACGCGTGCGGCCCTCGGTCAGAAGTTTGCGACGCCCACGCCGGTGACCGAGCTGAACAGCGGCGACGGCGATGCCGATCCCGCGCCGTCGTTCGACGACACCATCATCCTGTTCACGTCGGCGCGTCCGGCCAGCCTCCCGGGCAAGAACCTGTGGTACGCGACGCGCTCGACCACCGCGCTGCCGTTCGGCCCGCCGCAGCTCGTGCCCGATCTCAACTCCGGCGTCGACGACGGCGATCCCTGGCTGAGCGAAGACGGTTGCCGCGTGTACTTCACGCGCGACAACACCATCACGGGCACCACGTTCCGCGTGTACGTCGCGAGCGCGCAGCAGTAACCGCGGGCTACGGCGCGGCGCTGCCGCCGCTGCTCGGCGGCGGGACGGTGACGGGAATCGTCACGGTCTGCGTGGCCGGCGTGGTCGCGACGGTCACTGCCTGGCAGAACGCGGCGAGGCTCTTCGCGTGCTGCTGCATGTACGAGATCACGGTCGCGCCGCGAAGATCGGGCGGCAGCGGCACCATGCAGCCGGTGTACGCGCCGGGCGACACGTCGGTGAACGACGCGGGCGTCGTGCCGCGCTGGGTCGCGACCTGCGTCGTGCCCGCGCCTGCACTCGCGATCGCGAGCTGGAGCTGGCTGTAGCTGGTCGCCGCGATCGTCGAGCTCGACAGGTAGCCGACGATCGCGCCGGGCGGCCCGCCCGACGTCACCTGGCCGGCGAGGTCGAGTGTGACGTTGCCTTGATCGACCGAGATGTTGACGACGACGTCGCCGCCCGACGGCACGGTGACCTGCTGCGAGTACTGGTGCAGCCCGCGGCGCGGGTTACCGAGCGTCGCCGAGACCTTGTACGTGTCGGGCGCGAGCTGATCGAAGCGATACGCGCCATCGCCGCCGGCGGCGGCGACGTAGAGCGCGCCGGGCGTCGTCGTCGACTGCACGGTGACGACGATGCCGGCTGCGGGCGAGCCGCCTTGCGTGAGCACGCCGGAGATCGAGCCGTACGGCTGGAGCTGCAGCACGAGCGCGCTCGAATTCGGATCGTCCTCGGCCACGAGCAGCGCCTTGCTGCGGCCGGTGCCGGGCAGATCGGCGATGACCGTGAGGTCGCCGTCGGGGAAACCGGCGAGCAGGAACGCGCCGCCTTGATCGGTCGTGTCCTGCTTCGTGTTCGCGCCGAGGCCCGCGAAGCCGTTGATCGGCGAGTCGTTCGACGACGGGCCACCGACGACCTGGTTGCCGGCATAGACGGTCGCGCCGGGAACCGGCGCGTTGTTCGACACGACGACGCCGGCGATGCGCCGCCCGCTCGCGACGGTGATCGAGCCGACGTCGGTCGTCTGCGCCGGCTCGATCTGCACGTCCTGCGAGTGCGAGTCGAAGCTCGGGCCGCTGATGTCGAGCCGGTAATCGCCCGGCGCGAGGCCGTCGAGCTCGAAGTCGCCGCCGAAGAACGCCTGCTGCGTGCCCGCGACGCTCGCGGTGAACGCGGTCGGCACCTTGCCGTCGGCAAACGCGACCTTGCCGCGCACGTTGCCTTCGGCGGGCAGCACGATCTGCACCTTCTCGTCGCCGACCTTTGCCTCGACGCCGTCGCTGCCGCCGCGCCGGCCGCGCCGGCCGCCGCGCGGGATGCCCGAGCGGCTCGCGCGCACGGTGTACGCGCCGTCGGCGAGCCCCGTGATGCGAAAGCGGCCGCCGGCATCGGTCAGCGCGACGTTCTGCTGCGCGCGCAGAAACACGGACGGATCGAAGCCGCCCGAGCCGGAGCCGGCCGGCGGTCCACCGCCGAAGCCACCGAAGCCGCCGCCGTTGAACGCGGGCGCGGCGTTGACCTGCGCGCCTTCGACCGGCTGGCCGGTCTGATCGACGACGGTGCCGGCGATCGCGCCGGTGAGATCGAGCACGAGCGTGACGTCCTTCGCGTCGCCGCTCGTCGCGTCGATCTCGACCGCGCTGGCCGCGCCCTTCTCGTGCTGCGCGGTCGCGACGAGCTGGTCGCGCGGCAACCCGCGCACGACGAACTCGCCCTTGTCGTCGCTGTAGGTCTGGCGCGGCGGCGGGCGCGTGCCGCCGGCGCGAAAGCCGCGGCCGCCGGCCGGGCGAAACGCGAGCATCACCTGCACGTGTGCGCCGGGCACCGGCGCCTTGCCGCTGTCGACGACGCGGCCGTGCACCGTGGCACCCGCCGGGAGCGCGATCTCGACGCCGGTCTTCTCGGTCGAGCCGTCGTGCGCGATCAGCGCCGACGTGCCGGTCGCGTGATCGGAATCGCTCGCGAGGAAACGGAACGAGCCGCGCGGCAGCGCCGCGAACTTCCACGTGCCATCGGCGCCGGTCGTGATCGCGTCGAGGCGCCAGTCGGCCTGGCCGAAGAACTGGCCGCTCGCGGTGTAGACGACGCGCGCGCCGGCGACCGGCTTGTTGCTCTCGTCGACGACGCGGCCGGAGACCGGCGCGCCGGGCAGGAGCACGATGCGCACGCGCGTCTCGCCGTTGACACGCACCTGCTGGTGCGCGGGCGCCATGCCCGGCGCCGACGCGACGAGCTGGTAGTTGCCCGGCACGATCGGCGTGATCGTCGCGATGCCGGTCGCGGCGGTCTTCGCGGTCTGCTTGTCTTCGCCGCGCAGCTCGACGCTCGCGTCGCCGATCGGCTTGCCGTCCGGCCCGGCGACGGTGACGGCGAGCTTGGCACCGGCGCGCAGGTGGAGCACGACCGGGTCGCTCTTCTCGGTGAGGTGCACGACGACCGGTCCGGCCACGCCTTCAGTCGCGCGCGCGACCACGCGATACGCGCGGCCGACGAGGTTGTCGAACGCGAACGAGCCGCCCGCGTCGGTGGTCGCGGTGCGGCCCGGCGTCGACGAGATCGCGACGACCGCGCCCGCGACGGGATGGTCGTCCGCGCCGAGCACGAGGCCTTCGAGGCGCAGCGCGCCGGTGGGATCGTCGTCGTCGAGGACGGGCTCGGCGGATGGCGAGCCGCCCGGGTTCGTGGAGTTGCGATCGAAGCCGCGCCCGTCGGCCCCGTGCGGTTGCGGGTCGTGCGCGGTAGCGCCGGGCGCGGTGGCGCGATGGAAGTGCAACCACGCGAGCACGGCGATCGCGGCGAGGATCGCGGCGGCGATCGCGGCGCGCGCGGGACGCGGCTTCATCGCATGTAGTCGCGCGTCAGCTTCGTCGTGTGCTGCGCGTCGACGTGGATCGCCACCTTGCCACGGACCCTGTGCTGGAAGTCGACGAACGTGAGCACGTGATCACCGGCGGGCACGCTGTACGCGCGCTGCGGCGTCGCGAGGTGCGTGGGCCTGCCGTCGAGCGTGATCATGCACGGCGGCTTGGTGGAGATCATCAGCGTGCCGCGGGCCGAGGAGGACGCGGCGGGTGCGGCGACGGCGACGCGCGGCGACGGAGCGGAGTGCGTCGCGTGCGTGCTGCTGTGAGCGCTGTGGTGAACGGGTGCGGCAGCAGCAACGGCGACCGGAGCCGGAACGGGTGCGGCAGCGGGAACGGCAGCGGCAGCGGGAACGGCAGCGGCGGCGGGAACGGCTGCGGCGGCGGGTTCCGGGATCGGCATCGGCCGTGCCTGCGCGATTTCTTCGTGCGAGATCTCCGCAGGCGCCCAGCTCGACGTGCCGCCGCGGATCGCGGCGATCACGACCGCAATGGCGGCGAGCGCGATCACTCCATACGTGATCGCGCGAACCGGAATCTCGCGCGCCGGCTCGGGCTCGAAGCGCGTGGTCATCGCGGAGGTCGCGTCGATCGGCGCGAACAGATCGGGGGCGAACACGTCGGCGGCGGCCGGCTCTTCGACTGGCTCGAAGAAATCGAGCTCGACCGGCGACGACCCGAGCTCGACCGGCAGCTCGTCGACCACGACGGTCGGCGGCGGCGCCGGGATCGGCGGCGGCGTCGTCGCGATCGGAAGGTTGGTCAGCGTCGGCGGGCGCAGCGGGGGAGGCAGGCCGGCGCGGCCGCGCGGCGCGGTCGACGCGATCATGACCGGCTCTTTGGCAGCCGCGGCGGCGACCTTCGCGAGCCACTGGCTGGACGCGCCGAGCGCGGACACCGGAATGGGCGGCGGAAGCGCGCGCAGCTTCGTGCGGGTACCGTCCGCGGAGCGCTCGGGCGCGAGCGGCTCGATCGCTTCGAACGCGACCCGGTCGGTCGCATCGATCTCGCCGAAGGCACTCGTGTCGGTGCTCGTCATGGACCCTCCGTCGGTCGGCCGGAGCATACGCACGAAGTGCGCGAGGTAAAGCGCAAAACGCGTACACCCCGCGATCTATGAACTAATGTTGCGCGCGGCAACCCGGCCCCCCGTCGAGTCGTGTCCGCTGCGTAGTGACCCGCTCGCGAGCAAGTGGCAATGTTCGGGGCGTGTCATCGCGCGGGACGGTGATCGCGTGCGCGCTCGCGCTGGTCGCGCCGGCGAGCGCGCGTGCCGACGAAGGTCGCTTGCTCGGCGACGACACGTTCGCGGTGCACTCCGATGGCCCGTACCTGGTCGACGGCGGGTTGTTCGTCGGCATGCCGGCCGCGCTGCCGACCGGGATGTCGACGGGCTTCGGCGCCGGCGTCACGCGCGAGTGCGGCTGCATCTTGTCGTACGGCGTGCGGGCCTCGTGGTCGGAGGTCACCGAGTCCGACTCGAACTGGGTGGTCACACATCAGGACATTCGCCTGCGCGCGGTCGGCGCCGTGCGCCACTCGTTCGGCCGCGGCACGTTCGCGCTCCGGCTCGGCGCCGGCACGACGGTCGTCCACGAGACGCGCGATCGTCAGCAGGCGCAGCGCATCATGACGAGCGACGCCGAGACCCACGCGGTCGCGGCGGTGCCGGCCGCCGATCTCGAAGCGGTCGTCTCGCTGCACGTCGCGGGACCGTGGCTGATGATCGCGAGCGGCGGCCCATCCGTCGACGTGCTCGACGGCAACGTGCGCGGCGGCTGGGTCGCGCAGATCGGCGTGGGGTGGCAGCCATGAAGAAGCTCCTCGTCGTGCTCGCCGCGTGCGGCAACGTCAAAGGCTTCTCCGGCCCGGTGCCGCCGCTCGCGACCTACACGGTGACGCCGCCGACGCAGACGACGGGGCTCCATCACCCGCAGGTCGCCGTCGTGTGGGGCATGCAGTGGCTGCCGGAGGCGCTGTGCATCCTTCCGCCGCCCGCGGATCCGGGCACGCAGGCCGCGCTCGCCGCCGGCTGTCGCGATCCGTTCGGGTTCGTGCCGCTGCTCGCCGAGCCCGGCGTCGACGTCACGCCCGGCGAGCCGAACGAGGTCGACTTCGACACGCTGCCCGATGCGACCGTGCTGGTCGGCCAGCTCACCGGCCGCGTCGGCTACGCGAGCATCGTGTTCTACGACGACCTCGACGACTCGGGCACGCTCGAGCTCGCGCGCCCGAACCGGCTCGGCGTGCCGATGGGAGGGCCGATGAGCGAGCCGCAGGGCGTGCAGCTGCCGGATCGCATCATCGACGCGACGTTCGTCTCGATGACGCTGCCCGACACCCGCATCGGTTACCTCGAAGGCACGTTCGACGAAGCGGCGGCGTTCTATCCGCGGCAAGGCTGCGGCGATCCGCCGGATGGTTTCTCCGTGCTCGCCGCGTCCGGTTTCGACTACCAGACCGCGCTCGTCGACGCGCTCGCCGGTCAGCTGCCGCCCGAGGTCGATGTCGGCGAGTGCCTGCAGGCGGCGCCGCAGGACCAGCCGATCGCGTCGTGGGTGCCGCCGTCGCCCTCGATCGACATGGACGAGGTCGCGTGCACCGAGAACAACGCCGACTCGAGCGTGCGCTACCGCGATCCCGCCGATCAGCCCGACGGCACCGATCGGCTCGCCGCCTGCACGCCCCTGCCGCAGTTCCCCGGCCAGGACACCGGGTCCGAGCAGATCGAGCTCATCGTCACCGGCCGCAGCGACGACTCGTGCAAGGGCCTCACGCACTACGTCCTCAAAGGCTGCCGCGAGGATCCGAACTGCGCGATGCCCGACTGGGACGACCTCCCGGCAGACGGCGGAACGATCCCGGGCTGGTGGCCGTGCCCGACATCATGAAGCGGCTCGCGCTCGCCGTGTTGCTCGCGGCCGCGCCGGCGCACGCCGACGAGGCCGGCAACGTCACCAAGCCGTCGGGCAGCTCGGTGATCACCGAGGACGAGGAAGGCACGCCGAAGCTGTCGCTGCCGACCGAGAGCGATCGCGTCGCGTGGACCAAGAGCGGGTTCCGGCTCGGGCTCGGGCTCGACTACGGGCGCTTCGACGGCCTGCGCGGCGCGCCGAGCGGCCGCCTGCTCGGCCCGTTCCTGCACGCCGGCCTGCGGCTCGACCACGACTGGTCGCTGCTGGCGTCGTTCGCGTACGAGTCGGCGTCGGGGGCGAACGGCGGGCTGTCGGGCCTGCGGTTCTCCGGCACGATCGATCCGACGTGGCAGGTCACGCGCGCGCTGTCGCTCGCGTTCGGGTTCGGCTTCGGCGGCATCGTCGAGGGCAAGGGTGCGCGCACCGACAACGCGCCGATGAACAACGACGTCTCGATCACGATCCCGAGCGCGAATCCGCCGGTCGGCAGCTGCAGCGGCGTCGGCGCGACCGGCCTCGTGCGCGCGGCGTACTCGTGGGTGCTCGGCCCGCGCACGTCGACCGACGTCGAGGTCGAGGTGCTCGGCCAGTACACGTCGTGCATCGACAAGACGGGCTTTCTCGAGCCCGATAGCGCGCAGCCGATCCAGCGCACGCAGTACTGGCCGCACGTCGGGTTCACGGTCGGGTGGGGGTTCATGTGGCGGTGAAGCGCCTCGCGCTGGTCGCGCTCGTCTGGCTCGCGCCCGCGCTCGCGTACGCGCAGGCTCCGCCCGACGCCGGCGTCGACGCGCCGCCGCCCGACGCGCCGCCGCCCGACGCGCCGCCGCCGCAGGCGCAGCCGCAGTTCGAGCCCCCGCACGCGATCGGGTCCACCGACGTCGCGGCGCCCGCGAACGCGCCCGCGATCACCGCGCCGGTCGTCGTCACCGTCAAGCTGCGCGTCGGCAAGGACGGCAACGTCAGCAAGGTCGACCTCGTCACGCCGCCGCAGCCGCCGTTCGACGACGCGGTGATCGCGGCCGCGCAGCAGTTCAAGTTCCAGCCCGGCACGTACGGCGGCAATCCGGTCGCGGTCGAGATCACGTTCACGCACACGTTCGTGCCGCCGCCGCCGCCGCCACCGCCGACGCCGCCCGGCGAGACCGGCCCGGCGAAGACGTCGGTGCTGCGCGGCCGCCTGATCGAGCTCGGCACGCGGCTGCCGGTCGCGAGCGCGACCGTCAACGTCGAGATCGACGGCCGCCGCTACACGACCGATGCCGATCAGAAGGGCCACTTCCGCATCGAGGTCCCGGCGGGCCACGCGAAGATCACGATCTACGCGCCGTCGCACAACCCGTTCTTGCAAGAAGAGAACATCGCGCCCAAGCAGGAGCTCGCGGTCGCGTATCTGATCGAGCGCGATCGCTACGATCCGTACGAGATCGTGGTCGTCGGCGAGCAGCGCCGCGAGGAAGTCTCGCGCATCACGCTCAAGGGGCCCGAGATCCAGCAGGTGCCGGGCACGTTCGGCGATCCGTTCCGCGTGATCCAGGCGCTGCCCGGCGTGGCATCGGTCGTGTCGCTGTTGCCGTTTCCGGTCGTGCGCGGCTCGAGCCCGAGCTCGACCGGCTTCGAGATCGACGAGATCCGCGTGCCGCTGCTGTTCCACCTGCTGGCCGGTCCGAGCGTCATCCACCCCGAGTTCATCGACGAGATCCAGTTCTATCCGGGCGGCGCGCCGGCGCCGTACGGCGGCTACACCGGCGGCATCGTCGACGGCGTCACCGCGCGCGCCGCGCCCGACGCGCACCTGATCGACGTCGATCTCAACCTCCTGCAGGTCGGCGGGCTAGTGCGCGAGCCGGTGCCCGACCTCGACGCGACCGCGACGGTCGCCGCGCGCTACGGCTTTCCCGGCATCTTGCTGTCGCTCGCGACCAACCAGGCGTCGCTCGCGTACTGGGACTACCAGTTCCGCCTCGACGGCGGCACGAAGACGAACGGCTGGACGCTGTTCATGTTCGGCGCGCGCGACGAGCTCGATCTGGTGTCGGCGACCGCCGACCCGAACGCGGCGAACCCGCCGCTGTCGCCGGCGCTCGAGCTCGAGTTCCATCGCCTCGACCTGCGCTATCACCGCACGTTCGGCGAGCTCGAGACCACCGCGCGCGTCACCGGCGGCTTCGACAAGACGTTCTCGATGGGCACCGACTTCTGGGTGTGGAGCCTCGATCCGTCGCTGCGCGCCCGATACAAGGCGAGCAAGCAGGTCGACATGCAAGCCGGCATCGACGGCGACTTTCGCGACCTGCGCCAGAGCGGGGCCGCCAACAGCGCGGCCGGCGGGCTGTCCGCGATCACGAGCCAGCTGTCGACGTCGGAGTGGGGCTCGATGTTCGCCGAGGCGCTGTGGCGCCCGACCAGCGACTGGCTGATCCGGCCCGGCATCCGCGGCGACGTCTATCACGATCACACCGCGAGCAAGGCCGACGTCGATCCGCGCCTGACCGTACGCTACAAGCTCGGCCACCGCGATCTCCCCGAGGTTCCTCCCGACAGCGACGACAGCGCGGTCTGGCTCAAGGGCTCGGCCGGCATCTATCACCAGCCGCCGCGCTTCGTGGTGCCGCTGCCGGGGCTCGATCAGATGCCGCTCAAGTACGGCCTGCTCGAGGCCTATCAGACCAGCCTCGGCACCGAGGTGCCGCTCGAGCATCGCTTCGAGCTGTCGACCGAGGCGTTCTTCAACTACATGGATCCGACGATCTTCGATCTGTCGACGAACGCGCTGACCGAGGGCACGGCCGCGAACAACACGCTCCTGCCGACGTCGATCGTCACGGGCATGGACATGGGCCAGCAGTACATCGATCGCCTGACCACGCCGCAGACCGGCCGCGCGTACGGCCTCGAGGTGCTGCTGCGCCGGCGCGCGAAGAGCGGCATTTTCGGATGGATCTCGTACACGCTGTCGCGCAGCGAGCGCCTCAACAACGGCGTGTGGGTGCCGTACGACTACGACCGCACGCAGCTGTTCAGCATGGTCGCGGGCCTGCCGCTGCGCCGCAACTGGGACGTCGGCGTGCGCGTGCAGTATCAGAGCGGCCTACCCGCGACGACGACGGCGGGCTACAACACCGCGCGCGAGGACGGATTCTGGCAGTTCGACGTGCGCGTCGACAAGCGCGCCGTGTGGAAGAAGTGGCTGCTCGATTTCTACGTCGACATCACGAACGTGGCGCTGCTTCCGGAGGAAGTGACGCCCGGCAACACGATCCGCTACGTGCTCCCGACCGTCGGCCTGCGCGGCCGCTTTTAGAGCCAGAGATGGAGTGACATGAACACCGACACCGATACGTCCATCGACGCGACCCTGCTCGACATCCTCTTGCGAGCAGGCTCGCACTGGGTGCTGTGGCTCCTGATCGTGCTGTCGCTGCTCGCGATCATGGTGATCGGCGAGCGGCTGTGGTTCTACATCGAGAATCGCAAGCACGCCGACAAGCTTCGCGTCATGCTCTCGATGTTGCGCGACAAGGGCGCGGAGCCGGCGATCAAGCAGCTCGCCGGCGATCGCTCGATGGAGGCCACGGTCGCGCGCGCGTGCCTCGAGCGCGCGGTGCAAGGCGTCGAGTCCGTCGAGGAGCACCGCCAGGCCGCGATCGAGGCCGAGCGCACCCGCTACGAGAAGCGGCTCGTGTTCCTCGGCACGCTCGGCGCGAACGCGCCGTTCGTCGGCTTGTTCGGCACCGTGCTCGGCATCATCCGGTCGTTTCACGATCTCGCCGGCGGCGGGCTGCAGAACACGAGCCTGGTGATGGCGGGCATCGGCGAGGCGCTGGTCGCGACCGCGGTCGGCCTCGTCGTCGCCATCCCGGCGGTCGCGACCTACAACGCGTTCACCCGCCACGTCGAGACGTCGACGTCCGCGTCGGAATCGCTCGCGCACGAGATCCTGGCGGTGCTCAAGGCACGCAAGCCGGCCGAAGTCAGCAAGGAGGCGTGATGGCGGGCGGAAGCACGCGGCGGCGCGGCGTGATCGCGGAGATCAACGTCACGCCGCTCGTCGACATCATGCTCGTGCTGCTGATCATCTTCATGTTGACCGCGCACCTGATCGAGAAGCAGGCGATCGAGATCGAGCTGCCGCGCGCGAGCCAGTCGACGACCACGCAGCCGACCACGCTCGCCGTGCAGATCCAGCGCGACGGCAACATCGCGCTCAACGGCAAGCCGATCGGCGCCGCCGCGCTGCGCGACGCGGTCGCCGCCGAAGTTGCGAAGACTCCCGACAAACCGCCCCAGGTGATCGTCGCCGGCGACAAGGCCGTCTCGCACGGGCGCGTCGTGTGGGTGCTCGATACGCTGAAATCGGTGGGAATCGTGTCGTTCGCGATCCAGATCGATCCTACGGAGCTCGTCGCCCCGCCGAACCCATGAACGACTGGTGGAAGCTCGCCATCTGCGCCGTCGCCTCGCTCGTGCTGCATTTCGCACTCGAGCGAGGCCTCGAGCAGTTGCCGCGCTACACCGTCGTGGTCAAGCCGCAGAAGCTGAAGGTCACGGTCGTCACGCCGCCGCCGCCGCCCGAGCCGGAGCCGCCGAAGCCGCCCGACGAGCCCAAGCCGCTGCCCAAGGCGGAGGTTCACGAGGCGCCCAGGCCGCACGCGCGCGTCGCGGTCGAGGCGGTGCAGCCGAAGAGCGCGCCGGAGCCGGAACATCCCGCGGTCGTCGCCGACGAAGGCGAGCCGGTGTTCGGGACGACGATGGAGTCGACGTCGTCGGCGGGCACCGGCCCGGCAGTGCCGATCGGCAACACCGCGCGTCCGGAAGCCGGCTCGGGCTCTGCCGTCCCGGTCAAGCACGCCCCCGAACCCGTTCAGGCGTTCGAGGCGACGAAGATGCCGTTGCCGCAAGGCCACTGCTACGGCAAGTACAACGACGACGCGCTCAAGGCCGGCATCGAAGGCACGGTCGTGCTCGATCTCATCGTCGGCGCGGATGGCCGCGTACGCGATGTCGTCGTCGTCAAAGGCATCGGCCACGGCCTCGACGAGGCCGCGCTCGCCGCGCTGCACGACTGCCGGTTCTCGCCGGGCGAGAAGGACGGCAAGCCCGTGGCCGTCCGCATCCGTGGGTTCAAGATCACGTTCGTATTGCCCGATCAATGAGCCACGCGTCGCGCCGTGACCGCGTGTTATCGTGAAGAATGCGTCGGGGAGGGTTCGCGCTGGCGGCGGTCGTCGCCTGCTACAACCCCACGTTTCAGGCCGGCATCCCGTGCACGCAGCAAGGCACGTGCCCGGGCTCGCAGACGTGCGACTTCAGTCAGTCGCCTCCGATCTGCATCGTCGGCGATGCCGGCTCGACGATCGACGCCGGGCAGTGCGCGACGTGCAGCGGTGCGACGCCGGTCTGCGATCCGGTGACGAAGGGCTGCCGCGGCTGCGTCGCCGATTCGGAGTGCACGAGCGATGTGTGCTCGGAATCGACCGGCACGTGCATCGACGAGGCAGACGCGCTGTACGTCGCGACGAACGGCGACGACGGCGCACCGTGCACGCGCACCGCGCCGTGCGCGACGATCACGCACGCGCTCGGCCAGATGACGGCGTCCGTGCGCACGATCAAGGTCGGTGATGGCCAGTACAGCGACTCGTGGCTGATGCAGACGCTGCCGCCCGTCCTGATCTCGGGCGAGACCGCGAGCTGGGATCACACGACCGTCGCCTGGCAGAACGTCGGCTTCGGCGGCAGCGGCTTCGACCACGTGCTCGAGTCGCACGGCACGACCGTCACGATCGAAGGCATGACGCTGCAGGGCTCGCCGCAGGAGGCGGTGCGCAACCAGGACACCGGCGGAACCGTGACGCTGTACGAGGTGCAGATGCGTAACACGCAGGGCGGCGTCGATTGCAGCGGCGGGACGTGCGAGGTCGACTACTGCAGCATCAACAACAACACGGGCATCGGCGTGTACCAGAACAACTCGGTCGTGCACGTCGCGCAGACCATCGTGAGCGAGAACGGCGGTGTCGGCGCGCACCTCGCCGGCATGTTCACGATCGTCAACTCGATGTTCGTGGCGAACGGTGGCGGCGGTGCCGAGATCGCTTCGACGACCACCGGCTCGCTGCTGTCGTTCGACACGTTCGCGGACAACGGCGGCTCGATGACGCCGACCGGCCTGCGCTGCACGGTCGCCGCGGGCGTCGACGACTCGATCTTCGCGGACAACGGCTCGGCTCCGCAGATCGGCACGAGCTGCACGGCGGCCTACTCGTTGTTCTCCGACGTCGTGCCGGCCAACGCGAGCGCTAGCCTCGCCGGCGACCCCGCGTTCGTCAGCAGCAGCGACTACCACATCTCGAGCTCGTCGCCGGCGCGCAGCGCGGCCGCCCCCGCCGCGACGCTCGCGGTCGACATCGACGGCCAGGTCCGCCCGCAAGGCTCCGGGCGCGACATCGGGGCGGACGAGATCCCGTAGCGACTGCACACGACCGTGGGCGAGGTCGGGGACCGCCGGCCCCGCGTGCGCGGCACAAGTCGCCGAGATCCGGCGACGCGCGCTCGGCACGCGGCTTGAGAAGGAACGGCACGTGCGCACCACCTTCATCTTCTTCTTCATGCTCGCGGGGTGCGTCGTCGGCGATCTCGAGGACGGCAGCCCCGTCGACATCGGCGACGACAGCGTCCACGCGCGCGTCACCGCGATCGCGACGATCTCGTACGCGCCGAACTCGTTCGTGATCGGCAACGCGTACCCGGGCTGGACCGACATCATCCAGGGCGATCCGCAGCGCTCGGCCGGGCCCGGCAACGAAGGCGGCGCCGACTACCGCTGGGGTTATCTGTACGGCGAGGACTTCGATCGCTGCGCGTGGATCGACAACACCGTGGTCGATCCGACGACGTCGCATCACGGCACGAACGACTGCGGCACGCCGAAGCAGATCGACACGCCGTACTTCCTGGCGACGTTCACCGACGGCATCCACAACCAGCTCGCCGGCGACGGCTCGGTCACGCACATGCAGTACGACGGCTCGGGCTGCACTGACACGAACGGCTACGGCAACGTCGAGCCGTGGCGCGTGCCGGCCACGCCGAACAACGCGCTCGGCCAGATCCCGAACGGCAAGGAGCTGCGCTGGCGCTACGTCACGCGCGACGGCAAGTGGGTGCTCGTGCGCGACCCCGAGCCCGAGGCCGGCGAGCCGAACTGGTACTTCGTCCACCGCGGCTGCGTGAGCGTGGCGAACGTCGACTAGCGCGAACGGTGTTACGGTCGCGGGATGATCAAGTCCGTACCGGTCTTCCTGACCGCGAGCTTGCTGGCCGTGAGCCCCGCGCGCGCGCAGGCGCCCGCGGCCGGCTCGAGCCTGGGAGCTCCCACCGAGATCGTGTCGACCACCAAGCCGACCGAGGTCGATGCCAAGACCGCGATCCAGGGCTGGAACCCGTTCCTCACGCTGACGGCGTCGATGAATGTCGTCGACAACTCGAGCGTGATCGGCCAGGTCGATGGCACCGCGATGACGGTCGCCGCCGGAGTCAGCGGCGGCGCCGACTACATCCACGACCGCCACAACTTGATCTTCACGGGCCTCATCAACGAAGGCTACGCGCGCACGCCGGTGATCGACGAGTTCGTGAAGATCACCGATGTCGCGAAGGTCGACGGCATCTACAACTACTTCGTCACGCCGAACTTCGGCGGTTACGGAAGGCTGGCGCTCGCGACCTCGCTGTTCAACAGTCGATACGTCGTCGCCGCGCCGAGCACGTTCGTCGATGTCACCGGCAAGACCCCGGTGACGCTGGCCACCAGCACGCAGACGTTCCACCTCGCCGACGCGTTCCAGCCGTTCACGATGACCGAGTCGGCCGGTGGATTCTTCGACCCGATCAACCGCCACGAGCTGTCGTTGTCGTTCCGGATCGGCATCGGCGGCCGCAGCACGTTCGCGAGCGGGGCGTACGCCATCCATCCCAACGCGATGGACACCACCGCGATCGAGCTGCTCGAGCTGTCCGACGTCGAGCAGCTCGGCATCGAGGGGTTCGCGGGGATCACCGGCAAGCTCGCCGAGAAGGATTCGTTCGCTTACGCGGCCGGTGTCGCGGTGCTGCTGCCGTTCGTGAACAACGACTCGTACGACCGCAGCGCGACCGAGCTGACCCGGGTCGCCGCGACCACGAACCTCACCTACGCGTTCTCGAAGTGGCTCTCGGTCGTCTACAACCTGTCGATCATCCGCGACCCGGAGCTGTATCCGGCCGGCAAGGATCAGATCCAGATCCAGAACGCGCTGCTGCTCACGCTCCAGCTCGGCCTGGTCACCAAGAAGGAGGGCCCCAAGCCGAAGACGAAGGAACAGCTCGCGCTCGAGGCCGCCCAGGCGGATGCCGCGAAGGCGGCGCGGGAAGCCGCCGAGCTGAAGGCGAAGGTGCACGCGCTCGAGAGCCAGTGTCCCGCGACGACACCTCCCGCGGCGCCGGCGACGCCGCCGCCGACGCCGACCGAGCCGCCGCCGGCGACTCCG
>DATJXL010000229.1:0-14088 GCA_035500135.1 Kofleriaceae bacterium
CCCGCACCGGCACATGCGAACCGATGCCCGCCAGCAGCTTGCCTGCACGACGCAGGCACGTCGTTCCGCGATGTCGTCGATCACGTCCCGCCGCATCACCGAATGATCGCGGGCTGGCAGCCGCCCAGCTGCACGTCGTACAAGACGATCGACGTGATCGTGACCGATACAGGCGCACTGAAGTTTGCCTTCCCGAAATCGAACCCGTCCTCGGTCGGCATCGTCCGGCCGCCTTGCGGAGTCGCGGCGATGGTGCCGATCGCGCCGCCGTACGCGACGATGCACACCAGCGGGTCGTTCGGAAGATCTTCCATCGGCGCGCGGTGCAAGAGCTGTAGCGTGAACTCGTCGCCCACAGAATCGTTCGCGAGGTTCTGGTCGCCGAGAAACTGCGGGCCGTCGCTATCGTAGAAATCGACCTGCGCCGGCGTTTCGAGCGGCAGTCCGCACAGGATCTGGCCTGCCGTGATGTTATCGCCGACCGAGATCTCGAGGTCTTCGTCCTGCGCCGCGAGCGCGACATGACCGTGCGCCTCGACGCTGTACGGATCGATCATGTCGGGCTGGGTGTTGTAATAGAACGTCGTTTCCGCACGCTGCGCCGTGTCCGGCATGAGCGTGATCTGCAGCTCGTCGTTGCCGAACACGTAGCTGCTCGTGCCGGCGCCGTTGTTGAGATTATCGATCTTCAGCCAGTCGCCGTCGAACACGCTCTCGTCGGTCTTCGCGAACGATTCGAACAGCACGAGGCAATCGCCCGGCTGGCCGGTTCGCGGATCGCAGGCGTCCCCGACGCCGTCGCTGTCGGAATCGGTCTGGTCGGGGTTCGCGATCGCGGGGCAGTTGTCGCAGGCGTCGATCACGCCGTCGCCGTCCTCGTCGTGTGGATCCGTCGTACCCGAGCCCTGGCAATGCAAGCCCGAGAGCTTGGTGTCGTCGAGGCCGAACACCTGGTTGCAGCCCGCGAGCAGCACGATGACCGTCACGGCCGCGTACCGGAGCATCACCTGCAACGCTATCATCGATCGCGCCGGCGGATCGCCTCACGAACGAACTCGGCGATCCGAGCGTGCACCTCGGCGGGGTGCGTGCGCTGCGGCGAATGCCCGGCACCGGGCACCACGAGCGTCGCGACCGGCCCGCGCGCCTGCGCCGTGATCGCGTCGACCTGTGCGATCGTGCCGTACTCGTCGGCCGAGCCTTGCACGACCAGCATCGGGACGACGATGTGCGGCAAGAACTGCTCGAGGTTCCACGCGCGAAACGCGGGATCGAGCCACACGCGGTTCCAGCCCCAGAACGCGTTGTCGACGTCGGCGTGGTGCTTCGCGAGCCGCTCGCGCAGATCCGTCGAGCGATAGGCCTCGGCCGCGAGCGCGATCGAGCGCACGGAGATGTCCTCGACGAACACGTGCGGCGCGATCAACACGAGCGCGGTGACCGCGAGCCCACCACCCGCGGCGATGATCGCGATCGACGCGCCGTCGCTATGGCCGATCACGATCGGCGCGCGCACGCCCTCCTCGGCGAGCAGCTCCCGCAGCACGCTCGCTTCGTCGTGCATGTAGGTCAGCGGACGCGGCAGCTCGACCGGCGACGACCGGCCGTAGCCGCGGCGCGCGTACACGAGCGCCGCGCAGCCGGTCGCGCGCGCGATCGCCTCCGGCGTGTCGCGCCACAGCGTGATCGAGCCGAGGCCTTCGTGCAGGAACACGAGCTCGGGCCTGTCCGTGCGCGGCGGCCCGACCCAGACGCGCTCGATCGTCATCGCGGCGTCATCGCAGCTTGAACCGCTGGATCTTCCCGGTCGCGGTCTTCGGCAGCTCGCTCACCATCTCGACCCACCGCGGACGCTTGTACGGCGCGAGCTTCGCGGCGACGAACGCGATCAGCTCGTCGCCGCTCGCCGCGCCGCGCAGCACGACGAACGCCTTCGGCTTGGTCAGGCCGTCGTGATCGTCGCGGCCGACCACCGCGCACTCGAGCACCGCCGGGTGCGACGCGAGCGCGCTCTCGACCTCGAACGGCGACACCCAGATGCCGCCGACCTTGAGCATGTCGTCGGAGCGGCCGCAGTACGTCCACGTGCCGTCGCGGTTGTGCGCGTAGCGATCGCCCGTGCGCGTCCACGGCCCGTGAAACGTCTCGACGCTGCGCGCGCGGTCGGCCCAGTAGCCGATCGCGGTCGACGGCCCGCGCACCCACAGCGCGCCTTCGCTGCCGGCCGGCAGCACCTCGCCGCCATCGCCGCGGAGCTCGAGCTCGTAGCCGGGAACCGGCCGCCCGGTCGTGCCGTACGTGATGTCGCCCGGCCGGTTGCTCAGAAAGATGTGCAGCATCTCGGTCGAGCCGATGCCGTCGAGAATCTCGGTGCCGGTGCGTTCCTTCCAGCGCTCGCTGATGTGCTTGGGCAGCGCCTCGCCCGCCGACGTCGACACGCGCAACGCGGGCAGCGCATCGCGCGTCCAGGCCGCGTCGGCGAGCAGCTGGGCGAACAGCGTCGGCACGCCGCCGAAGATCGTCGGACGATGTGCCGCCATCACGCGCAGGACCGTCGCCGGCGTCGGCCGCTCGGCGCACAGCACCGCGGTCGCGCCGGCCGCGAACGGAAACGTCAGCGCGTTGCCGAGGCCGTACGCGAAGAACAGCTTCGCGGCCGAGTACACGACGTCGTCGGCGCGGATGCCGAGGATCGGCAGCGCGTAGAGGGCGGCCGTCCACATCAGCGAGCCGTGCACGTGCATCGCGCCCTTCGGCTTGCCGGTCGAGCCCGACGAGTACAGCCAGAACGCGACGTCGTCGGGCGTGGTGTCGGCGGCGCGGGCGATCGGCATCGCTTCGGCGACCAGCTTCGTCCACGACGGGGCGCTCGCGTCGTGCGCGGCCTCGCCGGCGACCGCGACCGCGATGCCCGGGCACGCCGCGATCGCGCGTGCGAGCTTGCCGACGAGCGGCGCGCTCGCGATCACGGCCCGCGCGCGCGAGTCGCGCAGCATGTAGACGTAGTCGTCGGGCACGAGCAGCGTGTTGAGCGGCACCGGCACGGCGCCGAGCTTGATCGCGCCGAGAAACGCGGCCGGAAACTCGACGCTGTCGAGCATCACGAGCGCGACGCGCTGCTCGCGCTGCACGCCGAGCGCGGCGAGCGCGCCGGCCGCGCGATCCGCGCGCGCCGCGAGCTCGCGATACGTGTAGCGCCCGTCGTCGTCGATCACCGCGACGCGGTCGCCGCGGCCCTCCGCGACGTGGCGATCGAGCAGATCGACCGCGGCGTTGTACGCGCGCGGCAGCTCGAGATGCGGGACGTCGCCGGCGCGGACCTGCGAGAACATGCCGCAAGGCTACTTCATGGCTGCGCCGCCTGCTGGTGCTCGAGCAGGTCGCGGATCTGCGCGAGCAACGAGGTCTCGGTCTCGGGCGGCTTCCCGGCTTCGGGCTTGCCGGTCAGCTTGCGCATCGGCACGACGATCGCGAAGTACACGACCGCCGCGATCACGACGAACGTGATGATCGCGTTGACCACCGCGCCGAAGTCGAAGACCTGCCCGCGCACCGTGACCTGGCCGCCATGCACGCCGCCGCCGAGGAACAGGTTGACGAGCGGCAGCACGAGCGCGCGCGTGATCGCCGACACGACCTGCGTGAACGCGGTGCCGACGACGACCGCGATCGCCAGATCGACGACGTTGCCGCGCAACAGGAAGTCGCGAAATCCTTTGAACATCATCGCTCCTAGTCGAGATTCGCGATGTATCCACTGCATGTGCTAGACCGGCGACGTGCGCCGGATCTGGAGACGCCTCGCGATCGTGCTCGCGGTGCTCGTATCGATCCACGCGTACATCTGGTGGCGGTTCGTCGCGGCGCCGGCGTGGCCCGCACCGTGGACCGCGATCGCCACGGTCGCGATCGCGGTGCTCGTACCGTGCTTGCCGGTCGCGATGTTCGTCGTGCGGCGCATGCCCCGCGCGCGCGCCAAGCCGCTGCTGTGGATCGCGTACATGTGGTTCGGCTGCGCGATCTACCTCATGCTCGCTGCCGCGCTGACGCACGTGACGTGCGCCGTCGCCTCGGTCTCGCCGCGCGACGCCACGTTCGTCGGTGTCGCGGCCACGATCGCGGTCCTCGCGTACGGGCTCGTGCAGGCGCGGCGCGGGCCGGTCGTGCGCCGCGTGCGCGTGCCGCTCGCGAAGCTCTCCGCCTCCGCCGAACCCTACACGATCGTCCAGCTCACCGACATCCACATCGGCTGGACGCTCGGCGCCGACTTCGCGGCGCGCGTCGTCGAGCGCGTCAACGCGCTCGCGCCCGATCTGATCGTCCTCACCGGCGACCTCGTCGACGGTGGCGTGGGCGAGCTCGCGCCGCACGTCGAGCCGCTGCGCCAGCTGCACGCGAAGGACGGCGTGTACGCCGTGACCGGCAACCACGAGTACTACTGGAGCGCCGACGCGTGGATCGCCCATCTCGGCTCGCTCGGCATTCGCTACCTGCGCAACGAGCACGTCGCGATCCGCGGCGCGTTCCAGCTCGCCGGCGTCGACGACTCGACGAGCGCCGGGTTCGGAAACGGCCACGGCGAGGACGTGCCACGCGCGGTCGCCGGCTGCGATCGCGCGCTGCCGATCGTGCTGCTCGCGCATCATCCGAGCTCGATCGCGCGCGCGACCGCGGCCGGCGTCGATCTCCAGCTATCCGGCCACACGCACGGCGGCCAGATGCTGCCGCACGGCTATCTGGCGCGGCTGTTCGAGCCGCGCGTCTCGGGGCTCGCGCGGTTCGGCGCGACGTGGCTCTACGTCAGCGAAGGCACCGGCTTCTGGGGCCCGCCGCTGCGCGTCGGCACGGCGTGCGAGATCGCGGCGATCGAGCTCGTGCACGGCTAGCGTCGGATCAGCGGCTAGTCGGGTAGCCACGGCACGATCTATTGGCAGCGTGTGCCGCGTGGCCGTGATTGTTTGCCGCGCATGCGCCTCTCCTTCGTTGCCACCGCGCTCGTCGTCGCCGCCTGCACCACGGATCCGAGCGAGCCGTCCACGCAGCCGCCCACGCCGCAGCTCCCACCGCCGCAGTGCCCGGGCGCCGCCGGCAAGCTGACGATCTACGCGATCCCGCCGCCGGTGCAGCTCGACTGGTCGACGCCGAACTCGCTGCTCGACACCGTGATCGCGAGCGAGATCCAGGCGCCGAGCCTCGTGAAGTCGGGCGCGACCGCGATGACGCACTCGATCGGCCACGTCAACGTCGAGCTCGACTGCGGCGACTTCTCGGTGCCGCTCACCGGTCAGACCGACACCGGCGGCGGCGACTGGCAAGCCGCGACGGATGGCGCCGGCCTGCTGCTGCGCGACACCGCCGGCGTGATGGACGCGATGCCCGACGGCGATCCGACGCAGACCACGGCCGACATCGCCGCGCGCGAGCGTTCCGGCAACGTGTCGCTGATCTCGTTCGTCGTCAACCAGGCGACGTGCCGGCGCATCAAGTCGTTCGTCGACGCGTACGTCGCGTCGAACGCGTACACCAACTACGACGGCGCGTTCCGCGCGCGCCGCATGGAAGGTGCCGGCTGCGCGATCTTCGGCGCGGGCGTGATCGACGTCGCGGGCCTGTTGCAGCGCTCGCTGTTCACGCCGGTGTGGGCGCGCAGCGAGATGATCGGTAGCGCGCGCATCGGCAACTTCCTCGGCACCGACAGCTACCGCTATGGCGGCAACCTGGTCGCGCTCGAAGGCACGACGCACTGGCTGTGGCCGAAGGGCCAGGACGTGCCGGCGTCGTCATCGAACGTCGTGTGGGTCGGCTCGAGCGTGCTGAACGCGTGGTCGGGCCCCGAGGATCAGCCGTTCGACGTGCCCGGCCTCGCGGGCGAGATGCAGACGCGGCTGCCGTTCACGATCTACGACCCGCAGCTGATGGCGCAGTGGGCCGAGAGCGTGTGGTCGCAGGCGACGGCGAGCCACGACGACACGCAGGCCGCGTTCGGCGTGCCGTGGACCGCGACCACCACCGGCGCCGCACACGAGGTCGTGTACGACGCCAGCTGCATCGCGCCGCAGACGATCGGCTTTGCCGACGACAACGACGACTTGTTCCTCGACTCCGACGCGCCCTAGGCTACGCCGCCGCGGCGATCGCGACCGCCGTCTTGGCCTTCTGCCAGGCGCCGTCGAGGTCCTTGCGGTCGAGCGCGACCAGGGCGGTCGCGCCCTCGCGGATCGCGTCGGCCTGCTCGCCGAGCGCGGCGCGCGCCGCCGCCGGCATGCGCGGCGCGATGCGGCGGATCACCTCGAGCTGGCGGATCAGCACGGCGGGGGTGGTCGTCGAAGCCTGCCGGATCTGGTCGAACGCGAGCTTGATCAGGCGCTCGAGCTTCAGCGCCGGCATCCACACGCGGAGCTCGCCGCCGGCGTCGTACCAGTTGCCCTCGAGCGGCGGCTTCTCGGCGAGCACGAGCAGCGCGTCGGCCAGCCAGTCGACACACGCGACACCGGTGAACGTGTCGTTGACCGCCGGTGACAGCGCGCGGATCGCGATCTCCACGATCTGCGCGATCGCGAACTCGCTGTCCTGCGTGAGCGTACGGTGACGTCCGATCTTGACGCTGCGGTCGATCACGGCTTCGAGCGCCGCGCCGTGGTTGCGCGGCGTCACCGAGGCGATCGGCTCGCCGCGCAGCACGAACTGGCCGGGCCGGAACCGCAGGATCACGCGTGCGCCCGCGCGCGCGGCCGCCACGACCAGCGTCTGGTGGTCGACGTGCTGGAAGTAGCCGCTCTTCGCGCACGGCACGGTAGAGCCGCTCTCCGCCTCGCGTGTGATCGCCGCGTCGTCGGGCGGCGCACCGCTGCCCTCGCCTTCGCCGCACACCAGCGCGTTCGCGGCCGCCGGATAGACATCGTCGGCGATCCGGCCGACCAGATCCGGATTCTGGATCGACATCGCGATCCGGTGGCTGTAGTAGACGAGAAACCCGAAGCTCGCGACCACGAGCACCCAGCTCGTGATCAGCGAGATCTGCGGGATGAACGACGAGTGCGGGTCCTGATGCGTCACGAGGAACACGAGGCACAGGTACACGAACGTGCCCATGAACATGCCGATCGTGAACTGCGTGACCCAGTCCTGGAGAAAGCGCCGCAGCAGGCGCGGCCCGAACAGCGTCGATACCATCGACAGCATGAGCAGCGCGACCGAGAAGATCAGCGCGAGCACGGTGGCGACCGCGCCCATCGTCGCCGACAGGATCGCGCGGGCGTCGTCGATCGAGCCCATCGTCAGCCACGATGGGATGCGGATGTAGCCGTACTTGTCGAGGATGTCCGGGACGAGCGTCAGCCCGAACAAGCCGAGCGCGCCGATCGACAGCAGGAGCGGGATTCGCCACAGATTGACGTCGCGCTGCGAGCGCAGCTTGGTCGGACGCGGAGCCAGCACGGCTGTGCATATTGCATCGAGTGGCCGCGCGATGCGCGCACCGGCATGCACGATCGCGTAGGATGCCGGCGATCGATGTCGGTGCTGGACTGGTTGCTCGGCCGCAGGCTCTCGTCACTCGAGGAGGAGCACCAGCACATCGGCCCGAGCGCGGGCATCCCGATCCTCGGGCTCGACGCGCTGTCGTCGGCGGCGTACGGACCCGAGGCGGCGCTGACGCTGCTCATCCCGCTCGGCGCGGCCGGCCTCGGCTACGCGCTGCCGATCCTCGCGATCATCTGCGCGATCCTCGTGATCGTCTTCTTCTCGTATCGCCAGACGATCTCGGCGTACCCGAACGGCGGCGGATCGTACACGGTCGCGAAGGAGAACCTCGGCGCGTACCCGGGCCTGCTCGCCGGCGCCGCGCTCGCGATCGATTACGTCCTCAACGTCGCGGTCGGGATCTCGGCCGGCGTCGGCGCGCTGGTGTCGGCGTTTCCGGACCTCCTGCCGCATACGCTCGCGCTCTGCATCGGCATCCTCGTCTTCATCTCGATCGTCAACCTGCGCGGGATCAAGGAGTCGGGGGCCATGTTCATGGTGCCGACGTACGCGTTCGTCGGCGCGCTGGGGATCGTGATCGTCATCGGCATCGTCAAGTCGATCGCCGCCGGCGGCACGCCCGAGCCGGTCGAGACGCCGCCCGGCATGCCGACCGCGGTCGAGGCCGCGAGCGCGTGGATCTTGCTCAAGGCGTTCGCGAGCGGGTGCACGGCGATGACCGGGATCGAGGCGGTCTCGAACGCGGTGCCGATCTTCCGCAAGCCGACGATCCCGCTCGCCCAGCGCACGCTCACCGCGATCATCGCGATCCTGATCGCGCTGCTCGCCGGCATCGGGTACGTGTGCCGCACGTATCACATCGGCGCGACCGACCCGGGCGCGGTCGGCTATCAGAGCGTGCTTTCCATGATGATCGCCGCGGTCGCCGGCCGCGGCGTCTTCTACTACGCCGCGATGGGCGCGATCGTCGCCGTGCTCGCGCTGTCGGCGAACACGAGCTTCGCCGGGTTTCCGCGGCTGTGCCGCCTGCTCGCCGACGATCGCTACCTACCCGGCACGTTCGCCGAGCGCGGCCGGCGGCTCGTGTTCTCGAGCGGTATCATCGTGCTCGCGGTGCTCGCCGGTGCGCTGCTCCTGGCGTTCGGCGGCATCACCGACAAGCTGATCCCGCTGTTCGCGATCGGCGCGTTCCTCGCGTTCACGCTGTCGCAGGCCGGCATGGTCGTACACTGGATGAGGGTCGGCGGGGCGAACGCGCACCGCAACATCCTCCTGAACGGCGCCGGCGCGCTCGCGACCGGCGTGACGCTCGTCGTCGTCAGCGTCTCGAAGTTCGGTGAAGGCGCGTGGGTGACGATCGTCGTCGTGCCGCTGCTCGTGCTGTTCTTCGTGCGGATCAACCACCACTACCGCAAGGTCGGCGTGCAGGTCGCGACGATCGAGCCGATGGAGATGCCCGATCGCGTCGATCCCGTCGTCGTGCTCGCCGCCGGCAGCTGGAACAAGATGACGCTGCAGGGCCTCAAGTTCGCGCTGCGGCTGTCCGACGATATCTACGTCGTGCAGGTCAAGACCGAGACCAGCACGATCGAGGACCTGTCCGACAACTGGGAGCTCCTGATCGCGAATCCCGCGCGCCGGAATCGCATCGCGCAGCCCAAGCTCGTGATCCTGACGTCGCAGTACCGCGAGTTCTTGAACCCGTTCGTCGAGTTCGTGAAGAAGCTCGAGGGCGAGCACGCCGATCGCGACATCGCGGTCGTGATTCCCGATCTGATCGTCGCGCACTGGTATGAAGGCGCGCTCCACAACAACCGCGGCACGTTCCTGCGCATGCTGCTGCGCGCGCAATGCTCGGATCGCGTCGTCGTGATCAACACGCCGTTCCACCTGCACGACTGAGCAAGGCTCCTAGCGTTCGCGCTCGAGCTGGGACTTGACCGCGCGGACGAGCTGATCCAGATCGAACGGCTTCGCCAGCACGCCGTCGGCGTCGAGCTCGGCGCGCCGCGCTTCGGCGTGCTCGGCCGCGGTCATCACGATGATCGGTATGCTCGCGCCGTAGTCGCGACGCAGCTCGTGCGCGCACTCGCGACCGTTCATCACCGGCATCAGCATGTCGAGCAGCACCAGCGCGGGCTTCTCGCGCGCGACCTCGTCGAGCGCCTCGCGACCGTTCGCCACGGTCCGGCAGGCATAACCTTCGGCCTCGAGCGCGGACTTGACCACGTCGGACATGTCCGGGTCGTCGTCGACGATCAGGATGTCGTCAGGCGCCGACATCGTGCTCCTCGATCGCCGGCAGCCGCACCCAGAGCGTGGCGGTCGTGCCCGCCGACTCCTCGCCGAACGTTCCGCCGTGCGCTTCGGCGATCGTCGTGGTCGCGCAGTGTGCGAGCGGGGTGTCGTCGTAATCCTCGTCGCCGGAGAACGTGCGCTCCGGGATCGGAATCGGCTGATAGCGCACGCCGAGCTCGGCCGTCATCCGATCGGGCTGCGAGACGTACAGCGTGACGGGCGACCCGCGCACCGCCGCGCCGATCGCCTCGCCGCACAGGTTGCGTACGAGCGTCGCGAGGCGCTCGGTATCGCCGTACACGACCGGCGAGGCCGAGATCTCGGTGCGAACCTCGCTCGGCAAGCGCATCGTCACGACCTCGAGCGCGATCTCGTGCACGACCTGCGCGAGCGCGAGCCGATGCGCGTGCAGCCGCAGCGAATGCGACCGTGCACGCGACACCACCATCAGGTTCTGCACGAGCCGGTCGATGCGCGCACATTGCCGCTCGATCGCCTGGAACGAGGGGCCGGCCACCTCCTCGCCGCGCGCGATCAGCTGCACGTTCGCCTTGATGATCGCGACGGGCGTCTTGAGCGCGTGCGCTGCCGACGACAAGAACCGATCGCGCATCCGCGACAGGTTCTCGTTCGGCGTGACGTCGTGCATCACGCTGACGACGAGTGCCGGCGGCGCTCCGGGTCGTGGACGCACCGCCGATGCCGTCGAGCGCACGACGACCTCCCGCCGCTCGGTCGGGTGCAGGACCACCTTGTAGCGCAGCGGCCCCTGCTCGGTGAACACGCGCTGCGCGACGAACTCGTCGGGCGTGACGACCATGCCGTTGGGATACTGCACCAGAAATCGCCGCGAGAACTCCGCTGCGGTCAGGCCGACGATCGTCTCGGTCTTGGCATCGAGCATCCGCGCCGCCGCCGGGTTCGCGTACACGATCGTGCGATCGCGCCCGAGCACGAGCACGGCGTCGCCGATGCTCTCGACCACGGCCACGGTGACGTCGTGCATGCGCTTGAGCTGCACCGCGATCCGATACGCGATCGTGTAGACCGCCGCGCTCGTGATCAGGATGAACGCCCAGTGGATGGTCGACTCGAGCCGCGCGACCATCACCGGGTCACGCGATCGCGCGCGCAACAGCAGATCGAGCGCGACGATCCAGAGCGCGCCGACCGCTGCGAACCAGGTCGCCGTCACGAGCGCCACGCGCCGCAGCGAGCCCCCGCGGCGCGAGAAACACGCGGCCCAATCGCCGATCGCAACGGACATGACGACGATCGCTCTACGTGCAACACGAGCGCCATTTCGCCTCTCGTACGTCACGGTACTTAGAACCTGCTGCGGAGCGGCATCGGGAGCTTGGCACTGGTCAGCGAAATCTCCCGGGAGTCGCCGCAGCCCGCGTGATACACAAGCCAGATGCGCTCCCTCGCCGTATCCGCGCTGGCCTCGTGCGTGCTCGTCGTGGCCTGTAACCACGACGAGCCGGCCGGAAGCGACGACACGTCGGTCGCGCTGTGCAGCGGCGGCGTGTATCGCTGCTTCGCGCGAACCCGCGTCGATGCGGACGGCAACGCGCGCACGTTCGCGACGCCGCAAGGGTTCGGGCCGCCGGATCTGCTGGCCGCCTACAACGTCGACACGACGAATTCGGTCGGCCTGACCATCGGCCTGATCGAAGCCTACGGCTACCCCGCGCTCGAGAGCGATCTCGCGATGTATCGCAGCACGTACGGCCTGCCGCCGTGCACGGTCGCGAGCGGCTGCCTCACGATCCTGAACCAGTCCGGCCAGATCTCGCCGCTGCCCGGGCCACCGCCGCAAGGCGACGACTGGGTCGGCGAGACCGCGCTCGACGTCGCGATGGTGAGCAGCGGCTGTCCGAGCTGCAAGATCGTCGTCGTCGAGGCCACCAACGATTTCGGCAGCGGCCTGCTCGTCGCGAACAACGTCGCGGCGACGGCCGGCGCGGCGGTGATCAGCAACAGCTGGGGCGCGCCCGAGGGTTCGAGCGAAGCCGGCAACGAGCAGTACATCGACCATCCCGGCGTCGCGGTCTTCGCCGCGACCGGCGACAACGGCTACGACGACGGCGGCGCCGGTCCCGAGTATCCGGCGACCTCGGCGTATGCGATCGGGGTCGGCGGCACCTCGCTCGTGCACGACACGAGCATCCGCGGCTGGTCCGAGTCCGCGTGGGGCGGTGCCGGCAGCTCGTGCAGCAACTCGATCGCGAAGCCGGGATGGCAGACCTCGACCGCATGCGCGCGCCGCATGACCGCCGACATCTCGGCGATCGCCGATCCGGCCACCGGCGTCGCGATCTACGACTCCGCTGCCGGCGGCTGGAGCACGATCGGCGGGACGAGCGCGGCGAGCCCGCTCGTCGCCGCGATCTTCGCGCAGACCGGCCACGCCGGCGCGACGGCCGAGTACATCTACCAGAACGCGACCGGCTTCTTCGACGTGACGTCGGGGGCGAACGGCAACTGCACGACCGAGCTGTGCAAGGCGGGCACGGGCTGGGACGGCCCGACCGGCAACGGCACGCCGAACGGGGCGGTGCTCGCCGGCGCGAAGGTTCCGACGCTCGTGATCGACGCGCCGTCCGAGAGCGCGCTGGTCGCGCCCGGTTTCACGATCCAGGTCGACTGCACGTCGGCCGATTCGACGACGATCCGCGAGGTCGACATCACGATCGATGCCGAGCGGCTCGGCGTGTACTCGGCGCCGCCGTACATGCTGGTCGCACCGAGCGCGCTGCACGACGGCAAGCACACGGTCACCGTGACGTGCACGACGACCGCGCTCGCGTCCGCGACCTCGACGCTGACGGTCACGCAAGGCGCGGCGTGCTCGGCCACCTCGCCCTGCCCCGACACCAACCAGGTCTGCTACGACGGGGCGTGTATCGACGGTCCGAACGACAGCGACGGCCTCGGCGCGACGTGCACGGCCGGCTCCGACTGTCAGTCCGGGACGTGCACGACGGCAGGGTCGGACTCGCTGTGCAGCGCGGCGTGCGACACCGGCAGCGCGGACGTGTGCCCGAAGGGCTTCACCTGCCAGAAGCAAGGCGGCAGCGACGTGTGCTGGCCGGGCAGCGCGAGCAGCGGCGGCTGCACCGCGGGCGGCGGCGATGCGACGTGGCTGTTCGGCCTCGTCGCGGCGCTCGTCACGGCACGGACCAGGCGCAACCGTCGCAGTCGTGCGGCACGCCGCTGCCTTCCTTAGCCGATCGGCAGCGCTCGACGGCGCCGGTGCCGCGACTGGCGGCGACCAGGTAGGTGATGCCGACGGCCAGCGCCGGCAAGCCGAGCACGAGCTCGTAATGATCGATCGGATGGCTCGCGAGATGATCGGCGATCTCGCCGCCGATCGCGCCGGCGACGAACAGCGCGCCCGCGACCGCGTCGAGTGACGGCGCGGTATCGCTGTCGGTGCAGTCCGCCGGCTTGGTCACGGACTCCGGACCGTGGACGGCGAAGAACGAGCAGCCGGCGCAGACCACCAGCGCGACGCAACGCATGGCCCGATCATGCCACGCCCGACGCGCGCATGTAGAATTCGCGCGTGTGGCGAACGTTCGCGCTCGCGCTCGCGCTCGCGGCATGTGGCGGCGCGACCCAGGTCACACCGCCGCCGGTCGTGACGCCGAAGCCCGCGCCGGTGCGCTCGCAGATCCAGCACCGCGTCTATCGCACGGTCGTCGCGAACCCGCGCGCGAGTCATGCCACGCGCACGACGTTCGCGCTGACGATCGACGGCGGCGTGCGCGCGACGCTCGTCGAGCACGAGGAGACCGTCGACGGCATCACGACGCTCGAAGCGGCCGATCGCGCGCCGGCGTGGACGCCGCGCGCGACGCGCACGTACCGCGGCATCGCACACGTCCTGCCCGACGCGACCGCGCTCGATCTCGAGAGCGACGGCGCGCAACCACTGCACGTGCGCTGCATCGCCGCGGCGGTCGACGTGCTGCCGGCCGGCGCGCGCCGCAGCGGTGACTGCGCGATCGCGCCGGCGGCAACGTCGCGCGTGCAGGTGCTCGCGTGCGGCGAAGCCTCGCAGCCGGCCGAGACCGATCCGGACGACGACGAGCGCCTGCTGTTCGGCGATGGCGTCGCGCTCGAGCACGCGACCGAGGTCGATGGCTGCGAGACGCTGCGGCGAATGCAGTGACTGCGCTAGCACCACCTGGTCAGATCAGCGGCGAGCGAGACCGAGCGATCCGAGGCAGATCGCGGCGCACGCCCGCACTGGAACGAGGAGCGTGGTGGTTCCACGTGACGAGCGAAGCGCGGACGTAC
>DATJXL010000230.1:0-2874 GCA_035500135.1 Kofleriaceae bacterium
GACACCGAGACCCGCTCCGTCCTCGATATCAAGGAGCAGGATGTCTATATGGGCGACATGCCGCTCATGACGCAGAACGGCACCTTCTTCGTCAACGGCACCGAGCGCGTCATCGTCTCGCAGATGCACCGTTCGCCGGGCGTGCTGTTCGACCATGATCGCGGCAAGACCCACGCATCGGGCAAGTATCTCTTCGCCGCCCGCGTGATCCCGTATCGTGGCTCGTGGCTCGATTTCGAGTTCGACGCCAAGGACATCGTCAACGTCCGCATCGACCGCAAGCGCAAGCTGCCGGTGACGACGCTGCTCTATGCGCTCGGCCTCTCGGGCGAGCAGATGCTCAACGAGTTCTACAAGACCGCCACCTATGTGCGCGGCGAAGGCGGCTGGAAGGTGCCCTTCCTCGCCGAGAACTGGCGCGGCCAGAAGCCGATGTACGACGTCGTCAACGCCGACACCGGCGAGATCGTCTTCCCGGCGGGCACCAAGATCAGCCCGCGCGGCGCCAACAAGGCGGGCAAGGACGGCCTGCAGACGCTGCTGATCCCGACCGAGGAAATCTTCGGCCGCTATTCGGCCTATGACCTGATCAACGAGTCGACCGGCGAGATCTACATCGAAGCCGGCGACGAGGTGACGCCCGAAAACCTCGCCAAGCTCGACGCCGCCGGCATCGAGGATCTGGTACTGCTCGACATCGATCACATCTCGACGGGCGCCTGGATCCGCAACACGCTCAAGGCCGACAAGGTCGAGGAGCGCGATCATGCGCTCTCCGAAATCTATCGCGTCATGCGCCCCGGCGAGCCGCCGACGAAGGAAACCGCCGAAGCCCTCTTCGCCGGCCTGTTCTTCGATCCCGAGCGCTATGACCTCTCGGCCGTCGGCCGCGTGAAGCTCAACATGCGCCTCGACCTCGACGTCGAGGACACCGTCACGACGCTGCGCACCGAGGACATTCTCGAGGTCGTCAAGACGCTCGTGAACCTCAAGGACGGCAAGGGCGAGATCGACGACATCGACAATCTCGGCAACCGCCGCGTGCGTTCGGTGGGCGAGCTGCTCGAGAACCAGTACCGCGTCGGCCTGCTCCGCATGGAGCGCGCCGTGAAGGAGCGCATGAGCTCGGTCGACGTGTCGACCGTGATGCCGAACGATCTCATCAACGCGAAGCCCGCCGTGGCCGCGGTGCGCGAGTTCTTCGGCTCCTCGCAGCTCTCGCAGTTCATGGACCAGACCAACCCGCTCTCCGAAGTGACGCACAAGCGTCGCGTTTCGGCGCTCGGGCCGGGCGGTCTCACCCGTGAGCGCGCAGGCTTCGAAGTCCGCGACGTTCACCCGACCCACTATGGCCGTATCTGCCCGATCGAAACGCCGGAAGGCCCGAACATCGGTCTGATCAACTCGCTCGCGTCGTTCAGCCGCGTGAACAAATATGGCTTCATCGAGACGCCGTACCGCAAGGTGATCGACAACAAGGTGACCAACGAGGTCGTCTATCTGTCGGCGATGGAAGAGGCCAAGCACACGATCGCCCAGGCCAACGCCGAGATCGATGCCAACGGCCACTTCGTCGAGGATCTCGTTTCGGCCCGCGAGGCCGGCGAGTTCCTGATGGCGCCGCGTGACCAGATCACGCTGATGGACGTCAGCCCCAAGCAGCTCGTCTCGGTCGCCGCGTCGCTCATTCCGTTCCTGGAAAACGACGACGCCAACCGCGCGCTCATGGGCTCGAACATGCAGCGTCAGGCGGTTCCGCTCGTCCGCGCCGAGGCGCCCTTCGTGGGCACCGGCATGGAAGAGACGGTGGCGCGTGACTCGGGTGCCGCGATCGGCGCGAAGCGTGCGGGCATCGTCGACCAGGTCGACGCCGGCCGCATCGTGATCCGCGCCACCGACGAGGTGGAGCCGGGCAAGTCGGGCGTGGACATCTACACGCTGATGAAGTTCCAGCGCTCCAACCAGTCGACCTGCATCAACCAGCGTCCGCTGGTGAAGGTGGGCGAGACCGTCCGCAAGGGCGAGATCATCGCCGACGGCCCGTCGACCGAGATGGGCGAGCTGGCGCTCGGCCGGAACACGCTCGTCGCGTTCATGCCGTGGAACGGCTACAACTACGAGGACTCCATCCTCATCTCCGAGCGCATCGTGAAGGACGACGTGTTCACGTCGATCCACATCGAAGAGTTCGAGGTGATGGCCCGCGACACCAAGCTCGGGCCGGAGGACATCACCCGCGACATCCCGAACGTGGGTGAAGAGGCGCTGCGCAACCTCGACGAGGCCGGCATCGTCTACATCGGTGCCGAGATCGAGCCGGGCGACATCCTCGCCGGCAAGATCACGCCGAAGGGCGAAAGCCCGATGACGCCGGAGGAAAAGCTCCTCCGCGCCATCTTCGGCGAGAAGGCATCCGACGTTCGCGACACCTCGCTGCGCCTACCGCCGGGCGTCTCGGGCACCGTCGTCGACGTGCGCGTGTTCAACCGCCACGGCGTCGACAAGGACGAGCGCGCTCTCGCCATCGAGCGCGAGGAGATCGATCGTCTCGCCAAGGATCGCGAGGACGAGCGCGCCATCCTGAACCGCGCCACCTTCACGCGCCTCCAGCCGATGCTGGTCGGCCAGATCGCGGCCGCGGCGCCCAAGGGCATCAAGAAGGGCACCGAGATCACCAACGAGATGCTTCTCGACATCGAGAAGCGCGAGTGGTGGAAGTTCGCGGTGGCCGACGATGCCGTGCAGGCCGATCTCGAAGCCGTGAAGGCGCAGTATGACGATGCCGTCGGCATCATGCAGAAGCGCTACGAGGATCGCGTCGAGAAGCTGCAGCGCGGCGACGAGCTGCCGCCGGGCGTCATGAAGATGGTCAAG
>DATJXL010000231.1:0-3324 GCA_035500135.1 Kofleriaceae bacterium
CGCTGCAGCACCTCGCGCATCTTGGGCGGCGTTGCGCCGTAGATGTCGTCGAGCACGAGCTCGGTATAGCCGAGGATCGCATTGAGGGGCGTCCTGAGCTCGTGGCTCATGTTGGCGAGGAACTGCGATTTGTGCTGGCTCGCCACGGAGAGCTCGCGGCTCTTCTCCTCGATCTCCATGAAGAGACGTGCATTCTGGATGGCGATCACGGACTGCGCCGCGAAGGTCTGCAAAAGCTCGACCGTCGCCGGCGAGAACGCACCGGGCGCGCGGCGGCGCACCACCAGCAAGCCGACGAGGCGGTCCGACCGCAGCAGCGGCATCACGAGGATCGCGCGGAATCCAGCCGCGAGCACGATGTCCGTGACCGGCGTTCGCGGCGTCGCGGCCAGATCGGCGATCTGCGCCGGCGCCCGCTGCGACGTGGCTTCCACGAGGCTCGCATCGCCGATCCCGAAGCGCTGCTCGCGGATCGCCGCGATCGTCGTCTCGTCCATGCCGTAGGTGGCGCGCAGATTGAAGGCATTGCACACCTCGTCCATGACATAGATCGCACCGGCGTCGGTGGCAGAAATCTCTACCGCCTTGGCCACGATCGTGGTGAGGACGGTCTGCAGCTCGAGCGTCGAATTGACCGCCTGCGTCACCTCGCCCAGGGCTTTCAGCTCTTCGACCGATCGCGCGAGGTCGTCCGTGCGCTGGCGCAGCTCGGCGAAGAGCCGGGCATTCTCGATGGCGATCACGGCCTGGTCGGCGAAGGTGGTGACGAGCTGCACTTCGCGCTCGGAGTAGGGCTCGACCGCGCGGCGCGCGAGGCCGATCACGCCGATGACGGTACCTTCGCGCAGCAGCGGCACACCGAGCATCGAATGCACGTCGCCGATCCGGGCGTCCTCCTTCGCCTCGTAGAGCGGGTCGGTCCAGGCGTCGTGGATGTGCACAGTGCGCCCGTAGAGTGCGGCGCGCCCGACCAGCGACCCGGTTCCAGGCCGGATGCGAATGTGCCGCTCGCGCGCCTCGTATTCCGGCAGCAGCGCATGGCCGCTGATCCAGCGATACTCGCCCTCGATATTGCGGTAGATGCCGGCGGTATCGGCATGGCACAGCCGTACCGCGCTCGTCACGACGGTTTGCAGCACCGCGTCGAGGTCGACGGTGGAGCGGCTGATGACCTTGAGCACATCGCTGACCGCGGTCTGGTAGTCGAGCGACTCCTGCAGGTCGTCCGTGCGTTCGCGCAACTCGGTTAGGAGCCGCGCGTTCTCGATCGCGATCACCGCCTGGGCGGCGAAGTTCTCGACCAGCGCGATCTGCTTCGGATCGAACGGCTTCGCCTCGTTGCGGTAGACCATGATCGCGCCAAGCAGCTCGCCCTCGCGCAGCAGCGGCACGCCGATAATGCTGCGCGCCCCGCCGACCTCGAGCATCGCCACGATCGGTGGGAGACGGTCGACATAGCTCGCGTCCGCAGTCAGGTCGGCGACGTGGACCGTCCGTGCCGTCTCGGCGAGCCTGCCGAGCGGCGTGCGTCGGCCCCACGGCGCCTCGTCGAGGGAGAAGGGAGGCTGCCCGTGGAGGAACTGCGCGTAGGCGGCCGGCAGGCCCTGCGATGCGGCGGTGTGGAACGCGCTCCCGTCGAAGCGGTAGACGAAGCCGAACGACGCACCGCACAGGCGCAGCGAATTGGCGAGCGCCGCCTCGAACACCGGCTTTACATCGCCCGGCGAGGCCGAGATCACGCGCAACACCTCCGCCGTCGCGGTCTGGCGGTCGAGGCTCTCGCGCAACTCCGTGAGGAGCCGCGCATTTTCGATGGCGATTACCGCTTGCGCGGCGAAATTCTCAACCAGTTCGATCTGCTTTTGCGTGAACGCGCGGACCTCGCGCCGATAAAGCACGATCACCCCGATCGCGGCGTCGTCCTTGACGATGGGCACGAAAAGTGCCGTGCGAACGCCGCCCACCTCGACGAATGCCACCGCCCCCGGAGAACGCGCGAGGTAGGGCGGGGTTTCGCGCATGTCGAGGACGAAGACCGGCTGCTTCTGCCGTATTGCCTGCATCGCCGGAATCTCGGGGTCCGGATGCCAGGGGTAGCGTTGCCGCAACAGCGTCTCGAATTCGGAAACCGCGCCGCGCATCGCCGCTATTTCGAGTGTGCTGTCTTTGATGCGGAAGACGTGTCCCATGTCCGCGCCGCAGAGCCGCGTCGCGCTTTCGAGGATGGCGTCGAAGACCGGCTGCAGCTTCCCGGGCGTTTCGGAGATCGCGCCGAGTACCTCCGCCGTCGCGGTCTGGCGATCGAGAGTCTCGCGCAGCTCGGCGAGGAGCCGCGCGTTCTCGATGGCGATCGCCGCTTGATCGGCGAAAGTGGTCACGAGCTCGATCTGCTTGTCGGTGAATGGCCGCACCTCCTGGCGGCTCAGCACCATCACACCGATCGGAGACTCCTCGCGCAGCAGCGGGACGCCGAGTTGGGTGCGGAGCTTTCCCAGCGTCATCGCCTCGAACAGCTTGTATTCCGGGTCCGCGGCGATGTCGGCGATGTGCACCACGCGCCGCTCGAGCACGACGCGGCCGGTGACGGTCTCGCGGCCGGGCGCGAGGGGATGCTGTTCGAGAAAGGCCAGGTAATCGCGTATGTCCGCCTTTGACTGTGGCGAAGCGCCGAATGCGGCGGCCGCACGATAGACATCGCCCTCCCGGCGCAGGATGAACGCCATCTCCGCCTCGCACAGCTCGGCCGCGGTCCGGGCGAGCGTTTGCAGCACGGCCGGGAGGTCGAAGGTCGAGCGCCCGATGAGCTTGAGCACGTCGCTCGTCGCCGTCTGATATTCGAGCGCTTCCTGCAGGTCCTGCGTTCGCTCGTTGAGCGCGCGCAGGAGCCGGGCGTTGTCGATCGCGATCACCGCCTGCGCGGCAAAGCTCTCCACGAGCTCGATCTGCTTGGGTGTGAAAGCGCGCGCTTCACTGCGGCTGAGCACGAAGGCCGCGACGACCGTATCGTCCTTGACCATCGGCACCCAGAGGAGGCTGCGCACGCCGCCGCGCTCGACCGCGAGCCGCGCCGTTCCCACGCTGGAACCGGTGCCTTCGATCGCGGCGAGTTCGGCCGGCAGATCGGGAATGTGCACGGTCTTGCGGGTGGCCAGCATCCGGCCGGGAGGCCCGTCGGCCGGGTAACGGACCTCGTCAAAGGCGGTAAGCTCGGCGACGACGCCGCGGCTCGCGACGCGGCGGAACAGATCACCCTCGATCCAAAAGACCGAGCCCTGCGTTGCCTCGCAGAGCCGCACGGCGCGATCGAGCATCGCTTCGATGACC
>DATJXL010000232.1:0-3192 GCA_035500135.1 Kofleriaceae bacterium
TAGAGGACGAAGTCGAACTGGCCATCGAGGCCATCGGGATCGATGTACTGGCTGATCAATTGGTACTGCGGGAGGTTGTCGCTGAGGTTGTCGCCGCTCCAGCCCATCGCGGTCTCGCCGGTCATGAACACCGGCGTGCCCGAAGCCTCGAACTCGTCGCGCACCGCCGACACCAGGTTGATGACCGCGATGTCGGGCACCTGCTTGACCGCGTCCATGCGGAATCCGTCGAGATCGAACGTGTCGAGCCACCAGATCGCGTCGGCCTCCCATTGCGCGCCGCCGTCGGTGCTCGTCCAGTCGATGTTCGGCAGATATTCGGTGAACAAACAATCGAGGCGGTGCACGGTCCAATCGCAGTTGTTCGTGCCGCAGATGCACCCGGTCGTGTTGAACCAGTCGGGATGCGCGGCCAGGTACTCGTGCTCCTGGTGCACGTGCTGGACGACGAGGTCCTGGATCACGCGGATGCCGTGCGCGTGCGCGGCCGCGACGAGCGCGTGCAGCTCGTCGGCGGTGCCGAACCGCGGATCGACCGCGCGCGCCTTCGTCGGCCAGTAGCCGTGAAAGCCGGTGACCTCGTGCACGCCGTCGGACGCGAGCCACGCGTCGTTCGGGTTCGTGTTGAACGGCGACAGCCACAGCACGGTGATGCCGAGCTGGTCGAACGTGCCGGCCTCGATCTCGTGCGTGATGCCCGCGAAGTCGCCGCCGTGATAGTCCTCGCGCGGATCGACGGTGACGGTCTGGCCGTTGCCGTCGATCGTGATCGGCGCCGGATCGTTCGACGGATCTCCGTCTTCGAACCGATCGGTCATCACCATGTAGATGAGTGCGTCCTGCCAGGTGAACGCGCTCGCTTCGACCCAGAACACGAGGCGCAGCGGCTCGGCGGGCGACTGCCCGGCGAGATCCTTCGCGGTGACGAAGATCGTGTACTTGCCGTCGGCGAGGTTCGGCACGTCGACCGTGATCGTCGTGTGCGCGGCATCGATCGCGACGTTCGCGATCGGCGTTGTCACGCCGTCCTTGCGCAGCGTCGCCTGCACGGTCTGCGCGTCGATCGCCGGCGCACCTTGACCCGGCACGAACACCGCGTTCGCGACGATATGGCCCTGGCCGGCCGCGGCCCGCGTGACCGTGTGCGCGCCGGCGGTCAGCGTGGGCAGCGAGCACTGCGGCACGAGCACGGCCGAGTTCGCGATGCCGCCCTCGTACTTCTGCCACTTCTCGTCCGGATCGAGGATCCAGCTGCCGTCGACGAGAAACTTGTAGGCGACGAGCCCGGGCGTGACGACGACGGTCGCGGTGTACGCACCGGTCGCGTCGGGCATCATCGCGACGCCCGGATCCGCGAACTGGTTCCAGTCGCCGGTGACCTGCACGGATTGCGGGGACGTGCCGCTCGGCGGTGCGTAGCGGAATGTCGCCGTGCACGGCGTCGGCGTGACCGTCGGGGGGCCATCGCTCGTGCCGCCATCGCCGGGCATGGTCGGATTCTGCGTGGATGCGCACGCGCCGAACACGACCACGATCGGGGCAAACCGGATGCGGCGAACGCTGAAGCTCACGGCGGCCGGACCCTAACAGAAGCCGGCTGTCGGCTCCTAGGCCAAGTTTGCCCCGTCGACCGGGGTGGAATGCACGGTGCAGGTGGTCGTTGCGTGTTTCGCAAGATGCTGTGCCCGATCGATTTCTCGCGCGGCTCGGACCACGCGCTCGGCCTCGCCGCGCGCATCGCAGCCGAGGTGGGTGCCGAGCTCGTGATCGTCCACGCGTGGCACGTGCCGCCGATCGCGTATCGCGAGTACGCGCTGCCGGCCAACTCGCTCGAGCATGCGTTCGCCGACGAGGCGAGCGGCCTGGTCGAGCTCGCCGAGCGCGCGCGGGCGTTCGGCGTCGCGAGCGTGTCGACGCGCGTCGTCGAAGGTGTGCCGTCGGATCGCATCGTCGAGATCGCGCAGGCCGATCACGCGTTCGATCTGATCGTGATCGGCACGCGCGGCCGCACGGGCGTCGCGCGCTGGGTGCTCGGCTCGGTCGCCGAGCACGTCGTGCGTCACGCGCCGTGCTCGGTGCTGGTCGCGCGCGGCCGCGACGAGCACGCGCCGTTCGATCACATCGCGTGCCCGGTCGATTTCTCGGACCACGCGCGCGAGGCGGTGCACCAGGCGACGTGGCTCGCGGCGCGCGGCGGCGATGGCCTGTCGCTGTGGCACGTGATCGATCCGCGCGTGCTGCGCGGCGTGGCGACACCGGATCTCGTCGCCGATCTCGATCGCCGCGCGTCGCTCGAGCTCGAACGCTGGGCCGCGCGCATCGAGCCCGCGCCGCCGGTCGCGCTGCGTTGCGACATTCGCGTCGGCGATCCCGCGGACGAGGTGCTCGCCGGCGTCGAAGCAGACGATTCGATCGATCTGATCGCGGTGGGCGCGCGGAGCCGCACCGGGATTCGCCGCGCGCTGCTCGGCTCGGTCGCCGAGAAGCTCGTCCGTCACGCGCGGTGCCCCGTCCTGGTCGCACGCACGCGCGGCTAGAACGCATTTGCGGCGGTCAACGGTATACGCTCGTGGCATGCGAGCGTTCGCCTGCGTGGTCACGTGCTTCCTCGCGGCCGCGTGCGGATCGAGCAGCTCCGGTACCGACGCCGGCGGCAAGAACGACGCCGCGCTCTATCCGTTCGGCTGCGCCGGCAGCGCCGCCTGCACGACGGCCGACGTGTGCTGCGCGATGCCGGGCGCGACCACGACCTTCGGCTGCGTCGCGACCGCGAGCTGCACCGTCGCCGATCAGATCACGTGCGATGGCCCGGAGGCCTGTGGCAGCGCGGCGCCGGTGTGCTGCGGCGTCGAGACGCCCGACGGCACCGGCACGTATCCGCAGTGCGGCCTCGCGTCGCTCGGCACGTCGTGCACGACCGCGAGCGCGTGCGCGACCCATTTCGGCGCGACCTGCTCCGACACGTCGAAGGTGCAGCTGTGTCACGTCAAGGCCGATTGCACGGATGCGACCGACAACCTGTGCTGCACGTTCACGTCGGGCGGCGCGTCGCTGACGTTCTGCATCGACGCGACGACCGCAGGCCTCGGCGGCGCGACGTGTCACGGCTAGTGCTCCGACCGCCTGTTTGTGCTCCGCCAGGCGCGCGATCCATCGCCGATCGCTTCGTTGCCGCTCCTCGCGGCACGCCCG
>DATJXL010000233.1:0-15043 GCA_035500135.1 Kofleriaceae bacterium
GCACTTGGTGTGCCCGATCTGCGATTTCACCGAGCCGAGCACGCACGTGCCGCGTTGCGCGCCGGCCTTCGTGTAGACGTCGACGAGCGTCGCGAGCTCGGTGCGATCGCCGACGATCGTGCCGGTGCCGTGCGCCTCGACCATCCCGACCTCGGCCGGCGACACGCCCGCCGCCGCGTACGCGCGATCGAGCGCGCGGACCTGGCCGTCCTTGCGCGGCGCGGTCAGGCCGAGGCTCTTGCCGTCGCTCGCGCCGGCGACGCCCTTGATCACGGCGTAGATGCGATCGCCGTCGCGCTCGGCATCGGCGAGCCGCTTGAGCACGACGCACGCGACGCCTTCACCGAGCACGATGCCGTCGGCGTTCGCGTCGAACGTGTGGCACTGGCCGGTCGGCGACAGCGCGTGCACGCTCGAGAACATCAGGTAGTCGTTGATGCTGTTGTGGAGATCGGCGCCGCCGCACAGCACCATGTCGGAAGAGCCCGACACGAGCTCCTTGACGGCCATGTCGACGGCGGCGAGCGATGCCGCGCACGCGGCGTCGACGGTGTAGTTCACGCCGCCCAGATCGAGCCGGTTCGCGATGCGGCCGGCGATCACGTTCGCGAGCACGCCCGGGAACGAATCCTCCGATAGCGTCGGCAGCGCTTCCTCGAGGTGATCGGGCAGCGAGCCGACGTAATGCGGAAACATCGCGCGGAAGTTGTACGCGCTCGACAGATCGGTGCCGGCCTCGGCGCCGAAGATCACGGCGCAGCGGTCGCGCGCGAAGGCGCGGTCCACGTATCCCGCATCGACCAGCGCGCGCCGCGCGATCTCGAGCGACAGCAGCTGCACCGGCTCGATCGCGGTCAGCGACTTCGGCGGGATGCCGTAGGCGAGCGGATCGAACGGGATGTCGTCGAGGAAGCCGCCCCACTTGCACGGCGTCTTCTTGCCTGCAAGCTCGGGCGAGGTCGCGGCCGGATCGAAATACGTCGCGACATCCCAGCGCTCGGGCGGCACCTCGCGCACGCTGTTCTTGTTCGCGACGATGTTCGCCCAGAACGTCTCGGTATCGGGCGCGCCCGGGAACATCGCGGCGACGCCGACGATCGCGACGTCGGTGCCGCGCGCGTTGTCGTCCTCGGCCGCGACGGCCATCGCGAGCTCGGCGATGCGATCGGCGCCGTCGGAGCTGACCTGGCGGTGGAGCTCGGCGACCGTGATCGTCTCGCGCCGCAGCGCCGCGACCTGGCCGATCATGTACATGCCGTCGCGCTGCTGCTCGTCCGCGTTTACCGCGTAGATGTTCGCACCCTCGCGCTTCAACCCCTTCGCGGCGATGCGAAGCCGCCCGAGGTTGAGCTGCTCGAGCTGCGCCCACATGTCCTTGACCGCGACGCCCTCGGCCTCGAGCCGCGCCTTCTCGCGCGCGAACGCGGTCGCGTACTCGGTGTCCGCGCAGCGCGTCGCGTGGCCGGGCGAGGTCTCGAGCAGCACCGTGCGATCGCACGCGAGCGCGGCCTCCTGGAAGCCGGGCTGGATCGCGCCGGCGGCGACGGCCTCGTGCGTGAACAGATACGCCGTGCCCATCAAGACGCCGATCTTCGCGCCGCGCGCGGCGAGCGGCGCCGCCATCGCCGCGACCATCGCGGCCGAGCGCGCGTCGTGGATGCCGCCCGCGAACAGGACGTGCAGCTCGCTCGGCTTCTCGAACGCGAGCAGGCGCGCGAGCTGCGCCTCCCACAGCGCGAAGCTGGTGCGCGGCCCGACGTGGCCGCCGCACTCGCTGCCCTCGAACACGAACTTGCGCGCGCCGTCCTTGATGAACAGGTCGAGCAGGCCGGGCGACGGCACGTGCAGGTAGCACTGCGTGCCCTGCTGCTCGAGCGGATGCGCCTGCGACGGCCGCCCGCCCGCGATCAGCGCGATCGGCGGCGCGATCTCGCGCAGGACCTCGAGCTGCGCCTCGCGAACGTCCTGCGGCACGAAGCCGAGGATGCCGACGCCCCACGGCAGGTCGCCGAGCAGCGCCTGGGTCTCGACGAGCAGCTCGCGCACCTCGGCACCGCTCATCAGCGTCAGCGCGAGGAACGGCAGGCCGCCGCCGCGCGCGACCGCCTCGGCGAACCTCGCGCGATCCGACACGCGCGACATCGGGCCCTGCGCGATCGGGTACTTCAAGCCATGCGCGGCGGCGAGCGGCGCGCCCGGTGCGAGCGGCTGGACGTTGGCGGCGAGCTCGAGATGCAGGGCGATCTGCGCACGCAACCCGCGGATCAGCGCGGCGACCGTCGGATACGCGCGCGCGAGCGGCTTCGCGATCGCGCCGTCCTGGCCGATCGGCAGGCCTTTGGCGGCGCCTTCGCGGACGAACACGCGCTCGCACTCGCAAGGCCCGGATTCGCCGGGCCGCGCAGCCACGCGAGGCGTTGCGGAGAGTCGATCGACGATCGCGGTCTCGCTGCCGTCCATCGCGGCGATCACCTGCTGGATCGCGGCCGGCAACGCGCACTCGCGGACGAGCGCGAGCTGGATGTCGAGCACGACGCCGACCGCGCCGCCGGCGACACACGCTGCCGCGGTGTGCTCGCCGATGCCGCCTTGCGCCCACACCGGCACGTCGAGCGCCGACGCCAGCCGCTGCACGAGCACGAACGTGGTCTCGTCGCCGACGCGGCCGCCGGCCTCGCAGCCCTTCGCGATCACGCCGGCCGCGCCGGCCGCGATCGCGGCGTGCGCCTCGTCGAACGACGTCACCTGCGCGAGCACGCGCCGACCCGGAAACCGCGACACGAGCTCCGGCCCGTCGACGATCACGGTGGTCACCGCGCGCGGCAGCTCGAGCTCGAGATCCACCGTGACGCGGACGCCGAGCTCGCGCGTCGCGCCGGCGATCGCCCGCAGCGCGCGTTCGGCTGAATCTCGATCACGCCCGAGGTCGAGCACGCCGGTCGCGCCGGCATGACATGCCGCGGCGACCAGCCCCGGATCGGGCCGGTGAAGCGGGCTGAGGCATATGACCTCGCACACCGACATACAACGCGTCGTGAGGCTAACAAACCGCGCCTGGTTCGCGCGAGGCTAATCGGATCACACCGGCCGAAAACCGCTTACATGTACAAACGTTGCGCAAGCGCCTGTGCATGCACGCGAAGCGCAGAGTCAGCGGTAACGTCCTTTACAAGAGCTACATGAAGTTCGCGATCGATCACGTGTTTCCTGCGATCGCGTGCGGCGACTTCGCCGCCCTGTACTTCGACGAGGCGTTCAACGAGGAACTGTCACGAGCGCTGCACATGGGCCGAAATCTGCTGCGCCTGGACCGCACCGCGGATCGGATCGTGCGCCACGTCCGCTTCGAACCGGCGCGCGCGGCCGATGCGGCGGTCAATCAGGCGTATGGCGCGTCGCGCGCGAGCTTCGTCGAAGAGCTCGTGTACGACGTGCGCGCGCGCCGCGGCGAATGGCGCACGATCCCGAATCGCTTCGCCGAGCGGGTGAAGAACACCGGCTCGATCGAATTCACCGACGCCGATGGTGGCACGCGGCGTGCCGTGCGCGGCGAGGTCAAGGTCTCTGCGTTCGGCTTCGGCGGGATCGTCGAGCGCATGATCGTCGCGGAGATCGAGAAGAATTACGCCGCGACGACGCTGTTCACGCGCGACTACCTGGCCAGGAAGACCGCCATCTGATCGGGCGGAGAGATCGCGGCGGCGGTCGCGAAGCCGGCCGCGCGCAGCTCGGCGAGCACGTCGTCGCGCGTGGCGAGATCGCGCTCGATGCGCCCGCCGCCGGTCGCGCGTTTCATCGCGGCGGCGAGCATCCGGCCGACGAGTCCGGGCGGCGGCTCCTCGCCTGCCGGCACGAGATCGAACACGAACCGCACGGCGGGCAACGCCGCGATCTTCGCGAACAGCGCGCGGCGCGCCGGCGGCGGCAGGTACATGCACAGGCCTTCCGCGATCACGAGCGTCCCCGGCGGTGCGAGCGGCGCGAGCGCGAGCGAGGTCGCGTCGCCGGCGACGAGCTGCAGGCGCTCGAGCACGGCGCGCCCTTCGGCGGTGCGCGCGAGCAGCTCCCGCTTCTTCGCGAACAACGCCGGCATGTCGACCTCGACGTAGTCGCGGCGCGCCGCCATCGCCGCGCCGCGCGGCGACAGCCCGGCCGCCAGCTCGACGATGCGCGTCGCATCGCCGGCCGCGCGATCGATCGTCGTGTGCCGCGCGAGCAGCGCGTCGCGCAGCGGCGGCTTGCGGCGCGCGAGCGCGAGCGCCGCGTTCGTCACCGCGAACACGCGCGCCGCGTCACGGCTCGCGAGCAGCTCGGCACCCGGCAACTTCGCCCACGCCCATACACCCGACGTGTACAGCGCCGTGATCGCGAGATCGGCCACGGAGTACTCTTACAGCATGTCGCGGCTGGTCGTGGGCTGCCGGCTCCTCGGGCTCGACGGCCTGCGGTACTGTCCGCGCATGGCGACCAAGCTCTCCGATTCGCAGATCGCAGCCGAGCTCGCCCGCACGCCGGGCTGGACGCGCGCGGGCGACAAGCTGCAGCGGACGTTTCAGTTCGACGATTTCGTCGGCGCGTTCGGTTTCATGGCGAGCGTCGCGCTCGTCGCCGAGCGCATGAACCATCACCCCGAGTGGTTCAACGTCTATCGCACCGTGCGCGTCGAGCTCGCGACGCACGACGCGGGTGGCATCACCGCGCTCGACTTCGAGCTCGCGCGCGCGATGACCGGACTCGCGCACCACTGAACGGGATATGCTCGAGGCATGCGGGTCGCGATGATCGCGGGCATGCTGTGTGCGGCCGGTTGCCGCCAGCTGCTCGGCATCGACTCTCCGAGCCTGGTCGGCGACCAGGCCGACGCGCCCGCGAGCGACGGCCCGGCCGACGGCATCGTGCACGCCGGCGACGCGGCGGGTGGCGCGATGTTCGTCGGCGGCGCGAACGGTGACGGCACCGGATCGGCATCTGGCTCGCTCACGGGTGCAGCCGCGGGCGACGTGCTGGTCGTCGGCGTGCTGTGGAGCGGCAACTCCACGGCTACGGTGTCCGATACCGACGGCAACACGTACAACCTGCTCGACGAGCTCGGGACCGGCAACCCGCTCGAGCTCGAGGTGTACTACGCGGTGGCGGCCAGTCCCAACGGTGCGACCGACTCGATCTCCGCGACGCTGTCGATCTCGCAGCCGGTGGCGCTGGTCGTCGCGGACTATCGGGGGATCGACTCCTCGGATCCGATCGATGGCGACATCGGCGCGACGGGTTCGGGCACGGTGGCGCTGAGCTCGCCACTGCTCACGACGAACGCGAACGACATCGTGGTGGCGACCGCAGGGGCCGCCAAAGTGCTCACCGCCGTGCCGCCGTTCACCAAGCGCGTGCACTCGCTGCTCGGCTACCTGCTGCTCGAAGACAGGAATGTCGACGCGACCGGCAGCTACCAGGCCTCCGTATCGCTGGCCACCAGCGGCACGTGGTGCGTCGATCTTCTCGCGCTGCGCGCGGCACCGTGATCTGGCCCGTGCGCTGCAAGGGTTAGCCTCCATGGAACCTGCACGCGCGACTCGATCGGGACCGCCCGCGTGGTTGGTCGTGATCCCGCTGATCGTGATGATCGGGTGGATCCTCGTCGACGCGCTGATCGGGCATTGACCCATGCGCAAGCTCGCCGAACATGACAAGACGAAGTTGATCGATCTGCTGAGCGAGAGACTCGCATTCGAGCGCACGAGCGTGAAGCTGTACGACGCGATCGTCGAGAAGCTCGAGGCGAGCAACGACGATCGCGCGCTCGCGATCGTCGACGAGCTGCGCGTGCAGCGCGATCAGGAGCAGGAGCACGAGGAATGGCTCGCCGAGGAGATCCGCGCCCTCGGCGGCGATCCGCACGTGACGACTCAGCTCGCGGAGCTCGCGCTACGCGAGAGCAAAGGCATCGAGGACGTCATCCTCGATGGCGACGACCAGCTGCCGCACCTCTTGCACGCCCTGCTCGCGGCCGAGCTCACCGACAATGCGGGGTGGGACCTCCTGCTCGCGCTCGCCGACGAGGCCGGCGATCGCGAAGCCAAGCGCCAGTTCAAGAAGCGCATGCACGAGGAGCAGGACCACCTCGCCTTCGTGCACCTCGCCGTGAGGCGGCTCGCGTTCCGCTCTGTGCTCGGCGAGGACGTCGGGATGCCGACGACGGTCTAGCGAGGCCTCGAAGCGGCCGTGATACGATCGGCGGTAATGACCGCCGGCGGCTCTCCGATGCAGCGCTGCGCGACGTGTCAGGCCGAGCTGCGCGCCGGTGCCCCGTTCTGCGCGCACTGTGGCGCGATCGTCGCGGATCCCGACGCGGCGGCGCACGATCCGATGATCGGCAGCGTGCTCGCCGGGAAATTTCGCATCCACTCGCTGCTCGGCGAGGGCGGGATGGGCAAGGTGTACAAGGCCGAGCAAGCTCCGCTCGGCACGGACGCCGTGATCAAGGTGCTGCATCCGCAGCTCGCCGGCGACCCGATGGTCGTGAAGCGGTTCTTTCGCGAAGCGCAGGCGGCATCGCGGGTGCGCCACCCGAACACGGTCAGCGTGCTCGATTTCGGCGACTCGAACGGCACGCTCTACATCGCGATGGAGTTCTTGCGCGGGCGCACGCTGAAGACGGTGCTCGCGCAAGACGGCCGCTTCGAGCCGCGGCGCGCCGTGCGCGTGATCGATCAGGTGCTCGACGTGCTCGAGGCCGCGCACCGATTGAGCATCGTGCATCGCGATCTCAAACCCGACAACATCATGGTCGAGGACCTCGCGACGCAGCGCGATTTCGTCAAGGTGCTCGACTTCGGCATCGCGAAGATCGTGGACCACGAGGTCGCGACGAAGCTGACGCAGACCGGGATGATCTTCGGCACGCCGCAGTACATGGCGCCCGAGCAGGTCAACGGCGACGCGGTGGATGGGCGGACCGATCTGTACGCGGTCGGCACGATCTTGTTCGAGCTGCTCGTCGGCTATACGCCGTTCAACTCGGGATCGATCGCGATGCTGCTCGCCGAGGTCGTCGGCAAGCCGGCGCCGCCGATCGCGACCGTGAGGCCCGACTTGCCGGCGAAGCTCGCCGCGATCATCGATAGCGCGCTCGCGAAGTCGCCGGCGCAGCGCCCGGCCGGCGCGCTCGACATGAAGCTCGCGCTCGCGGCGGCGATCACCGAGACGCTGCCACCGGGCGCGTCCGCCGACACGCTGCTGCGGCCGTGCCCGAGCTGCGGCCAGCCGCTGCCGGTGACCGCGAAGTTCTGCGGCGAGTGCGGCGCGTCGACCGCGCTCGCCGCCGCGGCGGCGGCGCAGGACAAGTTCGCCGACCTGCGGCGGTTCTTGAACACCGGCGTGATGGACGAGCTCGCGCAGATGAAGCCGCGCGCGGCCGGGCAGCGCCGCGATCTCGTCGTGGCGGTGTTCGATCTCGGCGGCGCGGCGGTCGCGGGCGACGACTCGGCGGGCGTGCTCGCCGAGCTGTACGGCGAGCTCGCGGCGATCGCGGCGCGCCGCGGCGGCACGTTCGAGCGTCACGCCGGCACGGGCGCGATCATCGCGTTCGGTCTGCACGCGCTGCACGCCGACGACGCCGAGCGCGCCGTGGCGACCGCGCTCGAGGTGCGCGATCTGATCGCGACGCGCAGGGACGTCGAGGCGACGTGCGCGATCCACGGCGGCGCCGCGGTCGTCGAGCAGACCGGGAGCTATTCGCCCGCCGGCGACACGGTCGAGCTGCCGACGCGGCTCGCGGCGACGGTCGCGGCCGGCAAGATCGTGGTGTCGGAGCGCGTGCGCGCGAGCTTGCACGACCGCGTCGTGCTGCGCCCGGTGGAAGCGGTGCGGCTCAAGGGCCGCGCCGCCGCCGTGCCGATCTACGAGGTCGCGACGCTGCGCGCGCCGAGCGACAGCCCCGGCGTGCTGGCGCGGCCGCCGACGGTCGGCCGCACGCCGCTGCTCGACGCCGTCGCGCGCGCGGCCGACGACGCGAAGGTCGGCCGCGCGATCGTGATCTCCGGCGAGCCCGGCGCCGGCAAGACGCGCGTGCTGGAGGAGCTCGCCGCACGGCGCGCCGCGAAGCACCAGCTCGCGCTCCGGCTCGCACCGCACGGCCGTGCCAGCCGGATCGAGGCCGCACTGCGCCAGCTCGCGGCCGCGCTCGGCGGCACGACCGACGGCTTTCGCGCGCTCGGCCTCGGCGCGCCCGAAGGCCGCTTGCTCGCGCGCTACTTCGAGGGCGGCGGCGGGCGCGAAGGCCTCGGCGAAGCCGAAGAGCGGCTCGCGCTCGTCGGCGCGCTGCGTGCCGGCATCGAGCTGCTCGCGGCGCGCGTGCCGCTCGCGCTCCTCGTCGACGATCTTCACCTGGCCGAGCCGATCACGTCGGCGCTGGTCGCGCGCTGCGTGACCGAGCCGATCGTCGGCGTGACGACGATCGTCACGACGCGGCCGGGATATCCGCTGCCGTGGGATGCCGCGCGCGCCGCTGCGGCAGGCCTGCACGCGATCGTGCTCGGGGCGCTGCCCGACGACGCCATCGCCCAGCTCGTCGCCGGGGCGCTCGCACCGACGCCACCACCGCGAGAGCTCGCGGCGGCGATCGCGGCGCGCGCCGGTGGCTCACCGCTGCTCGCGCTCGAAGCGCTGCGCGCGCTCGTCGATCAAGGTTTGCTGCGCGCGGTCGGCGGGCGCTGGACCGTGACCGGAGACCTCGCCTCTGCCGCCGCGCCCGGAGGGCTGCGCGAGCTGTTCGCCGCGCGCATCGACGCGCTGCCGGCCCGCGCGCGCGACGTGCTCGCGTGCATCGCGGTGTTCGGCGAGCCGATCGCGATCGAGCTCTTGCAGTCGGTATGCAGCCGGCTCGGCGGGGGCGACGGCATCGATCGCGAGCTCGAGCTACTCGTCGCGCGCGGGCTCGTCGCGCGCGACGACGACGGCTTGCGCGTGGCCGAGCCGAGCGCGCGCGACGTCGTCACCGAACGACTCGCACGCGACGTGCGCGCGAAGGTCCATCTCGCGATCGCCGGCGCGCTCGAAGCCGCGCCCGAGCGCGCGGTCGCCGACGAGATCGTCGCCGAGCACTTTCGCGACGGCGGCGACCACGCGCGCGCGCTCGGATGGTACGCGCGCGCCGCCGACGACGCGGTGCGCGGACGCCAGCGCCAGCGCGCCGCCGCGATCGTCAAGAAGGCGCGCGAGCTCGCGCGCGCGGCCGGCGGCAAGCGGCGGTTTGCCGACGACACGTTGCGGCTCGGCGAGCTATTGCTCGAGCTCGGCGACCTTCCCGGCGCGAAGGCGATCGCCGCCGAGGGCGTGACCGCCGCGCACGCCGAGGACGATCCCGAGCTGATCGGGCGCATGCGCCGGCTCCGCGGCCGCGTGCTGCTCGCACTCGGCGAGCTCGACGCCGCGCAACCGGAGCTGGAGGCCGCGCTGAACGGCGCGCTCGACGCGCGTAACAAGACGCTGATCGCCGAGGTCCACGCCGATCTCGGCGAGGCATACGAGAAGCGCGGCGATCTCGCGAGATCGATCGAGCTGATGATGAGCGCGCTCGAGCTCGCACAAGGCGGTACGTCGAGCGACGTGCGGCGGCTCGCGCTGCGCCTGTTGACCGCCCTCGGCCGCGTGTGCGTGCGGCAGAAGGAGCTCGACCGCGCGCAGAAGTTCCTGCAACAGGGCCTCGAGCTCGCGCGGGACATCGACGATCAGCTCGGCGCGTCGAAGGTGCTCGGCAACCTCGCCGGTGTCTATCACGCGCGCGGCGACTTCATGACTGCGATCAAGTTCGTGCGACGCGCCCTCGATCTGTCGCGCGAGCAAGGCGATCTCGTCGGCGTCACGCGCCAGCTGTCGAACCTCGGCACGCTGTACGCCGCGCTCGGCGATCGCGTGTCGGCCGCGAGCAATTACGACGCCGCGTACGCGGCGGCGCAGCGCTGTGGCTGGCGCGAAGGCATGGCGGCGGCGGCGGCGGCGAAAGACCGGTTGAAGCCGTAGCCGCTGCCGCGTGCCGCTGCCGCTGCCGTTAGCCGTAGCCGCTGCCGCTCGCCGAAGCCGATGCTGCCGCCGCTGCCGTGCGCCGACGCCGTAGCCGACGCCGCGCCCGCATCAGCTCAGCAAGAACGCCGGCGCGTTGACGTCGTAGGCCTCGCCGTCGACGCACTGCTGCACGCGCAGCCGTGCGCCCTCCGGCGCCGCGAGATCGAGCAGCGCGCCATCGACGACGGTGCCGTCGGTCTCGCGCACGACCTTGACGCGCGGCCGGCCGGCCGCGGCCGAGGTGGCCTCGAGCACGACCGCGAGCCGGCCGTCGGACAGCGCGATCGTCGAACCGACCGGATACACGCCGAGCGCGTTGACCAGCAGCTTGACCGCGACCTCGTCGTAGCGGCGCCCGGAGTCGGCGACGATCACGCGCAGCGCCTCGTCGGGCAAGAGCGACGAGCGCTCGCGCAGAGGCGTCGTCAGCAAGCTGTAAGCGTGCGCGACCGCGACGAGCTTGGTGCGGCCGGCGAGCGAGAACGGATACGGCGTGTCGCCCGCCGGCTCGGCGCGCCGCGACGCCCACCGCCGCACCTCGTAACAGCACACCGCGCGCGCCATCATCCGGTCGTTGAAGTGGCCGGCCGTGACGAGCCGACGCACGGTCTCGAGCGCGAACGTCCGCTCGGCGGCCGAGTGCACGAGCTGCTGGCTCTCGACGGCGAACGCGCGGCCGATGTCGTGCAGCGCCGCCTCCATCGCGAGCTGCGCGACGAACCGGCGTGGCAAGCCGAGCGGCCGAGCCGCGCACATCGCGAACACGGCCGTGTTCGTCAGATGATGCGCGATCGACAGCTTGTGGCGCTTCAGGTGCGCGAGCGCGAGCAGGAGCGCGCTCGCCTCGTCGACGAGCGACACCATCTCCTGCAGCGGGCGCTTGATCCACATCGGCCGGAGCTGGCGGCCGCCGCGCAGCGCGTCGATCACCTCGTTGATCGAGATGACCGTCGTCGCGTAGGCGCGCAGCGCGCGGAACCGCGCCGTCACCGCCATGCCGCCGCGCGCCGCGGCGCCTTCGGCCGCGCTGATGCGAATGTTCTCCAGCGTCGTGTTCGCGAAGTCGCGAAAATCGCCGCCCGGCCCGACGCAGCGCTTGAACGCGCTCACGAGCTCGACCCAGTCGGCGGCGCTCGTCTCGTCGACCGCCGCGATCGCGGTGATGCCGAGCGTGGCGAAGATCGCGTACAGGTAATCGCTCTGATCGAACAGCGTCGTGTCGAGCTTGACCAGCGCGCGGTTGACGTACGCGCCTTCCGCGATCAGCTCGAGGCTCGCGACATCGTCGAGGTGCGTGCGGATCTTGTTCGCGACCGCGGCGACCCGCTCGCACGAGACGCGCAACGTGTCGTTGTTCGTCTCGTAGACGAACGCCGACTTGAACATCACGTAGATCGCGCGCAGGTAGTCGCGATAGACGGGCATCGCCTCGACATCGCGCGTGTCGTCGCTGGGGTCAGCCATTCTTGCCGCCCTTCGGCTTGAACGAGACGAACGTATCGGGTGGCTTCGGCGCGGCGGCGACCGGCGCGGCGACCGGTGCCGGCGCGGGCTCGACCGGCGCCGGCGCGGGCTCGACCGGCGCCGCCTGCCCGAACACCGCGAGTGCCTCGGTGCACGCCTCGCTCAACGCGGATCGCGCCATCTTTGCCTTCGCGAGCTTCTCGATCACGGCGCGCGCCGGCTCGTGGCCGATCTGCGCGAGCGCGCGCGCCGCGGCCGCGCGCTCCTCGTCGACGCGCGCCGACATCAGCAAGTTCCGCTGGCCGAGCCGCTCCATCAGCTCGGCGGCCGCCTCGTCGCCGCCGAGGCGCGCGTACGCGAGGAACAAGCGCGCCTTCTCGGTCGCGTCGGCTTTCGCGAAGCCGTCGGCGTGGATCAATTCCTCGATCCAGGCGCCCGCGCCGCTCGGCGCGAGCCGCAGGATCGCTTCGACCGCGACGGCGCGCACGAGCGAGTCGGGATCGCGCAACGCCGTGCGCGCACGCTTGCCGGCTGGCTCGCGCGGCGCGACCTCGACGTACAAGCGCACCGCGCCGGCGCGCACCGCAGCCGCACCGTGGCGCGTCGCCTCCTCGAGCACCGCGATCGCGCGCTCGCTGCCGATCTTGCGGATCAGGTACAGGATGTCGATCGCGTAGTCCTCGCCGCTCTGCGGCAGCACCGCGGTTGCCGCGTCGAGCGCGCGCGGCCCCCACTTCGCGACCACGTCGCACACGGCGCGGCGGCGCGGGCGTTCGGCGACCTGCTCGAGCGCGCGCACGAGCCCGGGTGCCGCGCGCGCGGGTAGCGCCTCGATCAACGCGTACAGCTCCGCGAGCTCGCCGTCGCCGCGCTTCGCGAGCGCGCCGAGGATCGCGGCGATCGCCGCGTCCGACGACATCGCACGGTCCACCGCGTCGACGATCTCGGCGCGCACCGGCGTGCCACCGCGATTCTCGAGCACGGCCTGGGCGCGGCGGCGCAGCCCGGTCGCGCGCTGGAACTGACCGCCGACGACCGTCGACGTGAAGAACTGCTCGATGCGCGCGCACAGCGCGCCGACGTCACCGCTGCCGCCTTCGGTGACGAGCGCGCGGATCGCGGCCTCGAGAAACTTGTCGAGCAGCTCGTCGTCGCCCTGCAGCGCCGCCGCGAACGCATCGCGCTCGGCCGGCGAGATCGCGAACAGCGCCTCGCCCGCGCTCTCGACCCGCGCCGGCAGCTCGGCGAGCGCGCCGAGGTTCTCGGTCTGCAGGAACGTGAGGTCGGCCTTGTTGAGCGCGATGCTCTTGAGCTTGCGCGCGATGCCGATCTCGCGGTTGAGGCCTGACCCCGCGAGATTCGCGATCGCGAAATCCTTCATCATGCCGACGGTGACGATGTCGCGGATGCGCTCGAGGCGCGCCACGGCCTCGGTATCGCCGCCGCCGCCCGACACGAACGTGTCGATCGCGACGTAGCTGACGTGCTCGAAGTCGTAGTCCCAGAGCAGCGTGACCGCGTCGTCCTCGCCGTCGTCGCCGTCCCCGACCGCGGTGGTCCCGAGCGTCACGAGCGCCTTGACCAGCTCGACGGCCTCGTCGCGCGGCATGCCTGGCTCGAGCGTGAGCTCGCGAATGCCGTCGCGATACAGCGGGTACCACAGGTTCTGCTCGGCGCGCTCGGTCTCGAACACCGGCTGGCCTTCGACCGCCGCGCCTTTCGGCGTGAGCTCGGCGACGAGGTCGCCGTAGCGTTCGTGATGCGCGCGCAGCTTCTCGTCGAGCGTGGTGAGGAACCGTTCGCGCGCGGGGTAGCCTTCGGGATACGTGCGCGACGACTTGAAGTAGGTGTCGAACGACGCGAGCACGCCGCGCGCCGACTCGAGCATCGCCTCGTCGATCGCCGGCGCATCTTCCGGCGCACGCATCCGCGCGAGGTCGGCCGCAGCCGCCTGCGCACCCGACATCCCCGCGATGGCCTTGACCCCTCGACGCGCGCGCACGGACCCGAATTATACCGAACCCGCGTGGATGAAGTGCTGCACGTGCTCGTTCTTCGACGCGCGCACCTGCGCCGGCGTCCCGTACGCCGCGATCTCGCCCTCGTACAGCATCGCGATCATGTGGGCGATGCGAAACGTCGACGCCATGTCGTGGCTGATCACGATGCTCGTGATCTCGAACTCGCGCTGCGTGCGCTCGATCATGTCGTCGACATCGCGCGTGCGCAGCGGATCCTGACCGGTCGTGGGCTCGTCGTAGATCATGATCTCGGGCTTCATCACGATCGCGCGCGCCAGGCCCACGCGTTTCTTCTGACCTTCCGAGATCTCGGCCGGCATGCGCCTGCGGATGTCGGCGAGGTTCAAGCGCTCGAGGATCTCGGTGACGCGCTGGCGGATCTCGCCGGCCGGCAGCTTCGTGCGCTCGCGCAGCGGAAACGCGACGTTGTCCTCGACGCTGAGCCAGTCGAGCAGCGCCGCGTGCTGGAACAACAGGCCGAAATGGCTGCGCACCTCGTTCAGCTCGATGTCGTTCATCGGCACGATGTCCTTGCCGAACACCTTGATCTGCCCGCTCGTCGGTTTGAACAGGCCCATGATGTGCTTGATGATGACGCTCTTGCCCGAGCCCGACGCGCCGATCAGCACCGTCGTGCGCTTGGGATAGATCGGCAGGTTCACGCCCCGCAGCACGTGCTTCTGGCCGAACGTCTTGTAGACGTCGACGAGCTCGATGATCGGCTCGTCCGTGATCGGCGCGTCGACCGGGGCCGGGACCGGCTCGCCGCCGGTGATCTCGCTGCCGCGCGCGAGCCGCGACGTGCGCGCGCCCTCGACGAACGACCGGATCGGCGGCAGCTCGCTCGTCATCAGCTCGTCGTACGTGCCGTAGAAGATGATCTTGCCGTCGTGCAGGAACGCGACGTGATCGGCGAGCCGCTTCGTGCTCGCCATGTCGTGGCTGATGATCACGCTCGTGATCTGGTACTGGCGGACTGCCAGCGCGATCATCTCGTCGACCTTCTCGATCATGATCGGATCGAGACCGGTCGTCGGCTCGTCGAACAGCACGACCTCCGGGTTGCTGCACAGCGCGCGCGCGAGCGCGACGCGCTTCTTCATGCCGCCCGACAGCTCCGACGGCAACAGCAGCTCGCTGCCGCCGAGCCCGAGGATGCGGATCAGCTCGTGCGCGATCGGCATGATCTCGCTGCGCTTCATGTGCGTGTTCTCGAGGAGCGAGAACCCGACGTTCTCCTCGAGCGGCAGCGCGTCGAACAGCGCGTAGTTCTGGAACAGCATGCCCATGCGCTTCCGCAATTCCAGCAACTCGACCTGGGTTGCCTCGGCGACGTTTTTTCCGAACAGCGTCACGCGCCCGCGACTCGGGTTGAGAAGTCCCATCATCAACTTCAGCAGTACGGATTTTCCTGATCCACTACGACCGACGATGACAGTGGTTTTCCCAGGCACGATGCGCAGCGACAGTCCGCGCAGAACCTGTTTCTCGCCGAACTGGAT
>DATJXL010000234.1:0-30703 GCA_035500135.1 Kofleriaceae bacterium
GCGCGCGATCGGCGACGCGCTCCGCGCGGCCGCGCGCGAGCGGCCGACCGCGGTGGTCCTCGACGACCTCCACTTCGCGGATCACGAGCTGTACGACGCGCTCGAGTACGCGACACTCGGCGGCGAGCCGCTGCCGCTGTGGATCGTCGGCGTCGCGGCGCCGCGCATCGACACGCGGCGCCCCGAGCTCGGCCGGCGCGCCGAGCGCTATCGCCGCGAGCCGTTGCCGCCGCTCGACGAGGATGCCGCGGTCGCGCTCGCGGCGGCGCTGCTGCGGCCGGCCGAGTATCCGCCGCTGCGCGCGCTGCGCCGGCTCGCAGCGATCGCGCGCGGCAACCCGCTCCACCTCGCGATGCTCGCGCGCGACATCCACGAGCGCGGCGCGATCAAGGAGCGCCCGGGCGGCGCGCCGTACCTCGACACGACCGCGCTCGACGAGCTCGCGCCGGCCGCGCTCGGCCCGTGGCTCGCGGCGCGCGAGCTCGCTCCACTGGGCGCCGAGCTCGCGGCGCTCGCGCGCGTGTGCGCGGTGCTCGGCGGCGACTTCGCGCGCGACGAGGTCGTCGCGATCGTCGACGCGGTCGAGCGCCGCGGCGGTGCGACCACGACGATCGACGTCGACGTCGGCCTCGCCGAGCTCGAGCGCGCCGGCATCTTGCGCACGACCGCCGGCGGCTTCGCGTTTCGCCAGGCGCTCGTCGAAGAAGGCGTGTACACTACCACCGACGAGCACGAGCGCGCCGCGCTGCACGAAGCCGCGCTCGCGCACTGGCGCGGCGCCGGCGGCGACGCTGCCGAGCGCGTGGCGCGCCATGCCGAGGCGGTCGGCGACGCGGCGGCGGCGGCGGCCGCGTACGCGCAGATCGGCGAGCGCGCCGCGCGCGATCACCACGCGCTCGACGCCGATCAAGCGTGGTCGGGCGCGCTCCGGCACCTGACCGCGCGCAGCCTCGAGCGCGGCCGCGCGTTGCTCGGGCGCGGCCGCGCGCGCTATCGCGTCCAGCGCATGCGCGAGGCGCTCGTCGACCTCGAGGAGGCCGCCGCGGTCGCGCACGAGCACGGCGAGCTCGCGCTCGAGGTCGAGGCGCTGATCGAGCTCAGCATCGTGCTCGACTTCCGCGAGGACTTCGCCGGCGCGAAGCAGGTCGCCGACCGTGCGCGCGCTCGGCTCGGCGCGGCAGCGCACCCCGAGCTGGCGCTGCACCTCGATCTCGCGGACGCGCGCGCGTTGTTTCGCGAGCAGCGGTTCGCCGAGTGCGCGGATCCGCTGCGCCGCGTCCTGTGCGAGGCGCTCGCCCGTGAGCTCGACGAACCGGCGACGATCGCGGCGCTCTTGCTCGGTTGCGTGCTCGCCGATCTGCGCGAGGTCGATGAAGCGGAGCAGGTGTTCGCCGAGATGCTCGATCGCTGCTGGAAGCACGACGATCGCTTTCATCTCGCGGCGGCGTACGGCAACCGAGCGTGGTTGTGGACGGTGCGCGGCGATATCGATCGCACCGAGCAGGACCTCCGCCTCGTTATCCAGCTCGCGCGCGAGAGCGGGCAGGCGCACTTCGAGCGGGTCGGCGCGCACAACCTGGCCGAGCAGTGGCTGTGGCTCGGCCAGCACGACGAGGCGCTGCAGCTCGCGCGCCGCGCGCTCGCGCTGCAGGAGCGTGCGAGCGAAGGCACGACGCATCCCGATCGCTTGCTGCTCGCCCGCGTGCTCGCGGCGCGCGACGGCGAAGCGGACCGCATCGAGCTCGTCGCGCTCGTCGATCGCCTCGCGGCCGAGCCTGGCCTCGGCGACGAGGACCGCGTCGTGCTGGCCGCACTCGAAGCTGTCGCAGGTCGCCCCGAGCGGTGGGACGTGGCACTCGCCGGAATCGAAAGCTTGTTCGAGCAGCTTCGGCTCGAGATCGGCGCGCTCGCGACCCGCGCGCGCAGGCTTTCCGAGCCATTACGAGCTCAGCTCGTCGAGCTCGCCCGCCGCGACCCGATCTGGAGTCGCCGTCCTACCTAGGACTACGTCGCGTTCGAACGCAAGCTTCGTTACGCTGGTGCTGATCGTAGATGTCCAGCAGCAGTAACCGGCGACCGAAAAATACGAGCATGATGGACGCGCTCGTGTCGAGCGCGATGCCCGCTCCGCATATCGATGGCTACCGGATCGATCGTCTGGTGGGTGAGGGCGGCTTCGGCCAGGTGTGGCGCGCGACGCGCACCGACGACGGCTCGCTCGTCGCGATCAAGGTGCTGCACGCCGAGCTCGTGCGATCGCACGACGCGCTGACGCGCTTCGAGCGCGAGCTGTCGGCGATCGAGCGACTCGATCATCGCCACGTCGTGCGCGCGCTCGGCCACGGCGCGCTCGCAGACGGCCGCCCGTACCTCGTGCTCGAGTTCATCGAGGGCCCGAGCCTGCGCGACGTGATCCACGAGCGGCGCGCGCTGCCGCCGATCGAGATGCTCGCGATCCTCGAGCCGCTGTGCGACGCGCTCGACGTCGCGCACGCGCAGGGCCTCGTCCATCGCGACGTCAAGGCGTCGAACGTCATCCTCGGCCACGACTCGCGCGGCGCGCGCCCGGTGCTGCTCGACTTCGGGCTCGTGAAGCTGCTCGGCGACAACAACCCGAGCCTGACGTCGTCGCGCACGATGCTCGGCACGCCCGCGGCGATGGCGCCGGAGCAGATGAAGGGCCAGCCGGTCGACGCGCGCACCGACGTCTACGCGATCGCGCTGCTCGCGTTCCACATGCTCACCGGTGCACCCGCGTTCGGCGGTACGCCCGGGATCGTGCAGAGCTACTTGCAGCAGCACGGTCCGCGGCCACGACCGTCGGCCCACGTCGACATCGATCCATCGATCGACGAGCCGATCGCGCGCGCGCTCGCGCCCGAGCCCGCCGATCGCTTTCCGAGCACGCGCGCGTTCTGCGACGCGATGCGCGCGGTGATCGCGCCGGCCGAAGCGCCGAGCGGTGACGTCGAGGTCGTCGCGTTCTACGTCGAGGGCGGCCCGGCCGAGCTCGCGCTCGCCGCGAGCATCGCGCGCGCGACCGGAATGACGATCGCGATGAGCGCGCCCGACAGCGTATTGGCTGTTACGCAGAAGTCACTTATCGATGTGAGTGCGCTGAAGACGCGTGTGGAGGAGCTGGTCGCACACGGCGCGAGGGTCGCGATCGGCCGGAGCCGCGCGCGGATCTACGGCGGCGTCGTCGACGGCGACGCGCTCGACGTCGAAGGGTGGGCACCGTATCCGCTTCCACCCGGTGTGTGGGTAGGCGAGGTCGCGTGAGCGGCGTGTGCGCTGATCGACTCACTCCAGCGTCGGTGTAGTTAAATTATTAATCTTGCACGGTTTTCTGGCTGCTGGGACCATGGGGTCATGCGGCTAGTCGTTTCCTTGGTGGCGGTGTCGCTCGTTGGTTGCGTGGCGCAGGATGACGTCAGCTCGACGTCGCAAGACGAGGTCGTCTACAACCGACTCGCGTCGAATCGTCTCGCGTCGAATCGTCTCGCGTCGAACCGCCTCGCGTCGAACCGTCTGACGTCGGGTCCGCACATCGGTGGCGGGCTCTCGCTGAACGCGGTCGCGCAGGATCTCGTCGATGCCGGCGCGCAAGACGTGTTGTCCTATATGGTGAGCTGCGCGCTGCCGAGCGGTGTCACTGTCTACGACTCGAACGACCAGCCGTATCTCGGCGAGATCGGCGTCGCCCCGGACTGGGTGAATCGCCCGCTCGACGATCGCGATCAGCGCTGGTTGAGCGCGTGCTTGTTTGCGCGCACGAACGACCTCGACGTCGCGGTGCCGATCTCGATGCGTGGCCCGAACAACGCGCTGACACCCGACGCCGGGGAGATCGCGGCGTGGACGCTCCAGCAGGGCGCGTTCTACGGCAACTACTTCACGCCGCTCAGCGAACCGATCTTGTGGGCGGCGTGCAGCGGCTCGGACGACACGACGAGCGAGCAGCGAATCTGCGCCGAGCCCGATCCGTCGAACCCGGGCTACACGAAGTGCGGCTTCATCTATACTGGCGACTGCCAGCCCAGCCAGGGTCACCACCGCGGCTGGTGGGGTGGATGGCACGGCTACGGCAACACCGGCGCATGCGACTTCTTCGACTCCCAGGGCACGTTCTTCGACGACTGTCACCTCGATGTCGAGCGCGACTTTCACCTCTACCATCACGACTGGCACTGGCAGTGGCACGAGGACTTCAGCGAGGTCATCACGGTCTACGTCCAGCCCTGAGCGTGCGAGCGCTCGTTCTCGCCGGGCTGTTCGCGTGCGGCTCCTCGCATTCGGCGACCGGTGACGGTGGCGGTGGTGGCGGCGGTGGTGGTGGTGACGGCGGCGGCGACGGCAGCTGCTGCGACGCCGCGCGCGACGGCAGCCTCGCGACCGGGAGCGACGCGATGCCGTGCACGCCGAGTTGCCCGACCGGGCAGTGGTGCAGCGAGGACGCGTCGCTCGGCGCGACCATCAACCTGCTCGCCGTATGGGCTGCCGACGACGACCACGTGTTCGCCGTCGGCGACGGCGGCACGATCGTGCTGCGCCGCTGCACCGGCTGGACGGCGATGACGAGTGGAACGACGCAGAATCTGACCGGCGTATGGGCGGCGAACGCGAGCGATGCGTGGGCGGTCGGCGACTCCGGGACGCTGCTTCACTACGACGGCTCGTCGTGGAGTCCGACGAGCGGGCAAACCGACAACTTCACCGCCGTGTGGGGCTCGGCGGGCAACGACGTGTGGGCGGTCGGCGAGTCCGGGATCGGGCATCACTGGAATGGATCGGCGTGGGGGTCCACGCCGATCGGCGGCACGCTGCTCGGCATCTCGGGATCGAGCTCGAGCGACGTCTGGACGACCGGCGAGAGCGCCGTCATCAACCACTACACGACCAGCTGGGGCATGCCGACCGCCGACGATCCCGCCGGTGACGAGCTGTACTTCGCCGTGCTCGCCGTATCGGCGACCGACGTCTGGGTCACGAGCGCGATCGCGAACAAGGAGACGCTGGTCTCGGCCGATCACGGCGCGTCGTGGACGGGGCACAGCACGAGCGGCAAGGTGATCCAGGGCATGTGGGCGCGCGCGGCCACCGATATCTTCGGCGTCGCGAGCAAGGACATCGGGCACTGGGACGGCTCGAGCTGGACCTTCGTGCAGCCGATGGGATCGACCGCGACCCTGCTCGGCGTGACCGGCACCGCGACCGACGCGTACGTCGTCGGAACGGGCGCGACCATCCTGCACGGCGACTAGGTGCTATCGTCATGACGTGAGCATCTCGCGCCGCATCCTCGAGAGCGCGCAGTCGGGGCTGTCGAAGCTGACGTCGCTCGTGATCGTCGACGACGAGCCGCTGTCGCACGTCGAGAGCGCGGCGCTGCAGAGCGAGCTCGCGGCGCGCAAGGCGGCGCGCGAGCGGGCGGGGCAACGCGAGCCGAGCGCGGTCGCGAAGCTCGCGCTGGCGAACCCCGCGGCGCGCGCGGCGCGTGACAAGGCGGCGCGCGAACGCGCGGGGCGCGTGCATCGCGAGCGCGACGAGCGCGATGCCAAGCAGCGCGCGGCCGCCGACGAAGCGTTCCGGCGCATGAAGGAGCAGGCGGCGCGCGGCGGCACGTGGTCGACCGCGAGCGCGACCAACGGCAGCACCACCAGCAGCGCGCGGCCGCCGCGGCCGGGCACGCCCGAAGCGCAGGTCGCCGAGTGGTACCGGGTGCTCGACCTGTCGGTCGGCGCCGACCTCGCGCAGATCAAGAGCGCGTATCGCCAGCTCATGCGCAAGTACCACCCCGACATGCACGCGGGAAATCCGCAGAAGCAGAAGGCCGCGACCGAGCTGTCGATGCGCGTCACCTCCGCGTACAACGGCCTGGTCGCGCACCTCGAGAAGAAGTGATAAGACGCGTTCGTGGATCACACGAGCTCCGCGTCGAAGACCGCGCTGATGGTGTGCGCGTATCGCGCGCGGGCGAGCCGGTGGCCAAAGCCGTTGTTCGTCGACCCGTGGGCCGAGGCGCTCGCGGGCGCGGACGGCCACGAGATCGCGCGCCGGCTCGACACGCGATTTCCGCCGATGGAGCTATGGCTCGCGCTGCGCGTCGCCTACCTCGATCGGCTGGTCGGGCTCGCGGTCGATCGGCTGTCGATCCGGCAGATCGTCATCCTCGGCGCCGGCTACGACACGCGCGCCGCGCGCCTGCCGCGCGCCGGCGTGCGCTTCTTCGAGGTCGATCATCCCGCGACGCAGGGCGCGAAGCGCGAGCGGCTCGCGCATCTCGACGGCTACCCGCTCGACGCGGCGACGTACGTCACGTGTGACTTCGAGCGCGAGAACCCGGTCGAGCGGCTCGTCGCGAGCGGGCTCGATCCGCACGAGCCGGCGCTCGTGATCTGGGAGGGCGTCGTGTCGTACTTGACCGAAGGCGCGGTGCGCGCGACCGCGACCCGGCTCGCATCCGGGCTCGACCCGCGCTCGCTCGTCGCGTTCGAGTTCGTCGGCAAGCGGTTCGCGACCGGAAACGAGCGCAGCGAGCAGGCCCAGGCGGCGGCGCGCGAGCAGCGCGCGCTGGTCGAGGAGCTCGGCGAGCCGACGCGCTTCGGCAGCGACGACATCCTGCCGCTGCTCTACGAGTGCGGCTTTCGCTGGGTGCGCTCGCTCGACTTCAACGAGCTCGCGCTCGAGATGTGCGGGGACTACCAGCGCGAGCGCCAGTTTCGCTTCCAGCACCTCGCGCTGGCCGCCGTGCGCACGCCGGCCGCCGGATGGCCCTGACCAAGCGCATCCCGATGATCGCGATCGCGGTCGCCGCGGTCGCGATCGCGTGGACGTTCGCCGCGACCACGCTCGCGCACACCGAGCACATGGGGCTGCCGCTCGACGACAGCTACATCTACCTCACGTACGCCAAGCAGATCGGGCGCGGCCAGCCGTTCACGTACTTTCCCGGCGGCGGTTACTCGGCCGGCTCGACGAGCGTCTTGTGGCCGGTCGTGATCGCGCCGTTCTGGACGCTCGGCGCGCGCGGCCACGCGCTCGTGTGGGTCGCGTTCGGGCTCGGCGCGCTGCTCTACGCGGCGGTCGCGCTCGGTGCGTATCGATTTGCGCGCGATCGCGGCGGCGAGCTCGCGGGGATCGCGGCCGCGACGTTCGCGCTCGCGATCGCGCCGTTCGCGTGGTGCTCGCTGTCGGGCATGGAGGTCGGCTTCGCGGCCGCGCTCGCGATCGCGGCGCTGCTCCTGCTCGCACGCGCCGAGCGCACCGGGCCGCCGACGAAGAGGCTCGGCGCGTGCCTGGCGGCGCTGTCGCTGTCGCGGCCCGAGATGACGCTCGTCGCCGCGGCCGTGTGCGTCGCGTGCGCGATCCAGCGCCGGCGCACACCGCGTGCCGCCGCGTGGTGGCTCGCACCGCTCGCCGCGCCCGCGCTGTGGCTCGCCGCGAACCGCGCGTTCGCCGGCCACTTCTTCCCGAACACCGGCGTCGCGAAGAGCCACTTCTATCTGCCCGGCTTCGACTGGTCGTACTGGCTCGACACCGTGTGGACGCTGTCGGGCCGCATGGTGCGCGGCCTGTTCTGGGATGGCACGAGCCCGCTCGTGTGGCCGCGCGTCGCGGCGGTGTTGTATCTCGCCGGCGCGGTGCGGCTCGTGCTGTGGGCGCGACGCGAGCGCCGCTACCTCGTGTGCGCGCTCGCGATCGGCGCGCCGCTCGCGCTGATGTTCGGCGTGGTCGCGTCGTCGGGCCTGTGGAGCTTCCAGAACTACCGCTACGTCGCGGCGGCGTTCCCGCTGCTCGCGATCCCGATCGGCTGCGCGCTCGCGCCGCCGCCGCGGCTTCCGGTGTGGGGGCGGCACGTGTGGCACGCGGCGGCGGGCGTCGGCCTCGCCGCGTTCGCGTACGGCGCGGCGCCCGGCATGCGCTCCGACATGCTGCTGTTCGCGCAGGGCGCGATGGATACGAACACGCAGGTCGTCGCGATCGGAAACTACTTGAACGCCAAGCTTCCCGACGCGAGCGTGATGTTCCACGACGCCGGCGCGATCGCGTATTACGGCGATGGTCGCGTCTACGACATGCTCGGCCTCGTCACGAACCATCAGGCCGAGGTCGCGAACAACGGGCCGGGCGCGCGCTTCGAGTTTCTCGAGAGCCTGCCGCCCGAGCAGCGCCCGACGCACTTCGCGTACTACCCGGGCTGGATGGGGCAGGGCGAGTTCTTCGGCGAGGTGCTGCTGCACACGACGCTCCTGCCCGGGTTCGAGAAGCGCCGCCTCGTCGGCGAAGGCGACATGCAGATCCTCACCGCGACCTGGGATCACGTTGGCACGGGAGAGCGCCCGCTCAACGATCACCCGGGCTGGACGATCGTCGACCGCGTCGACATCGCCGACATCGCGAGCGAGCACGCACACCACTGGTGGGGCGCGCTCGGCCAGCGCCACTTCGGCGATCCGACCGCGCGGTGGTCGATCGTCGAGCGCGAGGTCGGCTCGCAGGGGCTCGTGATCGACGGCGGCCGCACGATCCGCGCGAGCGGCGGCGCGCCGAGCGAGCGCTTCACGGTCGCGATCGATCCCGCGAAGGCCGCGCGCGTCGTGATCCGGACCGGCGGCCAGCGCGCGTATCCGTTTCACGAGACGCTCGATCGCCCGATCACGCTGCGCTTGCTCGCCGGCGACAAGGAGCTCGGCCACCTCACGGTCGCCGCGCCCGATGGCAGGTTCAGCGAGCTGACGTTCGATCTGCCGAAACACGCGATGCCGGACGACGCTGGCGACGTCGAATTCACGATCGTCGCCAGCGGCCCGTACCGCGTGTTTCACTGGTTCGTGCTGCAGCCCGAGCGGTAGCCGCTCAGATCGCGCGCGAGACCGTATCGACGATCGAGCCGTCGATGAACAGCTCGTTCTTGCTCGCGCGCTCGACCAGCTTCCAGTAGTCCGCATCGGTCATCATCTGCGCGTTCGCCTTGTCGATCGCGGCGAGATCCGGATAGTCGACCGACCACCGGATCGAGTTGATGTCACCGAACGCGTCGAGCCATACGGTGACCTTCGGCAGACCGAACTTCTTTTCGGCGTAGCCGCCGGCCTCCTTCGCCCACGCGATCGCCTCCATGAACTTCCCACGGCTGATCCTTGCAGTCCTCGTCCAACGCACGCTCATGTTCCCTCCTTATGGGTTAGCGCAACGTCTTTCGCACGATCGCCGCACCTTCCGCCAGGGCTCGGAGCTTCTGGATCGCGACGACGCGCGGGAGTTGCTTGAGGCCGCAGTCGGTCGTCAGCGTCACGCGCTCGGGCTCGATGTGCGCGAGCACCTTGCGCACGCGCTCGGCGACCTGCTCGGCGTGCTCGATCTCGAGCGTGCGCACGTCGATCACGCCGACGTGCACCTTCTTGTCGGCGGGCAGCTTGCGGAGCAGATCGGCGTCGGCCATCTCGCGGCACGCGAAGTCGAGCACGTACGCGTCGACCTTGACGTCGTGATAGTGCGGCAGCACCTCGCGGTAGCCGCCCGCGGTCATGCCCTCGAGCTTGTTGCCCCACGCGTTGCCCATGCAGAAGTGCCACGCACGCTCGACGCCGGCCGGGATGTCCGCCATCGTGCGGTCGATCGTCTCGCTCACCCACGACCAGTCCTTGTCGCCCGACAGGTGCGGCATCCACGCGCCGAGATCCTCGAGCTGGACGTGCTTGCAGCCGGCCTCGACGAGCTCCTTGATCTCGGCGCGGAACACGTCGGCGAGCGCCTTCGACAGCTCGTAGCGGTTCTTCGGCGTGCCGGCGGGGCCACCGCGGAAATGCGCGAGCGTCGCGAGTTGTACCGGGCCCGCACCGACACAGGCCTTGATCGGCTTCTGCGTGTGGCGCTGCGCCCAGCCGTAGATCAGCGCCATGCGCACCGGGCCGCGCTCGATCGGGCCTTCGACCGCGACGCCGCCGGCCTCGTCGAGCGCCCAGATGTCGCGGCCCTTCGCCTTGTCGCGCGCGGGGTGCGGCAGCTTCTCCGACGAGAAGCCGCGCGTGCGCTCGAGCCAGTACCAGAGGAACGAGCCGATGCCCATGTGGTAGTCGTCGAACCACATCTGGCCGTCGCTCAGGATGTCGAGCCCGGCCTCCTCTTGATCGCGGATCACGACGCGGGTCGCGTCGTGGAACGCCTCGGCGTGCGCTGCGACCTTGAACGCCTCGAGCACGTCGCGGCCGGCGAGCTGGTGCGTGAACCACGCGGGGCGCGGGTAGGAACCGACCATCGTCGTCGGAAGGAGCTGCATGGCGCGGGGATACCACGCGCGCACCGCGCCCGGGATGTAACAACGCTACTGCACGTGCTTGCGCGCGTCGGCGACGAGCGGATCGGCCGGATCGGGGTCGTGCATCATCGCCAGGAACGCCTGGTAGCTGGCCTTCGCGTCGGCGTTGCCGAGGCCGTCCTGGGCCTGTGCGAGGTAATACGTGAACGGCGGCACGTAGCGATACGTCGGCACGTCGTCGGGCGTCGCCGCCATCTGGCCGCGCTTGGCGATGCACGTGCGCAGCTCGGAGTACGCCTCCGCGTACTTCTTCGCATCGAGTGCGGCGCGCGCGAGCAAGAAGTGCCCGACGAGCGAGTCCTGGATGTGCAGCGCGTCCTGGATCGCGATCATCGCCTGTGCCGGCTTGCCCGCGATCCGGAACGATTCGCCCTCGATCAGCTTGCCCATTGCACGCCGGCTCGGCGCGACCTCGGTGGCCATGCTCGCGGCGGTCGCGAGCGCCGGCTTGGTGTCGCCGACCGCAAGCTGGACGAGCGAGGCTTGCAGGACGCGCAATGGCTCCTTCGTCACCTTGGCGGCGGCGGCGCGTGCCCCGGCTTTGTCACCGCGGCGCAGCTTGAGCTCGGCGAGCATCGCGAGCTTGACCTCGGCTGCATCTTCGGACTGTGCGGCGATATCGGCTGCGAGGCCTTTGTCGAGGATCGCTGCCGCATCGCCAAGGCGCCCTTCCGCGAGCGCGAGATCGGCGCGCGCGGTCGCGGCGCCCGAGGCGTCGACCTTGTCGAGCAGGTCGTACGCGGCCAGCGTGTCGGTGCGGCGGCCGAGGTAGAGGTGGGCGAGGCCGAGGTACTGGTACACCGACGGGGAGGGCCGCGAGAACTCGGCCATGATGCGCCTGCAGTCGGCGATCGCAGCGTCGAACTCGCCAGCCAGCACCTCGTAGGTCGGCACGTTCGCGCGCACGACGACGTAGCCGGGATGATCAGCGGCGGCCTTCCGGCCGGCCTCCAGGGCCTGGTCGATGTCGCCGCGCCCCTCGTACGCGATCGCGAGGTTGCCTTCGGCCGCCATGTCGTTCGGCCAGATCGCGAGCAGCTGCTTGTACGACTCGATCGAGCGGTCGTACTCCTCGTTGACGTCCCGATAGTAATCGCCGAGGAACTTCAAGCGATCGCGTTCGTTGAGCTGATCCATGGTCTTGAGCGCGAGTGCGTACTGGCGGTTCGCGTCGACCAGGCGCAACGTATTCGAGTACGAGATGCCGAGCGCGACGTGGGCGTACGAGAACGATGGATCGAGCGCGACCGCGCGCTCGAGGTGCGCGAGCGCGCCCTCGTCGTCGTTTGCGCGCTGCATCGCGCGGCCGAGCGTCACCTCGCGGTCTGCTTCAAGCGTGCGCGACACGCCGGTGTGATCGCTATCCTCGGCCTTGTCGCCGAGCGCGCCACGCAACGCGACCGCGAGCCGGCCGATCGCCGGCACCGCATCGTCCGCCCGCGCTACGTCGGCCGTCTGCGTAAACAGCCGGTCACCCGACGTCGCGTCGCGTGCCGTGATCGCGATCGTGAAGCTCGAGCCCTTCGGCGCGATCGTGCCGTGCACGATCACGACGCGCTGCTTTCGCGTGTCGGCGAGCTTCTTGCCGAGGGCGTCGTCGAGCGGCGTATCGGGTCCGAGCTGCGCTGCGAGCGCGCGCAGGTCGGGTCCGCTCAGCGGATCGAGGTGCTTGGAGTAACGCAACGCCATATGGAGAACGAACTCGACCGCGTCGTCGAATAGCGGCTCGGTCGTGCGGTTCTCAAACCGCAACACGAGGACCGGAGTGAGGCCGGTCGTCGCAGCGGATGCCACGGGTGTGCTGGCCGAACCCGACGTCGATGGAGCTGCAACGTAGTCGGGCCCATGCGCGGGCTCGTGCCCGCGCGGCCACGCGACGAGCGCGATCGCGACCGCGACGGCCGCGATCCCGCCGCCGAGCGCGGGCACGAGCCAGCGCGGGCGCGAACGCGTCACCGCGGCGCGCATCGGTACGCGCTCGCCTTCGAGATCGGCGAGCAGCTCGCGCATCGTGGCGTAGCGCTTGGCCGGATCGATCTCGAGGCAGCGCGTGACGATCGCCTCGACGTGCGCGGGCGCGTCGGGCGCGGCCTCGCGCAGCGGGCGCGGCGGCTTGTGGAGGCGCATCTCCATCACGGCGTGCGGCGTGTCCGCGCGAAACGGCGCCTGGCCGGCGACGAGCTGGTAGAGCATCACGCCCAGCGAGTAGATGTCGCTGCGCTCGTCGGTGGCGTCGCCCTTGACCTGCTCGGGCGACATGTACGCGGGCGAGCCGAGCACGGCGCCGCTCGCGGTCATCCCCGACTCGCCGATCGAGCGCGCGAGGCCGAAGTCGGCGACGCGGACGTTGCCATCCTTGGCGACCAGCACGTTCTGCGGCTTGAGGTCGCGGTGGACGACGCCCTGCGCGTGCGCGGCCTCGAGGCCGGCGCACACCTGGCGCACGATCTTGAGCGCGCGATCGAGCGGCAGCTGCTTGTCGCGGCGCATCAGCGCGGCGAGATCCTCGCCGTCGACGAACTCCATCGACAGGAAGCGCAGGCCCTCGTACTCGGCGAGGTCGTAGACGCGCAGCACGTAAGGGCTCGTGACCTTGCGCGCGAGCGCGATCTCGCGGCGGAAGCGCGCGAGCAGAGCGTCGGCGTCGGCGTCGATGCTGCGCACGATCTTGAGCGCGACCTCGACCTTGAGCTCGGTGTCGTAGGCGCGGAACACCTCGCCCATGCCGCCCTTGCCGATCGGGCCGATCACGCGATAGCGCGGCCCGAAGTCGGGCATCGTCTGCAGGTGACGCAACGACGGGCGCGACGGCCGGTCGTCGCGCGTATCGTCGTCGGCGCTGCCGCTCACCCCACCATCGTATCAGTAGAGCTTGTGCAAGTGCGTGCCGCGGAAGTAGTGCGCGAGGATCTCGGCGTGCGGCTTGCCGGCTTCGGCCATGCCGATCGCGCCGAGCTGGCACATGCCGACGCCGTGGCCGAAGCCGGCGCCGTGCAGGACGAACGCGTCGCCCGAGCGCTCGATCGCGAACAGCGTCGACTTCAGCCCGCCGAGCAAGCGCCGGATGTGCAGATCGCCGGTGACGTCGATCGCGCCGCGGTCGCCGGTGATCGTGAGGACCTCGATGCGGCCGCTCGTGCCGCGCTGCTTCGCGGCGAGCGCCTTGACGCGCCCGATCTCGGGATATTCGACCGCGATGCGCGCCGACAGCTCGTCGATCGGCAGCGTCTCGGTCCACCGGAACTTGCCCTTGCCCTTCGCGACGCGGCCACACCACGCGTCGTGGGGATCCTCGGCGAGGAACTTGTCGAGGTTGCCGTCGGTGATGCGCGTCATCTCGGCCTTCGGCGAATCGGCGCGGCCGCGCAGCGACGGATCGGGATCGCCGCCCCAGATCGCGTCGTTGTCCTCGGTGTGGCCGCCGCACGACGCGCTGTAGCGCACGTCGACGAGGCCGCCGCCGTCGCGCAAGAGCACGATGCCGCGGGTCTTCTCGATCGCGCGGGTCGCGCGCGCGTCTTCCTTGCCGGCGCCGGCGTAGACCTGGCACTGCTGCGTCGAGCACAAGAGGAACGGATCGGTCAGGTTGCGGCGGCCGATCTTCTGCAAGAGCTCGGTGCGCGCGGCGATCGCCTGCGCCTCGAGCGCGGCCGCCGGCGCGTCGGGGTACATCTCGGCCGGCACGAGCCCGGCGAGCAGCTTGTCCTCGCCGACCGCGTTCGCGGCGACGAGCGAGCCGTCGTGATCGAGCGTGATGTACACGCTGCCCCAGTAGCGGCGGTCCTCGTGGCCGGTCTCGAGCTGGCTGCCGCCGGTGCCGGTCGGCACGTCGGCGACGGTGAGCGTCTCGGTGGCGCGCTTGGGCTGGAACCACAACACCGACGCGTTCTCGATCACGGTGCCGCCGCTGCGCGCGACGATCGTCCCGCTCGGCCGCCGCACCAGCTCCTCGTGCACGCTCGTCTTCACGCCGAACCGGCGCGCGTGCTCGGCGGCGCGCGCGGCGCCTTTGCCGGCCGGCTGCGGATCGATCGCGATGCGCAGCTCGCGCGTGTCGATCACCTCGCCGCCGGTGCCGAACAAGGTGCCGATCTCGAACGCGTGCGGCTCGAAGCCGCGATCCTTCCAGCGCGCGAGCGCGGCCGTGATGCCGGGCGCATCGTCGGGGCCGAGCGTCTCGACCACCGTCCACTCCTGGATCACCGCGGGCTGGACGTGCTCGGCGGTGATCGTCCACGTGTCGCCCGCATCGGCTTCGATCGCGCTGCCGCCCGCACCGTCGGGCCGCACGACGACGCCGCCCTTCGCGCGCAGCTCGACCTGCTTCTGGCCGCCCATGATCTCGACCGTGACCAGCGGCAGGCCGCTGTCGTCGAACGTGAAGCGCGTCGAATACAGGATGCGCAGCTTGTCGGTCGCCGAGGTCTCGTCGGCGTGCGCGACGCCGGCGGCGAGCAAGACCGGAAGGAGCGCGTGCAGGCGGACCATGCACGAGGCTAGGCAGCGCGGCGCGAGGCGGGCAACAAATCGGCGACGGCGGCGAGCGCCGACGCGGCGACGACCACGACCGCCGGCGCCGCGCGGTGCGCCATCCGCAGCGCGACCCAGTACGGCTGCCAGTCGCCGTGCCGCGACCCGCCGACCAGCTCGGCCGCGATCGAGCCGGCGAGCACGAGGCCGAGCAGCGCCGCGCCGGGCCACGCCGCCTTCGCGGGCCGGCCGGCGGCAAGCGCGATCGCGAGCGCTGCCGGCAGCGCGAGCCCGAGCGCCGCGATGTGGGTCGTGCGCGACAGCGTGGCGCCGCCGTGCACGAGCTCGGCGAGCGCGGCGGCCCATGCCAGCGCGAGCGTGCCGACCATCGCGAGCGAGCCGCGGCGGATGCGCAGTCCGCCGAGCCAGCATGCGGCGGCGAGCGCGGCGAGCAACGTGCCGAGCGTGCGGCCGAGCCGCGGATCGAGCACGGCGCGGATCACCTGCTGGTCCTCGACGCGAAATCCGGTCGGCAGCGCGCCGATCACGAGCCGGGCGTCGTGGTCGTCGCCGCCGGCGAGCTCGATCGCGTAGACGTCGCCGACGTTCTCGAGCTTCGCGCCCGCGACCACGCCGTCGACCGCACGCTCGAGCTCGCCGCGCGCGTCGGTCGCGCCGGCCGGCGCGCGGACGACGACGTGCACGCCGCCTTCGAAGTCGAGGCCGACCGCGTACGCGCCACGCGCGAGGTAGAGCGCGCACGCGATGCTCGCCACGACGAGCCCGAGCCGCGCGAGCCGCGCGATCACGACTGCGGCTGCGCCGTGATGTGGCGCAGGTTCAGGAAATTGATCACGAAGTGCGCCGCGATCGGGCCGCCGAGGTTGCCGGTCACGGCCGCCAGCTCGCCGAACGCGATGCCGAGCACGAGCGCCGACACCGTCCACGGCAGGAACCGCCGGCCCGGCCCGACGTGCAGGAGCGCGAACACGAGCGCCTGCCACCACAGCCCGAACCACGGCAGCAGCGCGCCGCGGAACAGCAGCTCCTCGCCGATCGAGCTCGCGAGCGCGAGGATCACGATCTCGCGCGAGGCCAGTGGCCCGAGCAGGTCGCGAAAGCTCGTGTGCAGATCGCGCGCCCACTGGAAGTGGCGCGTCGCGACGCGCGTCAGCCCGACGACCGCGAGGCCGAGCGCGACGCCGATCGCGGGCCCCGCCGCGAGCTGCCACGCGAGCGGGCTGCCGCCGAGGCGATACAGATCGGGATCGCCGCGGCCCGCCGCGATCAAGAACGCGACGATCCCCATCGCGCCGTAGAGGCCGATGACGAGGCTCGCGCGCGACAGCGGCGGCGGCGGGCTCTCCGAGTACGACATCGCGTGCGTGTTATAACCCGCGCATGACCAAGCTGTGGGCTGCGGTGCTGCTGGTGTGCGCGTGCCAACCGACCGCGTATTACGTCGCCAACCTGTTCGTCGATCAGAGTGGTCAGCTGATCACCCAGCGTTGCGCGATCGACAACGGTCGCAACTCCGACAAGCCGGATCCGGCGAACTGCCGCTACGAGCGCGTCGGGCCGCCGCCGCCGGAGGTGCAGGCGCTGATCCCGGCCGCGCCACCGCCGAGCGCGCCACCGCCGAGCGCGCCACCGCCGGCCGCGCCGCCGCCGGCCGCGCCGCCGCCGGCGCGGTAGGCGATGAACGTCGTCGACCTTGGATCGTCGAGCACGCGCTCGAAGCGAGCGACTCCTCGGCGAGCGCGTTCGCGAGCGACGAGACGCAGCGTCGTCGACGTTCGGCGCGCACTTGCAGCTGGCGCGTACGGGCTCGCCGGACGAGTTTGTTCTGCCGAGCTTGGCCGCGGTACACCGTAGGCGACGCACACGGGCCGCTTGACAGGTCCCGCGACGAGCGGTACCTAAACGTCCCCTCGTTCCTGTCCGAGCCAGCGCAAGTGGCGGAATTGGTAGACGCGCTAGTTTGAGGGGCTAGTGGGTAAAACCGTAGGAGTTCGAGTCTCCTCTTGCGCACCAAGAAGATCGCGCGGATGCGCGACGCGGACGTGGCTCACCGCTTGCCGGATCCCGTCTTGGTAACTGATTCGAGTGTCGAGTTACCAGAATTGAAAATGGGACCCGGCACGCTAGTGAGTCCGCCGGCGAGCGCTTTGAGCACGATTCGCTGCTTGCCGGAGGCCTCGGCTCCCGGCGCCAGGTAGTGCTGGCGCGTGACGTCCGCGCCGGCATGGCCGAGCGCGCGCGCGACGTGATCGACCGGCACCACCTGCGCACTGATCGAGCTGTGCGTTCCGCGCAGGCCGTGGGGCGGGACGATCGGTACCTTGGCCGCCTTGCACAACCGGCGGACGTGGTAGCCGACCCAGTGGCGATCGACGTTGCCGAACAGCTTCTCGTCGGGCGCCCGGTTGTTCGCGAGCGCTAGCAACCGCGCTCGGAGCACCTCGGGGATCTCGAGCTGGCGATCACCCGCACGGGTCTTCGCGCGCTCGATCCAGAGGATGCGCCCGCCGTCATCGACATCGCGCGCGACGCGGTCGGTGATCTCGGACGCGCGCATCGCCATGAGCAGCGCCATCGCGGCCGCGAGGCCGGAGTCGCTGTTCTCGGCGAGCGCCGTGGCGAGGAACCGCCGCGCCTCGTCGACGCGCAGCTGCGGCTTGCCGCGCGAGCAACGGCCGGTCGGCTCGATCTCCGCGAACGGATTCGCGCCGAACCAGCCGCGCTTCACGCACCAGGCTGCGAACCGGCTCGCCTCGGCGAGCTCGCCGCGGTGCGTGTCGGCCTTGGTCTCGGCCGAACGCTTCGCGTAGAGCTCGCTCGCGACCGCGGGCGTGAGCGTGCGCAGCAACCGATCGTTCTCGTCCGTGCGCAACATCGCGCGCAGGCGATACCCGATCGTCGCGACGCTGCCGTCGCGCACGCCGCGCTCGCGCGCGTGATCGAGATACGCGTCGATCGCCATGCTCACCGTTCGGCCGTCTGTTTCGTCGCGCCAGAGCTTGATGAACTCGTTCGCTTCGCGCTCTGTCTCAAAAGCTGCAACTCGCTGTGCACCCGTCGCCTTAAGGACGACGCGCCATTTGTTTCCGTGCTCGTAAGGTCCATAGGCACGCTCTCCTGCTTTGTCTTTTCGTCGCATCGGTCGTCTCCTTCGACCGGCGCGCCGATTCCGTGCGCGAACGTTCGCATGACGCGCGCGAGCTCGTCACGCACGATCGAGCGGATCGCTTCGAGATCGGCGGGCGTGAGTGAAGTTTGCCGGTTGTCGTTCTCGACGGTCACAGCACGAAGAACAGAGCGACGACTGCGGCGGCGGTGAGCCACGGCGCGTTGCGCGTGGCGGCGCCTGCGGCGCGCACAGCGCTGCGGACGGTGGACGTGATCTTGGAAACGATGGACTCGAACATGACAGGCTCCTGGTGCGTGAACCAACGGGCGCGACGAGCTCGCGGGGCGTGGAAGCGTGGGCTCCTAATATGTAAGAGCGCGCAGGAGGCGTTTCTTAGCGCCGTGAGATCGAGACTCGAGATCTCGCGATTCCAACCCGGTGCGTCTCCGCGGGAATCGCGACCGGGTCGGCGATCGATTGCTTCGCCGCGCGTCGCGTAAGCGACTTGTTGGTGACAGCTGCTAACGCGTCGATTGATTCGGCCGCTGGCGGCGAGCCGGCCGCTCGATTCACTCGAAAGACACCCCTCGATTGAGTCTCGGATTCACCCTCGGGTTCGGTCTCGGACTCGTCCCTGGGCGCGCAGCAACCGTCGCGCGCTGGCTGGCTTTCTCGACGGAGACCATGCAGCAAACGGCGCCGACGGCCATGCCCGCACGACACCCATCGAATGCCCGCGGGTGCCGCGGGCGCGTGGGACTCGGTTACCGCTTTCACCTTGGGTGACGTCGGGCTCGCTAGTGAGTCCGCCGGCGAGCGCTTTGAGTACGGTTCGCTGCTTGCACAAACGATCCACGAGGGCGTACCAGCGGCATGGAGCTGTCCCGCATGCCGATCCGGATCAAGCTCGCGCTCGCGGTGGCCCTGGGGGCGCATCTACGCCGCGACGCTCGCGGTCGCGTACGTGGTGACGTTCGTGCTCGGTCTGCTCGTGTACCCGAGGTTCCGCTACCACGTCCGCGCTCTGTTTCTCGATCGCTACGAACCATGGGCTTCGAACCTGTTCGATACGAAGGAGAACTTTGCGGCGCTCGGGCTGCCGATCGCCACGATGCTGCTGGTGATGTCGCGCGCGATGGATGCCAGGGAGGACCGGCTGCTCGTCTTCATCTAAGCCGTGTTCGCGGTCCTGCTCGCGGCGATCGTCTGGTTCGACGTGTTCTCGGGTTTCGCGATCACGATGACGAGGGGCGTGTGATGCGCAAGCAAGACGCGGTGTTCCTGGCGATGGCAGCCGGCACGATCGCGTTCGCGCTCGCGTTCCTGTACCCGGTGATCGAGCCGCAAGCGGTGATCTGATACTCGCCGGTCGACCATCGCTGGTCGTACGAGCTCAAGCCGAGCGGCGTCGCGACGGACTTCTACGGCAGGACGCTGCAGGTGCGATCGCGTGGTGTCTCGCGTTTCTCGTGACGCTCGACATCGCGCGCCGGCTCCCGGCAAGTCGACGCGCGATCCAGCTATTCGCCGCATGGGCGTTCACCGCCACGCTGGTCGCGATGGCGTTCTATGCGTGGACGTTGCACTTCCGTGTCCCGGTGCCCGCGCCGATCCCGAGCTGGTATCGAGCGCGCTGACGCTAGAGCACGGCGAGCTCGGGAATCGCCCATGCGATGCCGAGCGCGATCGACAATGCACCGATCGCGAGCGAGACCGCGCGCCGGCGGCGCGGAGTCGCGGCGGCGCGCTGCACCGACGCGCCGGCCACGCCCGACGCGATCGCCATCCCGGCGATCGAGCCGATGCCGAACAGCGTGATGTAGACGACGCGCATCGCGAGCGTCGGGAGCTCGGCGAACACGAGCGCGGTGATCGCTCCGCTTCCAGCGAGCCCGTGTACGAGGCCGACGACGAGCGGCCGCCACGCGAGCGCTCGTCCCCCGACGTGAACGTGTACCGCCGGGGCCGCGTGGACGTGCGCGTCCTCGCCATGGCGATGGTGGTGGACTTCGCCGCGCGCGCCGTCACGAACCGAGAGCCAGAGCGATCGCGATCCGAGGATCACGAGCATCACGGCGACCCCGAGCTCGAACAGCGCCGCGGTCCGCTCCGGCATCACGGCGCCGGTGACGAGCAACGTCGTGCCGACCGCGACCAGCGAGATCGTGTGCCCGAGCCCCCACACCGCCCCGAGCAGCGCTCCGCGTCGTGCGTCGCGCGTCTCGATGACCATCGTCGAGACCGCCGTCAGGTGGTCGGGTTCGAACGCGTGCCGGAGCCCGAGCAGCAGGCCGAGCACGACGCCGCCGAGGGTCGCGAACATGTCGCCTTGTATCATGGACTCGTGGGATGAATGCAGCCGCAGCTTACCGGCGGGCGCCGTGCATCGCCGGCGCGACGAAGTGCGTCGGATGCGGCCCGTAGCCCGGCGAGGGTCTCGCGGAGTAACCCGCCGCGTGCCGGACGCCGTAACCGGGCGCCGCTCGATAATGCGCGTAGCTCTCGGGATGCGCGATGCCGCGGAGCCGCGGCGGAGCTTCACGGCCCCACGCCCAGCCGTGGTTCCAGTACGGCGACGAGTACCAGAAGCCGTCCCACCACAGCCAGTACAGCCCGTCGACGAAGAACACCGGATAGTCGTATCCGGCGACGACCTCGACGCCGGGCGAGACATACGCGAGATCCGGTCCCGCGACGTATGGGTAGTCGACCTCGGCTTCGGTGTAACAGCCGCCGGCAAGGCCGATGCCGATGATCATGGCGATGACACGTGGAACTCGACGCATAGCGATTCCTTTCGGCTCCGCTCACGTTGGTTGCATCAGGCTTGCCGAGCCCCGAGGGCGTCCAAGCGGACTCCTCGCATTGGGTCGCGAACGAAATGCGCCGACCAGGCGCTCGCTCCGCATCGAGTGCGGCGAAGCGCGTGGCACCGAGCTTGCTGAGATCAAAGAAATGCGACCACGCTTTCGCGAACATCCGGGCGCCTTCGTGCTCGGACTGTTCGGCGAGGTCCGGCCCGGCGAGGCGGCGACCGCCCTGCTGCTCGCTGCGAACATCTTTCTCATCCTGATGTCCTATTACCTGGTCAAGGTGGCGCGAGAACCGCTGATCTTGCTCGGTGGCGGTGCCGAGGTGAAGAGCTACTCGGCGGCCGTGCAGGCGATCCTCTTGATCTTCGTCACGATGGGATACTCCCGGCTCGCCGAGCGCGTCTCGCGCATCAAGCTGATCGGCTGGGTGACCGCGTTCTTCGCGGCCGATCTGATCGTGTTCTGGTCGCTCGGGCGCGCCGGCGTTGCCATCGGTGTTCCGTTCTTCTTGTGGGCGGGCATCTTCAACATCGTCACGGTGGCGCAGTTCTGGGCGTTCGCGGCGGATACCTACAACGAGGAGCAGGGCAAGCGACTGTTTCCGATCATCGGGATCGGCGGCTCGCTCGGCGCGATCAGTGGCGCCACGGTCGCGGCGCCCATCGTCTCGCGCGCCTCGGAGCTGACGCTGATGCTGGTCGCGGCCGGCGTGCTGCTCGCGTCGTTCGCGCTCGCGATCGCCGTCCACGTCCGCGAGAACGGGAGGCGCGGCGTGCGAGGCGCGAGCAATCACCAAGCGCCCGTCGCGAAGGGAAACGCGTTCGCGCTCGTCGCTCGCGATCGCTACTTGCTGGTGCTCGCCGCGCTGATCTTCGTGCTCAACATCGTCACCAAGACGGGCGACTACGTGCTCGATCGGATGCTGCTCGCGCGCGCGCATGGTCAACACCTGGTGACCGCCGACGCGTACATCGGCGAGTTCAAGGCGCACTACTTCGAATGGATCAACGTGCTCGGCGTGGTCCTGCAGTCGTTGTTCGTGTCGCGCATCATCAAGTATGGCGGTCTGCGCGCCGCGCTCGTCGCGGTGCCGCTCGTCTCGCTCGCGGGCTACGGCACCGCGCTGGTCCTGCCCGTCCTCGAGGTGCTCCTCGTGACGCGCATCGCCGAGAGCGCGCTCGACTACTCGTTGTCCACGACGGTGCGGAACGCGCTGTGGTTGGTGACGTCGCGCGAAGCGAAGTACAAGGGCAAGCAAGTGGTGGATACGTTCGTCTGGCGCGCGGGGGACGTGCTCTCGGCGGCGTGCGTGTGGATCGGCGCGCAGGTCGCGGCGGGTCCGCGCGCCTTCATCGTGCTCAATGTCGCGCTCGCGTGCGCTTGGGTCGCGATCGCGCTGTTCGCCGCAAGAGCCTACCTTTCCCGATCGCCTTCGCTCGCCCGCGCTCGCGCCGATCGTCGCGGGTCGGACGGGCTCGCGGCGTAAATGCGTCGTTCGAACGCGCGCGGACTGCGCCTTCTCCGAACCCACGCGCAACGCTAGCGCGTCGTGACCCGTCGCTCGCTGGTGCGCGCGTTGCAACGGTGATTCGCATGAAACCTCACCCACGCCCGCTACTCGTGCGCGCGGCAGGTGTGGTGTGCCTTTGCGCCGGCGTCACGCGTGCCGATCCCGGGCCACCGCCCGGTCCGGTCGACGTGCCGGTGCCGGGCCAGGAGAACGGCGGCGCCGACGCCAACGAGCCGTCCGAGTCGACCGCGCGAGTCATCGCCCGCGATGCGTTGTTCGTCCCGAAGCTGGTCGTGGAGACCGTCCAGCTCCCGTTCCAGGGCGCGGTGTACTTGCTCGATCGCTACCAGCTCGAAGACCTCTACTACCGCACGTTCTACAACGACCATCGCACGGTCGGAGTCATCCCGACCGCCGCGTATCAGACTGGCTACGGCCTGACCGCCGGCGGCGAGCTGGTCGCCACCGACGTGCTCGGCGAGCACGAGCACGCCACGCTCGACGCGCTCTACGGCGGCGCGTACAGCGAGGTGCTGTCGGGGTGGGCGGACAGCGGCCACCGCCTCGATCCGCTCGTGCTCCGCGTCGACGCCGACTTCACGCGCCGCCCGCGCGATCCGTTCTACGGCATCGGCAACGGCGACCTCGGTCCGCGCCCGCAGATGGCGGTCGATCCGCTCACCAGCGACACCGCCTACGCGACCTACTTGCGCTACCAGGAGCTGCGCGTCGCGGCGAGCGCGGACGTGCGCGTGATCGACGACGTCCACGTCATCGGCCGCGCCGCAGCGACCGAGCTCGCGTTCGCGGACTCGGCGGTGGCAACGCCGGTGACCGCCGTTTACATGCCCGACGATCTGGTCGGCTTCGAGCACGGCGTCGCGCATGCCGACGGCGAGCTCGAGCTGCGCTGGGATCGCCGGCGGCCGGCGAGCATCCTCGAATCGACGCAGCATTCGAGCGGCTGGCTCGCGAGCGGCTTCGCGGCGCGCGTGCACCAGCTCGACGGCGGCGCCGACTTCACGCGCTACGGCGTCGATCTCCAGGACTACATCCACCTCGGCTTCGGGCCGCGCATGCTGGTCGTGCGCGTGCTCGGCGAAGGCGTCACCGGGGCCGTCGATCAGGTCCCGTTCAGCGAGCTGCCTTGGCTGGGCGGTGACTTCCTGCGCGGCTACTCGTTCGAGCGCTTCCGCGATCGCGTCGCCGCGGTCGGCACGGTGCAATACGTGTGGGATCTGACGCACGTCTGCAACGCGTACCTGTTCGTCGATGCCGGCCGCGTGTACTCCTCGCTCGACGCGATGACGCCCGATCACCTCCGCGTCGGGTACGGCATCGGGATCGACGTGCACGGCGAGGATCGCGGCTTCCTGTTCCAGGGCAGCATCGCGTCGTCGATCGACGGCGGCTTGATGCTGTCCGCCGCGTTCAATCCGATCCTGTCCCAGCGCCCGAGGTGGCGATGAGCGCGATGCGAGAGATGATCGTGGTCGCGGCCGCGGCGGCGAGCTGCACGGCCACGCCGGCGGTGCCCTCGGTGCACTTTCCGAACGCGCCGCCGGTCACGCTCGTCGACGACCACCGCGACGTTCCGCACCCGCCGGAGATCACGCTCAACCTCAATCATTACTCGTTCTACAAGCGTACCGTGATCGGACCGATCACGCGGGCGCTCGAGCTGCCCGCGAGCCCGCGCGCGCTCGGCGTCAACGCGCTCGACGACGTGCCGGATTCGACGTGGTTCACGAACCGCATCGGCGTGCGCGAGCTGTCGCCGGACGAGATCCGAACCGGCCCGGTCACCGACGAAGGGCCGGAGCTGCACAAGCCGTGGACCATCCGCAGCACGAAGCCGGGCGGCGCCGAGCTCGGCTTCGTCATCACGGATGCGCGCGGCATCAAGTACTTGATGAAGTTCGACAGCGCCGACCTGCCCGAGCTCGAGACCGGCGCGCACGTCGTCGTCAATCGCTTGCTGTGGGCATGCGGCTACAACGTGCCGGAAGACGTGATCGCGTACGTGCGCCCGAGCGAGCTCCTGCTCGCGCCCGACGCCACCATCAAGGACGGGCTCGGGCGGACGACGCAGCCGCTCGATCGGTTCGGAGTCGATCAACGCCTCGCCGACGCGTGGCGGACGCCCGACGGCCGGCTGCGCGTGATGGTGTCGCGCTGGCTGGCGGGCACGTCGCTCGGCGGCGCGCCGGTGAGCGGCGTGCGCGCGGGCGACCCCAACGATCGACTCGCGCACGAACGGCGCCGCGACCTGCGCGGCCAGTTCCCGATCTTCGCGTGGGTCGATCACGTCGACCTCGGCACCGAGAACTTTCTCGACATGTGGATCGACGATCCGCGCCATCCGCGGCGCCACTACGTCGAGCATTACCGCATCGACTTCGGCAAGACCCTGGGCGTCATGGCCTCGACCAACCACTATCCGCAGGAGGGCCACGTCTACAGCGTCGACTATCCCGACATCGCGCGCTCGCTGGTGACGCTCGGGATCGCGCCCAGGCCGTGGGGGCACGCGCTCGCGCCCGCGCTCACCGGCGTCGCGCCGACGTTCGTCGCCGATGGCTTCGATCCCGGCGCCTGGCACCCCGACACGCCGTACGCGCCGTTCGACGAAGCCGATCGGTTCGACAAGTTCTGGGGTGCGCGGCTGGTCGCGCGGTTCACGCGCGACCAGATCCACGCCGCGGTCGAGGCCGGCCGGTTCTCGGATCCGCGCGCGGTCGAGTACCTGACGGACACTCTGGTCGCGCGCCAGCACGCGACCGAGGCGTACTGGTTCGCGCGCGTGAACCCGCTCGTCGACTTCGACGCCGACGACGAGCGCCTGTGCTTCGACGATCTCGCGATCGACGCGCAGCTCGCCGCCGCCGACGCCACGCGCTACGACGTCACGAGCTACGACGCGCGCATGCGGCCGCTCGGGCGCGTCGCGGTCGCAGCCTCCCCGAGCGGTCCGACTTGCACGCCGGCGCTCGCGAAGGCGACGGCCGCCGACGGATACACGATCGTGAAGATCGCGACGAGCCGAGCCGGCTTCTCGGGCGAAACCTACGTCCACCTCGCCCGCGATCCGAGCTCCGGCGCGTGGCGCGTGATCGGCGTGTGGCGCACGTGAACGGTGCAGTGCGACGCGATCGGCGGGCGCTGTGGGCGGCCGGGGCGATGGCGCTCGGTTACGTGGCGCTGGCGAGCGTGGTGAGCGTGTGGCCGCGGAGCTCGCCCGATCTCGCGGTCGCCGCGATGATCCAGCGCGCGACCGCGCTCGATCCGGTCCTACGCGCGGCGAGCGCGTTCGGTGGCTGGATCTGGTCGGTGTTGGCGATCGCGGCGCTGCTCGTCGCGCGCGCCCGCCTCGAGGCCGTCACGCTTGCAGCGTCGATGCTCGGCGCGGTCGCGATCGAGCACGCGACCAAGCTCGCATTCACGCGACCGCGGCCGACCGCGCCGTGGGTGCTCGTCCGCGAGGCGGTGGACGGCGCGGGGTTTCCCTCGGGCCACGTCATCGATTATGTCGCGCTGTTCGGCCTGCTGGCCGTGTTCGCGGCTGCCTGCATCCGCACGCGCGCGTTACGCATCTGCGCGATCGCGGCAGCGGTCGCGCTGGTCGTGCTCGTAGGGCCGTCGCGCGTGTACCTCGGCGCGCACTGGCCGAGTGACGTGTTGGGCGCGTATCTCGCGGGTGGAGCGTGGTTGATCGTCGTCGCGCAGGCGTACCTGCGACGCCGCACGCAGTGATTCCGTCACGGTGCGAGCGGCAGCGCGAGACGCACGAACACCGTACGCGGCAACGCCCACGCGCTGCCGTCGTTACCGGTCGCGAGGCGGTATGCGTAGACATCGTCGAACAGGTTGTAGATGTCGATCGCGAGCTCGGGATGGTAGCAGGCGAGATCGAAGCGGTGCCGAAGCGTGAGGTCGAACGTGGCATGGGGAGGCAGCGTGTACTCGTTGGTCGCGCCGGTGCGCAGGCCGCTGCCGAAGCTGAACAGCCCGGACAGGTGAGTCGCCGCACGCATGCCTTCGTGGAGGTCGAAGCCGACGTTTGCCGTCCAGCTCTGGACGTGGTCGAGGATCTGCCAGCTCTGATCGGCGAGCTCGTCGGGTGTGAACAGGTAGCGCTCGGACGCCACACCCTGGCCCTGGCCGAGCTGCCATCCGGCGTTAGCGAACGCGTCGACGTACGTGCCGACGCGCGTCGAGCCCGACAGCTCGACTCCGGCGGCGCGGCCGCGGGCGAAGTTGTAGCTGGCCATCAAGTTCGTGTTGCCGACGAGCTGGCGATCGAGCTGGTCGGTGGCCAGCCGGCCCCACGCATCGAGCTGCACGATCAGCCAGCGCGCCACGCGATCGGAGATCCCGGCGTCGGCGGCCCAGTCCTTCTCGGCCTTGAGGTCGACCGGCAGCGGCTGGCCCGCCAGCGCCGGAACGAGGACGCGCGCGGCGACCGCGGCATCGACGGTGTTCGGCGGCTGCCACAGCGACCCCACGAACGCGTGCAAGGCGATATCGCGCGTCGCCGCGTAGCTCGCACCGAGGCGCGCGCTCGGGCCGACGAGCAACAACGAGGGCTCGTCGCTGCCGAGGAAGTCGACCGACTGGATGTCGATCCGTGCGCCGGGCAGCACGCTCCACTTGCCGTACGAGATCGTGTCCTGGATGTAGGCGCCGGCCAGGAGCACGTCGGTCCGGTCCGCGCCCGACAGCGTCGCGGCCGGATCGGGTCCACCATGCGGGCTCGCGTCGTCGCGAGTATATGCGGCGTAGTCGACCCAGCTGTTCGCGTTGTCCGCAGTCGCGCCCATCTTCACCACGTGGTGGCGAGCGACCGCCCACGAATAGTGAGCGACCAGTCCTTCGTGGAACACGCTGCGCCGCACGTCGCTGCACGTCGAGCCCGGATCGGCCGTCGCGCCGAGCGATCGCACCGGATCGCAGAGCAGGTCGCCGTACGAGTCGCGGATGAACGGCGCGATCTGCAGCGTCGCGTCACCGAACACGTGGCGATACGACAGCGCCGCGAACACGTTGAGCTCGGTGTCGGTGGGGTTCGCGTCGTAGGGAACGAAGGGCGGCGGCGGATTTCCGTACGAATCGGGGCTGCGCATCGTGCCGGGCGGCAGCGCCGACAGCGGCGGGATCTGCGGGTCGATCGGGATCTGGTAGGCGCTGTCATTCCCGAACGCGATCAGCTCGACGCGATCGCGCGGCGTCGCGTCGTAGGTCACGAGCGCGATGCCGCCACCGCCGAGCAGACGGTCGTGCAGGATCTCGCCGGGGGCCGGCGGATCGAGGCCGCGATCGGTTCGTTCGAAATTGCCGGCGACGAACACCCCAAGCTTGCCGATCCCTTGTGCGTAGTCGAGCGACGCCCTGGTCGTGTTGTAGCTGCCGTACGCGATCTGCGCGTCGCTGCTCGGCCCGCCGGTCGGTCGGCGCGTCGTGATGTCGATGACGCCGCCGAGACCATCGCCGTACTCGGCCGGAAAACCACCGGTGATGATATGAAGCGTGTCGACGATCTTGGTCGGAATGAAGCTCTCGGTCGACGCCCATTGCGTGAGCGGCGGCGCGAGCAACGGGATGCCGTCGATCTCGTACTGGAGGCCTCCGTCGGCGGCACGCGCGTGCAGCCCGAAGCCGAACGTGTCGGTGACGAACCCCGGCTGCGTTCCGATCACCTGCGATAGCGGTTGCTGATCGCCGCCGGGCAGCGAATCGATCATCTCGCGAGTGACCACCGACTCGCTGGTCCCCGTATCCGCCGGCGCGGCCGACGGGCCCGGCGCTTCACCGCTGACCTCGATGGTTTCTTCACCGATCGATGGCGTCGAGCTCCCGTTTGCGGGCTGCCCGTGGGCGGTCGCCGCGACGAGCGAGCCAAGGACGATCCAGGTGACAACCGCGAGGCGGTACATCGAAGGAGGCAAGGCGCGCGTGACCACTCGTTTTGTACATCGAGTGTCGTCGTCGAGGTTACCGAGATCCAGCGGATGCGAATATTGCGTACAGGCGCGGGCGCGAGACGCGTGACCGCCTGCCCGCGTGCGATCCTGCGGGGAGCCTGGCGCCGTCGTTGCATTCCTGTCGCACCAACTCGAGATCGGGAGCATGACGTGCGCAATCGAGCCCATTTGATCGGCAGCGCGGCGTATCTCGCGGCGGTGATCGCGTGCGGCGGCTCCGATCCGGCCGTGCCCGCGGCGCGGTTCGCCAATCAGCCGATCGTGTGGAACGTCGACGACCACACCGACACGCGGGTGACGCCGCCGGCCGGTGCGGGCGCGGCGTTCATCAACCTCGATTTCTACTCGCGCTCGTTCCAGCGTCCGCTGATCGAGGGCCTCGCCTTGCGCCGCGCGCAGCGCGCCCGTGGGGCAAATGCGCTCGACGAGCTCCCCGACTCGACGTGGTTCACCAACCGCATCAGCCGCCAGACGCTGACGCCGGAGCGAGTCGGAACAGGTCCGCTCGAGCACGACAGTCCGGAGGCGTTCAAGCCGTGGACGGTCCGGAGCACGAAGTACGGGGGCGCTGCCTCCGGCCTGATCATCACCGATGTGCGCGGCGTGAAGTACATGCTCAAGTTCGACCCCGTCGGCCTGCCGGAGGTCGTGACCGGCGCGGACGTGGTCGCGAACCGACTGCTGTGGGCGTGCGGCTACCACGTCGCCGAGGATCGCGTCGTCTACTTCCAGCCTGAAGACCTGGTGCTCGCGCCGCACGCGATGATCAAGAACCAGCTCGGCGAGGACCGAAAGCCGTTCGGGACGGACGATCTCGCGCACCAGCTTGCCCAGCTCGACCGCACGCCGGACGGGCGGATCCGCGCGATCGCGTCGCGCTGGATCGCCGGCACGACGCTCGGGCCGACCACCGACGAGGGCGTGCGCCGAGACGATCCCAACGACCGCATCCCGCACGAGCTGCGCCGCGATCTGCGCGGCGCGTTCGCGATCTTCGAGTGGCTCGACAGCCCCGATTTCAACCTGAGCAACGCGATCGACGTGCTCGTCACCGACCCGCGCGACGCGAGCCGCCACTTCGTCGAGCACTACCGCCTCGACTTCGACAGCGCGCTCGCCGGCCTTGCCGCCGTCGACCACTCGATGCGCGTGGGGTACGTCAACTCGTTCGACTGGCTGGCCGTGCTCGCGGACACGTTCACGTTCGGGTTCAACGGCCGGCCGTGGCAGCACCCGGCCGCGCCGAAGCTGCGCGGCGTCTCGGGGGCGTTCACGGCCGACCACTTCGACCCCGGCGCGTGGAAGCCCAACCTGCCGGTCGCACCGTTCGACGCCTCCGATCGGTTCGATCAATTCTGGGGAGCCAAGATCGTCGCGCGGTTCACGCGCGAGCAGATCCACGCGGCCGTCGAGGCCGCCCGGTACACGGATCCGCGTGCGGTCGAGTACCTCACCGACACGCTGGTCGCGCGCCAGCGCGCGGTCGTGGCCTACTGGCTCTCGCAGGTCGCTCCGCTCGACGCGGTGAGCGTGACCGACCGCGGTCTCTGCTTCGACGACCTGGCGATCCGCTACGGGCTCGCGCCGGCGAGCGCGACGAGGTACGTGCTCACCAGCCGAGATCGCGCGGGCCGGCCGGTCGCGCAGACGGCCGCCGCCGCCGCCCCGACCGGATCGACGTGCGCGGCGATGCCCGCGCTCGCGCTCGATCATCGCGATGACTACACGATCGTCGAGATCGTCACGACGCGACCCGGATCGGCGCGGACGATGTACGTGCACGTCGCGCGGAATCCGGTGACCCACCGCCCGCGCGTGATCGGCATCTGGCGCGTCTGATCGGCGGCGAATCACGCGAAGGGCCCGCGCGTTGCAGCTCGTGGCTCGTCCCCATGCGCCCCGCGCACTCCCTGCTCGCGATCGCGGTGTTCGGCGCGGCCTCGATGACGCGCGCGGCGCCGGGGTTGCAACCCGATCCGGCGCAGCCGCCGGCGCCGGATCCCGTGCTCGCGCCGGCAGCCGAGCCGGTCGGTCATGCGCCGCCGGGCGAGGAGAGCGGCCGCGTAGATGCTCCGGAGCAGGACTCGACCGCGCGCGTGGTCGCGCGCGGTGCGCTGCTGGTGCCCACGTTCCTGCTCGAGGCGGTGCTGGCTCCCGCACAGGACAGCGTGTGGGCGCTCGATCGCTACCAGCTCGAAGATCGCTATTACGACCTGTTCTACAACGCCGATCGCACGTTCGGGATCACGCCCAGCGCGTACTACGCGACCGGGCTCGGGTTCACCGCCGGCCTCGATCTGATCGCGAAGAACACGTTCGGCGAGCACGAACGCCTCGAGCTCTACGCTCTGTGGGGCGGGACGTACCGGCTCCGCACGGGCGGCTCGCTCGACACCGGCACCCGGCTCGGTCGCGTCAAGCTCGGTCTCGGCGGTGGCTTCGAGCGGCTTCCCGACGATCCGTTCTTCGGGATCGGCA
>DATJXL010000235.1:0-5748 GCA_035500135.1 Kofleriaceae bacterium
CGTGACGCCGGCCGACGCGACCGCGCCCGACTTCGGCACGCGCTATCCGCTCGAGGTCACGTTCGAGCCGACCGCGAGCCCGTACGGCGCGCCGAACTTGCTCGCGCTGACGCCAGTGCAGGGCATGCCGCTGCGCGCGGGCGAGCGCTACGCCGCCGTCGTCACGACCGCGGTTTCGGCCGAGTCGGGCAAGCCGCTCGAGCCCGCGTCGAAGACGGCGCTCGCGCAGTTCGCCGACGTCGATCCGTCGTCGCTCGGCGTCGATTCGAAGGACGTCGCCGGCATGACCGTGTTCACGACCGGCAACCCGTTCGCGAGCTTCGCGGTCGCGCGCACCGCCGCGCTCGCGCGCGCGCTGCCGGTGATCGACGCGCCGTTCGTGCTCACCGACACGTTCGCCGACTTCTGCGCGTACCACACGACGATCGCGATGCCCGACTGGCAATCGGGCACGCCGCCGTATTCGTCGTCGGGCGGCACGTGGGTGCTCGACGGCAGCGGCGCGCCGGTGTTCGATCACACCGAGGAAGCGAACCTCGTGCTCACCGTGCCGCGCTATCCGATGGGGTCGGGCGGCTATCCGCTCGTCGTGTTCGTGCGCACCGGCGGCGGCGGCGATCGCCCGCTCGTCGATCGCGGCCAGCAGGCGACGAACGGCGGGCCCGCGATCGAGCCCGGCGAGGGCCCGGCGCGCTATCTCGCGCGCGCCGGCTTCGCGGGCATCGAGGTCGACGGCCCGCTCGGCGGCCTGCGCAACACGACGCAGGCGAACGAGGACTTCACGACGTTCAATGTCGCGAACCTCGGCGCGATGCGCGACAACATTCGCGAGAGCGCGCTCGAGCTCGACGTGATCGCGCATGTCGGCGTCGCGCTGCAGGTCGACGTCAGCGACTGCCCGAGCTCGGGCGGCACGGCGACGCACTTCGACGCCGACCACGTCGTGATCATGGGCCACTCGATGGGCTCGTGGATCGCGCCGCTCGCGGCCGCATACGAGCCGCTGTTCAAGGCGCTCGTGCTGTCGGGCGCCGGCGGCAGCTGGATCGAGAACATCATGTGGAAGCAGATGCCGATCGCGCCGCTGCCGGTGATCGAGACGCTGCTGCGCGACTCGCCGCTCGCCGCCGACGATCCCGTGCTGACGTTCGCGCAGTGGGCGCTCGAGCCGGCGGATCCACAGGTCTACGGCGATCTGATCGTGCGCGAGACACCCGACGGCGCGCCGCCGCGCCACGTGCTGATGATCCAGGGCATCGTCGATCACTACATCTTGCCGCGCATCGCCGAGGCGACGAGCCTGTCGACCGGGCTCGACCTCGCGGGCCCCGAGCTCGACACCGAGGCCGTTCCGGATCTGGCCGGCCAGCTCGCGCTCGGTCCGCTGTTGCCGCTCGACGGGCGCTCGGCGTTGCAGCTGCCGGTCGCGTCGAACGTGACCGTGTCGGGCGCCGGCGTCGCGACCGCCGTCGTCACCCAGCACATGTCGGACGGGATCGAGGACGGCCACGAGGTCATGTTCCAGACCGATCCGCCCAAGCACGAGTACCAGTGCATGCTCGCGAGCTGGCTCGCGACCGGCGTTCCGTCGGTGCCGACCGACGCTTCGCGCGACGCACCGTGCCCGTGAGCTGAAGCGCCCGGGCGGTTCGCGGGAATTCTGTCTGCGTGCTTGACTTGAAATTGAAAGTCGATTTCAATCAGGCACGTGATTCACCCAGTTCGTCTCGCGTTCGTCCTCACCCTCGTCGCTCCGCTCGTCGCCCGCGCCGACGAGCCGGCATCGCAACCACCGGCACCGGCGCCGGCTCCTGCACCGGCACCCGCACCGGCACCGGCTCCTGCACCGGCACCCGCACCGGCACCGGCACCGGGTCCGGCACCGGCACCGGCATCGGCTCCGGCCGACGTGCCGGTCTCCGCGCCCGCCGACGAGCCGGCGCCGGTGCCGTCGACCACGCCATCCGGCCAGCCCCACACCGCGCTACCGCGCGAGACCGCGATCGAGAACGCGCTCGCCGCGCCCGCGATCTCCGGCAGCGCGTTCGGCGGCTACGGCGAGATCACGTACAACGCGCCGAGCAACGCCAACTCGGTGGTCGACTTCCGCCGCTTCGTGCTGTTCTTCGGCCACGACTTCAACGAGCACATTCGCTTCTACTCCGAGGTCGAGTTCGAGCACGCGGTCGCGTCGTTCGACGACCAGGGCGAGGCCGAGATCGAGCAGGGCTACCTCGACTTCCTCGTCACCAAGCGCTTCAACATGCGCGGCGGCCTCATCCTCATGCCGATGGGGATCGTGAACGTCTACCACGAGCCGCCGAGCTTCCACGGCGTCGATCGCCCGGACGCCGACCTCTACGTCATCCCGTCGACGTGGCGCGAGCCCGGCTTCGGCGTGTTCGGCGAGCTCGCCGAGGGTCTGCGCTATCAGCTCTACGTCGTCGACGGGTTCGACGCGAACGGCTTCACGGCCCAGTCGGCGATCGCGGAGGGCCATCAGGAAGCGCAGCTCGCGTATGCGGGCGACGGCGGCGCGATCGGCCGCATCGACTACGAGCCCGTGCTCGGCACCGTGATCGGCGCGTCGGCGTACGGTGGCACGTCGGGCAACTCGCTGCGGTCGACGGTCGGCTACGTGCCGCTCGGGCTGTTCGACGTCGACGCGCGGATGCGGCGCGGCGCGTTCTCGGCGCGCGGCGAATTCGCGCTGCTCCTCGTCGGCGACGCCGCCAACCTCGACCGCGCGCTCGCGAGCGGCACGCCGGAGCAGGCGATGGCCGGGCCGGTGTCGTCGATCTCGGTCGGCGGCTACCTCGAGGTCGCGTACGACCTCATGCACGTGCTCGCGCCGTCGAGCGAGCAGGCGGTCGAAGCGTTCGCGCGGTTCGATTACGCGAACACGCAGGCATCGGTGCCGGCCGGGTTCATGGCGATGGAGCAGTACGATCGCCACGCGATCGTCGCGGGAATCTCGTACAAGCCGATCCCCCAGGTCGCGCTCAAGGCCGACTACCGCCATGGCTGGCTCGGCGACGGCACGTCGTTCGACGAAGCCGCGGCGGCCATCACCTGGCTATTCTAGGCGCGATGCAGGTCTTTTCGCGCCGAGGCTTCCAGCTCCGCACCGCGTCGGTCGAGACGCGCGTCGCGTACACCGCGTTCCTCGTGCTGTCCGCGCTCGGGCTCGCGACGCTCGTCGCGCTCGCGATGCGCGCCGGCACGTCGCCGAGCGCGATCGCGGTCTACTACCGCGGCGACGACAGCGAGATGAGCTTCGGCAAGACGTTCTGGCAGCTCGTCGAGACCAGCCACTTTCACCTGTTCACGGTGCCGGTCGTCGTCCTGATCTGGTCGCACCTGCTGTACGGCACGCCGACGTCGGTGCGGCTGCGGGTCGGGCTCACGCTCGTGACGTTCGCGGGCGCGCTGCTCGAGGCGCTCGGACCGTGGCTCGTGCGCTACGTCGCGGGCGCGTGCGCGTGGGTGCTGATGGCGGGCTGGCTGTTGCTCGCGGGCGGCGCGGCCGCGATCCTCGTCATCTCGCTACTGTCGATGTGGGGCCGCGAGTGGATGGTCAAGTGGTTCGCGTCGCCGCAGGAAGGAAGCCCGCCGTGAAGTGGATCGTGCTCGCGTGCTTGCTCGTCGCGACTCCGGCGCTCGCCGATCGCGTGCTACTCAAGGAGGCCGACGCGCCGGCGCTGCTCGGCGGCAAGACCGCGACGCGCAAGACGCTCGAGCTCACCGCCGATCAGCTCGCACAGCTCGGCAAGGATCTCGGCCGCAAGATCACGGCGTCGAGCTACCCGTACCTCGAGGTGCGCGACGATCACGGCCACCCGCTCGGCGCGATCTTCTTGCTCGACGTGATCGGCCAGGCCGAGCCGATCACGTTCGCGGTCGCGGTCGGCGCCGACGGCGCGCTGCGCGACGTCGCGGTGATGGTGTATCGCGAGTCACACGGCGAGGAGATCGCGGACAAGCGGTTCCGCAAGCAGTTCGCCGGCAAGCGCGCGGCCGATCCGATCGCGCTCGGCAAGGACATCGACGCGATCAGCGGGGCCACGATCTCGTCGCGTTCGGCCACGTTCGCGGCCCGCAAGGCGCTGCGGCTGGCCGAGTTGGTGCGCTACGCCCCATGACACACGCTTTTTGCTGGAAGCCGAGCGGGCAGGGCAGGAGACTCGCCGCCATGCGGTGGATCGGCGTGCTCGTCGTCGCGGCCTGCGGCTCCAAGGCCAGCACGCCGCCGCCCGCGCCGTCCGACTCGAACGACACGTTCGTCGCGTTCCCGGCGACGTTCCAGCCGTTCCGCATGTGGACGTCGTTTCACGATCCGGGCCCGACCGATACGACGCTGCCGGCGTCGGTGCTCGGCCCGCGCACGCAGTACATCAACACGCTGCCGCCGCACGGCGCGACGCAGTTTCCGATCGGCACCGTGATCGTGGAAGCGCGCGAGAGCGGCCAGATGCTCATCCTCGGCGCGGTCAAGCGCGGCGGCGGCTACAACGCGAACGGCGCGGTCAACTGGGAGTGGTTCGGCCTCGGCGAAGATCCGGCGACCGGTGCGGTGACGATCCAGTGGCGCGGCACGGTGCCGCCGGTCGGCGGCTACGGCGGCTTGCCGATGGCGGGCTGCAACGAGTGCCACGAGCTGTGCGGCGAGCCCGGCGGCATGGCGAACAACGACTTCGTGTGCTCGCCCGAGCTCCAGCTGGCGAACTTCTGATGAAGCGCGGCGCTCTCTTGCTCGTCGCATGTCATTCGTCGACGCACGGCGCGGCCGACGGCGCGGCGAGCGACGCGCCGCCGCCGCTGCTGGTCACGATCACCGCGACCGTGAACAGCACGCGGTTCGTCGTGCGCGAGCACATGCTCGCCGCCGGCGAGATGCAGATCTCGGGCGAGCCGCTCGCGCAGGCGATGGGCCGCGACCTCGGCGCGTACAGCCGCATTCACATCCCGCCCGATCTGTACTTCGATAGCTCGATCTACGCGGCCGGGCCGTGGGTCGACCTGCCGGGGTTCTCGACCGGAATCGAGTCGTACGAGTACTCGAAGCAGCCGATGAACGACCTCGCGTTCGAATCGGGCGCGGGCACGTCGCTCGCGTACGCGCCGTTGGTGAACCCGTCCGGCGTGCACGGCGCGGCGGCGACCGCGCTCGTCGCCGCGCTCGTCCAGCACTACGCCGCCGGCGCGAACACGACCACGCGCTTCGTGTTTCCGGTCGGCACCTATCCGCCGTCACCGGCGCACGCCGCCGATAACGTGCTCGGCTGGCCGGGCATCTGGCCGACCGCGCACGTGTTTCAGAGCTTCGATCCGGCGGTGATGCCGACCGGTCAGCTCGTGCAGAAGTGCTCGATCACGTCGGACGACAACCCCGGCGATGCGGGCGGCGGCGTCGGCTGTGCCGATTACGAGTGCAACGCGACGACGCTGCACCTGCCGGATCGCGCGGCGCAGGTCGATCCGACGGTGACGCCGGGGGCGGACGGGTTCTCGGCGTGGAAGTACGCGCTGTGGACGCTGAACTACCTGCAGATCATGCACGACTCGACGGAGGCGGCGGTGAGCACGGTCGATCCGTCGGACCTCGCCAACGTCGGCGCGGCGGGCAACCAGATCGTGGGCATGGACGACACCGGCGCGGCGACCGCGGCGGGGACGTACCTGGGCTCGAGCGACATCGAGGGCTTCCAGGCGCAGCTGTTCGTCGCGATGCTCGACAGCCGCGCCGAG
>DATJXL010000236.1:0-43550 GCA_035500135.1 Kofleriaceae bacterium
GTGCCGGTCGGCGCGAGCACCGTGGTCTGGCCGTTGCGGAAGCCGTACTTCTCGCCGAGCTGGATCGCGCCGTCCCACGAGTCGCGCGCGGCCTGCATCAGCTCGTACGGCACGAGCGCCTGGTCGATGCGCTCGCACGCCGCGCGATGCTTCCGCATCACGCGCAGGAACGGCGTCTCGTTGTCGGCGAAGCCCGCGAACGGACCGGTCGCGTCGGCCGCGATCTTCGCGCTCGTACGATACGCCTCGCCGCACATCAGCGACGTGATCGCCGCCGCGTACGCGCGACCGGGCTCGCTGTCGTACGGCAAGCTGCGCGACATGAGGAGCGCGCCGAGGTTCGCGTAGCCGAGGCCGAGCGGCCGGTAGGCGTACGAGTTCTCCGCGATCCTCGGCGTCGGATAGCTCGAGTTGTCGACGACGATTTCCATTGCCGTGATCGTCGTCTGGACCGCACGGCGGAACGCTTCGACGTCGAGGTCGCCATTCTCCTGCTGGAACCTGCGGAGATTCAGCGACGCCAGGTTGCACGCCGAGTCGTCGAGGAACATGTACTCCGAGCACGGATTCGACGCGTGGATGCGCGCCGTGTTGATGCACGGATGCCAGTCGTTGATCGTCGTGTCGTACTGCATGCCGGGATCGCCGCACACCCAGGCGGCCTCGGCCATCTTGCGCATCACCTCGCGCGCCTTGTAGGTGTCGAGCTTCTTGCCGGTCGTGACCGCGCGCGTCGACCACTCGCCGTCGCGCAGGACCGCGTTCATGAAGTCGTCGGTCACGCGCACCGAATGGTTCGCGTTCTGGTAGTTGACCGAGTCGTACGCGCCGCCCGAGACGTTGAAGCCGCCGTCGTAGCCGGCGTCGATCAGCGCCCACGCCTTCTTCTCTTCGATCGACTTGCAGTCGATGAAGTCGACGATGTCGGGGTGGTCGACGTTGAGGATGACCATCTTGGCCGCGCGCCGGGTCTTGCCGCCGCTCTTGATCGCGCCGGCGAACGCGTCGAAGCCGCGCATGAACGACACCGGGCCGCTCGCCGTGCCGCCGCCGTTCAGGTACTCGCGCGAGCTGCGCAGGCTCGACAGGTTCGAGCCCGTGCCCGAGCCGTACTTGAACAGCATGCCCTCGGTCTTCGCGAGGCCGAGGATCGAGCCCATCGAGTCATCGACGGAGTTGATGAAGCAAGCGGAGCACTGCGGATACGCTTCGACGCCGACGTTGAACCAGACCGGCGAGTTGAACGCCATCTTCTGATAAAGGAGCAGGTGAACGAGCTCGTCGCGGAACGCCCACGCATCCTGCTCGGTCTTGAAGTAGCCGTCGGTCTTGCCCCATCCATAGATGGTGTCGGCGACACGCGCGATCATCTGGCGCACCGAGCGCTCGCGCTCCTTGGTGCCGAGCGTGCCGCGGAAGTACTTCTGCACCACCACGTTGGTGGCCGTCTGCGACCAGCCCTTGGGGAACTCGACGCCCCGCTGCTCGAACACGACCTTGCCGTCGGCGCCCGAGATCACCGCGTCCCGGCTCTCCCACTCGACGGTGTCGAACGGGTCCTGGCCCTGGGCCGTGAAGTACCGCTCCACGGCCAGGCCCGGACGCTGGTCCTGAATGACTCGGCTGGACCGCTTCGCTTCTTTGATCTGCGAATCTTGGCTAGGTCCCGACGAGACGGCGGCGGACTTGACGAGCATTGACCCCTCCTGTGGCTTCCTTGGACGTGGCTTAAATGGTGACGGGTCGATCTGACTTCGGCTGATCTCGGTGGCTTCAGGGCGAACGTATCCCAGTGGCAGATCCAGGCATCTGCCCGAAATCCCTCGGCAATCAGAACGACGGCTTCAGTTGGCGCTGTGACTATCGGCGAAGGGTCACGTTGCTAGCACGATGGTGTGACGATGAGCGTCATGAGGCATGGGCTGGCGCGTGATCCAGGACGGTGGTCGCGGCGGAGCTCCTTTGTACTCAGGAGCTTGTAGGGGGGCAAGAAAAAGTGCGCTATATTTGGGGGCTACTCCGGGAGCCAGTCCTACCGCTAGTGTAGGTGCGAAGAAGATATCCACGTGGACTACCTGTGGATTGAGGGTGGATGACCCGTGAATCGAGGTCGCTTTCGTGAGGGATTCTCAGATCTTGGTTGGCGCTGTGGATAAGCCTGTGGGTGCCTCAAAAACCCTGAATTGACGCGGCGAGTTATGAGCAGATCTCGCCACGAAAAAAATTTGTGTTCACGTCCGGATTGAGATGGAAAGAAGGGTTTTGTGCACTGCGATGGCGGCCCGATGACGGGGCGCGATGCCCCGAAAACGACCGAAATTAGCGCAGCCGGCGCAGCTCGTTTTCGGCCCGTGTCCGGATCACCGGGCTCGGGTGCTCGCGGGCGGTCTCCTCGAGGTACGACCGCGCCGGGGCGCCGATATCGAGGCGCAGGAACTCCTCGATCCGCGGGTCGACGCCGGGCGTCGTGATGAAGCCACGGAGCACGGTCTTGATGAGCTCGGGATCGCTCTTCAGCCGCGGATCGAGGCGAAGCGCGTCGCGAAACTGCTTGATGCCGTCGGTCCAGTACAGCTTCGAGAAGTAGATGCGGCCGGCGAGCGTCGCGAGCTGGGCGTTGTCCGGAAACTGGTGGCGCGCGCGCAGAGCGTGCTCGAGCGCCGCTTCGCGATCGCCGGAGACCAGGAGGTTCTCGACGTCGGTGACGTAGTCGGTCACCGGATCGGTCGACGTCGCGTCGCCGGGCGCGGGCGCGGCGACGGGCTTGTCGGCGGGCGCCGCGGCGGGCTTGGAGCCGCCGCCCGAGACCGCGACCGCGATGATGATGACGAGCGCGAGGACCGAGGCGCCGGCGATCGTGAGTTGTTTGCGGGTCAGGGGAAGCGATGTGCGGGCTGATCGCCGAGCGCGGCGGCCAGCGGCAGCGGCACCGGCCGCGGCACCGGCCGCGGCACCGGCTCCGGCCGCGGCACCGGAACCGGCCGCGGCACCGGCACCGGAACCGGAACCGGCCGCGGGCGCGGCATCGGTCGCGGGAACCGGATCGGTGGTGTCCGCGACCTCCGCCGGCACCTCCCACCCCGACGCGGTCGCGACCTGCGCGGCCGGCGAGCTCTCGGCGCGCGGAACGGCGTGGCCGAGGCTCTTCTTCGCCGCCATCGCGCCGTCGAGCGCCGACGCCATGTCCTGCGCCGACGCGTAGCGCTGGTCGGCGGTCTTCGCGAGCGCGCGCGCGACCACGGTCTCGAGCTCGCCGAAGTCGGCCGCGTACACGTCGGCGAGGCGCGGCGGTGGATCGTTCAGGTGCTTGCGCACGACCTGATACGGGTCGTCGGCGACGAACGGCTTTCGTCCGGCGAGCATCTCGAACAGGATCACGCCGCACGCGTAGAGATCGCAGCGGCCATCGAGCGGGCCGCCGCGGCACTGCTCGGGCGCCATGTAGTTCGGCGTGCCGACGACGATGCCGGTCGTGAGGTTCGTCGACGTCGGGCCGGTCGCGCGGGCGAGGCCGAAATCGAGGATGCGCACCTGCAGGCCGATCCCGGTCTTCTCGCCGACCATCAGGTTCGACGGCTTGATGTCGCGGTGGACGATGCCGAGCTCGTGCGCGTGCGCGAGCCCGGACAGCACCTGCTTGGTGATCTCGACCGCGCGCGCGGGCTCGAAGCGCTTCTCGCGATCGAGGATCTCCTGCAGGCTCGTGCCGCGCACCAGCTCCATCACGAGGAACGGCATGCCGTCGTGGATGCCGAAATCGATCACCGACACGCAGTTGGGATGATCGAGCCGCGCCATCAGCTTGGCCTCGCGCTCGAAGCGCTCGCGGCTCGCGAGCTCGTCGGGGAGCTGCTCGTGCATGATCTTGATCGCGACCGGACGGCCCAGCTTCACGCGCTCGCCGCGCCACACGCTGCCCATCGCGCCCTCCGCGACGCGCTCGATGACCTCGTAGCGGTCTTCGAGCACTTTTCCGCTCAGGTCGACGTCGGACACACGTAGATGGTACACGAGCAGCCGTGATTCGCCGGCTCGCGCTCGTCGCGCTCGTCGCGTGCTCGCACGGCGGAGGCGATGCGGCGCCGGCCGGCGTGGTTTCGCTGATGCCGACCGGCACCGAGGTCGTCGCCGCGCTCGGCGCGACGGCGCAGCTCGTCGGCGTCGATCAGTATTCCGCGTATCCGCCCGAGGTGAAGGCGCTGCCGAAGGTCGGCTCGTTCCTGTCGCCCGATGTCGAAGCGATCGTCCGGCTGCATCCGGCGTTCGTGATCGTCGACGACGTGCACGGCCAGGTCGCGGCGGCGCTGCACGATCACGGCATCGACACCGTCGGCTGCACCGCGCACGTGCTCGCCGACGTCAAGGCATGCTTGCGCGCGGTCGGTGCGCGGCTGGGCCGAGCCGAGCAAGCGACGGGCGCGGTCGCCGCGATCGACGGCGCGCTCGACGCGGCCGCCGCCCAGCGGCCGGCGCACCACCCGCGCGTGCTCGCGATCATCGACCGCGAGCCGACCGGCCTGGGCAACCTGGTGGCGGCCGGACCGGGCAGCTACCTCGACGAGCTGCTCGCGGTGGTCGGCGGCGACAACGTGCTCGCCGGCACCGGCGTGCGCTACCCGAAGATCTCGATCGAGGAGGTGCTGCGCGCCAAACCCGAGGTGATCCTGGACCTTTCCGGCAACGGCACGGCCGCGTGGACGAGCCTCGGTCTGACAGCGAACGCGCGTTCACTGACCTCGGATTACTTGCGCGGACCCTCGCCGCGCGTCGCACCTGCCCTGGCCGACCTCGCGGCCGCGCTGCGCTGAACCGGGTCCCAAAATGGGCGTTGCGCGGCGTCGACGATTCGTGCGATGCACCGCGCCCATGCGGAACTGGATCGCTCTCGCGGGAATCACGTTTTTCGCCGCCTGTGGAAGCAGCGGCAGCAGCATCATGTGCGGTGAAGGCACGGTCGAAGAAGACGGCCAGTGCGTGCCGACCAGCGGCTCCGGCACGGTGACGTGCGGCGCGGGCACGCAGCTCGATCCGACCGGCACGATGTGCGTGCCGACCTCGGGCTCGGGCACGACGCCCGGTTCGCCGACGATCTCGATGATGACGCCCGGCGAAGCCGGCGCGACCGGCAACGTGCTGTTCGAGATCGACGGCACGTCGCTCGCGGGCAGCGACCCCACGATGGTGCACGTGTACTTCGGCGACACGACGCCCGGCATGAACGGCGCGCTCGGCCCGTGCGAGGCCGAGATCGGCATGCCGAGCGACACGGCGATCATCGGCACGGTTCCGCCGATGTGCGATCTCAACGTGACCGTCACGGTCCAGACCAACCTCGGCATGGCGACGACGCCGTTCAAGTACGACGCGCTGTTCGCGGTCGACGGCGACGACTACGACTCCACGAGCGGCAGCTTCGGCGGCAACCTGTGGGTCATCGACCCGTTCGCCGGCATGGTGTGGGCCGCCGGGATGCCGATCGACGCGGCGGGCAAACCGTACAACTACAGCGGCTTCGCGTTCGGCAGCGACGGCACGATGTACGCGGTCACGACCGGTGACTCGCCCGGCGATGTCGCGATCGACAGCAAGCCGCGCCTCATGACGATCGCGTTCGACCCGACCAACACGACGACGGGCATTACTGCGACGTCGGTCGGCGACCTCACCGACGGCACCGCCAGCCACCTCTACACGCTGACGGACATCAAGATGAGCGGGACGACGCTGTACGGCTGGGCGTACGAGTCGACCAACAACCGTACGAGCTGGACGCAGGGCCTCGTCAAGATCAACACGGCGAACGGCAAGCTGACGAAGGTCGGCACGTTCGTGGCGGACTCGTACGGCGTCGGCGCGCTCGGCATCGACAGCACCGGCACGGTCTACGTCGCGGCGAACAGCGCGAGCAGCACGGACGCGACCGGGATGATCACCGCGACCGGCGTGCTCGACAGCGCGAACATGACGAGCGGCATGCTGACCTCGGCGGCGACGCTCGACTACGGTCTGTCGGCGCCGGTCAACTCGATGACGACGGTGAGCACGTTCCTCGTTGCCGCGATCGACGACGGCTACTACGGCTACCTCACCGGCGAGCCGACCCACGGCGTGACGCTCGCGATCTTCGACACGGCCGGCACGCTGGGCAGCGGTCAGGTCGTGAACCCGCTCTACGAGATGCCGGCCGGCGAAGGCCTGCAGTCGTACGTCCACGGCATGGACGTCCCGCCGACGACGCTCTCGATCGCCGACCGCGTGCGCACCGCGCACTGGACGGCGCTCGCGCCGGCCACTCGCCCGACGCTGCGCTGAGCACGCGCCGGGCCTTGCGCCCCGACGGCGATCTGTGCGATCCACGCGCGCAAATGCGCAAATGGATCGCTCTGGGTGGAATCGTCTTCTCGGCCGCGTGCGGAAGCAGCGGCTCGGACATCAAGTGCGGCGACGGCACGACGCTGGATAACGGCGAGTGCGTCCCGCAGGGCTCCGGCAGCGGAGTGACCTGCGGCGCCGGCACGCAGCTCGACTCGACGGGGACGATGTGTATCCCGACGCCTCCGGGCGCGACGGGCGCGCCGACGATCACGGGGATCTCGGAGAACGAAGGCGGAATCTCGGGCGGCGATCTGTTCGAGATCCAAGGCACGGGCTTCGCCGGCGACGACGTCACGGCGCTGCACGTCTACTTCGGCGCGACAACGCCGGGCTCGAGCGGCGACCTCGGACCGTGCGAGGCGCTGATCGGCCCCGCCACGGCGACGGTCATCACCGGGCAGGTGCCGCCCGACTGCACGTTCAGCACGTCGATCACGATCACCGTGCAGACGAACCTCGGCATGGCGACCACGCCGTACCTCTACGACGCGCTGTTCTTGGCCGACGGCGACGACTTCTACCTGAACGAGCCCGGTCACATCTACGTGGTGGATCCCGAGGCCGCGAAATCGTTCGATCTCGGCAACCTCGTCGACAGCCAGGGCGGCACGTACAATCTCGACGGCATGGCGTTCGCCGGTAACACGCTGTACGGCGTGACCACCGGCGACTCCGAGGCAGACCTAGACGGCGTCGCCCAGCTCGTGACCATCGATCTCTCCACCTACGACCCGACCGCCGGCACCGTCACGGTGACGCCGGTCTCGGATCTGTTCGACGAGGCCGATGACGCCATCTACGCGAGCGACCTTCGCGTCATCGGCACGACGCTGTACGCGTGGGGCTACGCGTGCAGCGACGGCTGCGCGCAGGGCCTCGTCACGATCGATCCGACCGGCAGCACGAGCTTCGTGGAGACCTCGGCGTCCGAGACGTCGTTCTTCGGCGCACTCGCGGTCGATGGCACCGGCGCCCTCACGGCCGCCCCGAATGGTGCGTATCCCGACACCGCGAACGGCGCGACCGGCGAGCTCGACTCGGTGGACGTCGGCACCGGCGCATTGACGTCGACGGCGACGCTCGACTGGGGCATCGGCGCGCCGATCACCACGATGATGTATGCCGGCACGACGCTGCTCGGCGTCGTCGACAACGGCACGTACTCGGCGATGGTGTACGACGGCGAGACCTACCCGTCGTACTTCGGCCAGACGCTCGCGGTCATCGATCCGACGGCGACACCGATCGTCGGCGCGACGATCCTCGCGCTCCCCGAGCAGATCGGCGCCCAGGCGCGCATCAGCGCGATGGACATTCCGCCGACGACGTTCGTGATCGCCCGTCAGGTCCCGACCGACCGCTGGAAGAAGCTTCCGGCGATCGGCCTCGAGCACCAGCCGCAGGGCAGCAGCATCGCGACCGCCCACGCGAATATCATGAACGCGCTGCATCGCCGCGGCGCGAAGTAGTCACCGCGCCGACTCGTCGCGCAACCGCGCGTGCTCGAGCAGCAGGTGCGTGACGGTCGTGTCGAGCTCGATCTTGCCGGCGGCTGGAGCGCCGGTCGTGAGCTCGAAGTAGCCGTCGCGCCAGTCGAGGACGGCGAGCACGACTTCTCGGGACGAGCCCGAGAAGTCGCTCGAGTGCGCGCGCACGATGCGGCCGTCGGCGAAGTCGATCCACGCGACGAGCTGGTCGCGCGTGAGCGCGAGCTGGCCGGTCTTCTTGTCGGCCTCGAACATCTGGAGCAGCGACGGCAGCGGGAGATCGCCGAGCGCGCCGCGGAGCACGACGCGCTCGGGATCGCGGCGGGTCGCGCGCGCCCACCGCCGCGCGCGCAGGATCACCTCGAGCACCGTGAACGGCTTCGGGATGAAGTCGGCGGCGCCGAGCTGGAACGCCTGCAGCCGGACCAGATCGGTCGCGTTCTCCGACATCATCATCACCGGCACGCTCGCGAGCTCGGCGTGGCGGCCCATCTCCTGAAGCACGTGCAAGCCGTCGACGACAGGCATGTCGCGCTCGATCAGCGCGACGTCGGGCGCGCGCGACAGGCTCGCGCCGATCGCCTCCATGCCGTTGGTCGCGGTCGCGACCTGAAACCCGGCGCCGCCGAGCGCGGTCGACAGCCGCTCGAGCACGCGCGTCTCGCCGTCGGCGACCAGGATCCGCAGCTCGGCCGCCGGCCGCGCCGCCGCGTGGCGATCGAGCAGCCGGCGCACGGCCTCGCCGAATGCCTCCTCGGCCGGCCGCATCGGCTCGCGGAACATGATGCCGTTGCCGGGAAAGCGCCCGAGCGTGCGCGCCTCGACCTCGCCGAGCGCGTGCGTGACCTGGCCGGTCGTGACGTGGCGCTGGCCGTTCGGCGCGATCACGATCTGCACGATCGTCCCGGCCGGCAGCGGCGGCGCCAGGCGGACGAACATTCCGTAGGCCGAGATGTCCTGCGACACCGCGCGCATGCGCTTGCCACCGGTGATGATCTCCACCGGCAGGTTCATGATCACGCGATCGTTCCGCCTACGCACCGATCTCATATTACGCTCGGTGCGTGTTGGTCGCTCGTAGCGAGGCGCGGATCGGAAGGGCCGGCGTCAAATCGACGGTCCTGCTCGAACGCCAGGTCCGCGGCACGGTCGTCCTGCGCGACGAGCTCGCGTTCGACAGCCGGTTCGCCGCCGCCGCCGCCGGCCGGCTCGAGCCGGTCGGCCACGTGTTTCTCCTGCTCGCCGGGCGGTTCGTCGTGGACGGCGCGACGTACCCGGCCCCGGTCGCCCACATCCTCGGCGACGACGAGCTCGAGCGCGTGCGCGACGGCTCGCGCACGTTCCGCACCGACGGGCCGCGCGCCCACGTCATCCAGCTCCGGCTCGCGAAGGCACACGTGCACGCGCCGATCGGGCTCGCCCACGGTCCGCTGCGCCTGCCCGACGCGTGCTGGGATGCCGCCGCCGCGCTCGTCGACGACACCCGCGCGCTCGCCCGCCTGCTCGACGCGCTCGCCGCCGCCGGCGCGACCGACCCGCACCTCGCGTCGACGCTGTTCGAGCAGGAGCCCGAGCGGTTCAGCCGGCTGTGGGGCGCGCTCGAGCCGCTGTACGCGACGTACGGCGGCACGACCTCGCTCAAGCAGCTCGCGGCCAGCCTCGGGCTGTCGCTGCGCCAGATCAGCCGCGACGCCAAGGAGCTCGCGAAGGCGTTCGGGTTCACGTCGGGCTATCGCGACGCGCTGCTCATGCTGCGGCTGCGCACGGCCGTGCTGCTGCTGTCCGCGCCCGAGGCGGCGGTCGCCGATGTCGCGCGCGTCGTGGGCTACGGCAGCGCGATCGCGATGGCGCGGGCATTTCGCGACGCGAAGCTGCCGGCACCGACGGTGGTCCAGGACGCGATGCGCAACGGCGCGGAATAGATCGCGCCACCCCGATGATCCCGCTTTACCGGCGAGCATCGGCGCGCTACTGCGAGCACATGGTCCGCGCCGCGCTCGTCGTATCCGCGCTCGCGCTGGCCGTCCCCGCGCACGCCGGCGGCTTCGGCATCCCCGAGGTCGGCGTGCGCCGCACCGCGATGGGCTCGATCATCGGCCGTCCCGACGATCCGTCGGCGCTCTATCACAACCCGGCGGGGCTCGTGCTCCAGGACGACTGGACGCTGTACGTCTCGGCCGGGATCGCGCTGCTCTCGACCAGCTTCGAGCTCGCGCCGTGGGATCAGAGCAACCGCTTCCTCGGCACGACGCCCGGCGCGAACGGCTACTACGGCGCGGTCCAGCCGACGCGCGCGCTCGCCGCGATCCCGATGCTCGCGATCACCGGCCACATCCTGCCGCGCCTGTACGTCGGCGCCGCCGCGTTCGTCGGCAACGCGACCGGCGCGGAGTTCAGCTCCGACGCGGTCACGCGCTACCACCTGATCGACGGCTACGTGATCGCGCCGCAGGCCGTGCTCGGCGCCGCGTATCGCGTGACCGACCAGCTCGCGCTCGGCGCGACCGCCGGTGTCGTCGACATCCGCGTGCACGGCGAGCGCGACGTGTTTCCGATCGTGGACGGCGCCGACATCAGCTCGATCGTCGGCACGTCGCCCAAGCTCGTGCTCGACGGCAGTGGCTGGGCGCCGACGTGGATGGTCGGCGCGTACGGCCAGCCGCTGGCCAATCTCACGTGGGGCGCCGCGATCATCGGCCGCGTCGACGCGACGCTGACCGGGCCGGTCGCGATCACGTACTCGCAGGACGCTTCGATCCCCGGCGATCAGCTGGTCGGCACGCAGACGACGCAGCAGCTCCTGCCGTGGACGTTCCAGGCCGGCGCGAACGTCGACGTCTCGAAGCACGTCGAGCTCGGCGGCGAGCTGCGCTACTGGCTGTATCGCCAGCTGGAGAGCGAGCACACCGACGTCACCGGCATCTTCCTCGTGCGCTCGCTCGACACGACGAAGGACTACAGCGATTCGTGGGAGGTCTCGGGAGGCGTGCGGGTGCACGATCTCGACGCCGCGCCGCGGTTGGATCTCATGGCCGGCCTGCAATACGACCACTCGCCCGCGCCGCCCGACACGATCACGCTCGACCAGCCGTCGTTCACGCACGTCGCGCTGCATTCCGGTGCGCGCTACTCGTTCGGGCGCTATCGCGTCGGCGCGAGCTACATCCAGTACTGGTACTTCGTGCCGACGATCACCGACTCGATCACGTCGCCGCCGACGAACATCCGCGGCTCGGGCACGAACCACATCGCGACCGTGTCGCTCGAGGTGAAGCTATGAACATCCCCGAACGCGGACGCGATCCCGACCAGATCCTCGCCGACCTCGACGCGCGCGCCGCCGGCGATGTCGACTGGCGCGGCGGCCGCGTGTTCTCGCTCGTCTATCACGCGGGCGAGGCGCACGAGCAGCTCGTGCACCGCGCGCACGCCCGCTACGCGAGCGCGAATCTGCTCAACCCGCTCGCGTTCGCGAACCTGCGCGCGCTCGAGCGCGAGGTCGTCGCGATGACCGCGTCGCTGTTCGGCGCGCCGGCCGCGACCGGCACGGTGACATCGGGCGGCACCGAGTCGATCTTGTGCGCGGTCGCCGCGTATCGCGATCGCGCGCGCCGCACGCGGCCGTGGATCCGGCGGCCGGAGCTGGTCGTGCCGCGCACGATCCATCCCGCGTTCGACAAGGCCGCGCATTACTTCGGCGTGCGACTCGTCAAGACCGAGGTCGGCGGCGACTTTCGCGCCGACGTGCGCGCGATCGCGCGCGCGATCGGCCGGCGCACGATCGGGATCGTCGCGTCGGCGCCGCAGTATCCGCACGGCGTGATCGATCCGATCGCAGAGCTCGCGGCGCTCGCGCAGCGCCGCGGGATCCCGATGCATGTCGACGCGTGCATCGGCGGGTTCGTGCTGCCGTGGCTCGAGCGGCTCGGGCGCGCGGTGCCGCGCTGGGATTTTCGCGTGCCCGGCGTGACGTCGATCAGCGCCGACCTCCACAAGTTCGGCTACGCGGCGAAGGGCGCGTCGGTGCTGCTGTGGCGCGACGCGCGCGACCTGCGCGACCAGATCTTCGTCGCCACCGACTGGCCGGGCGGGATCTATGCATCGCCGACGCTGCTCGGCACGCGGCCGGGCGGGCCGATCGCGGCGGCGTGGGCCGCGCTGCACGCGCTCGGCGAGGCTGGCTACGTCGCGCTCGCGCAGGGCGCGATCGCGGCCGCCGATCGCCTGCGCGTGGGGCTCGCGGCGATCGCGCCGCTCGCCGTGCTCGGCGAGGGCGACGCGACGATCGTGAGCTACGGGTCGCGAGCTTCCGGCGGCCTCGACGTGTTCGCGCTCGCCGATCGGCTCGAGGCGCGCGGCTGGACGGTCGATCGCCAGCATCGGCCGGCGTGCATTCACCTCACGGTCACCGCGAACCATGCGCCGATCGTCGACGAGTACCTCGCCGACGTGCGCGATGCGGTCGCCGAGCTGCGCGCGCAGCCCGGCCTCGCGCGCGAAGGCCGCGCCGCGATGTACGGCATGGCCGCGACGTTGCCGTTGCGCCGGCTCGTCGCGTCGCGCGTGCGCGCCGAGATCGCGAAGCTGTACGCGCCCGAGGCGCGATGAAGCGGATCGCATTCGCGCGCATCGCGCAGGAGACCAACGCGCTGTCGCCGGTCGCGACCACGCTCGCCGACTTCGAAGCGACCCACCTGCTCGACGGCGACGCGCTGCTCGCCGCCGCGAGCGACGGCCCGGAGGTGCCCGGGATGTTCCGGCGCGCCGAGCTCGCCGGCTTCGTGCGCGCGGCGCACGCGCGGCGCGCCGAGATCGAGCCGGTGCCGATCATGTCGGCGTGGGCGGCGTCGGGCGGGCCGCTCGACGCCGCGTGCTTCGCCGCGCTCGAGCACGAGCTCGTCGCCGGCCTGCGCCGGGCCGGCCCACTCGATGCCGCGTACCTGTGCCTGCACGGCGCGATGGGCGTGACCGGCGTGATCGATCCCGAAGCGCGGCTCGTGCGCGCGGCGCGCGAGGTGCTGGGCGGCGCGCCGATCGTCGTCTCGCACGATCTGCACGGCAACCTGACGCGCGAGCGCGTCGAGCTCGCCGACGCGATCGTCGCGTATCAGACGAACCCGCACCGCGATCACGCGCGCACCGGCCGGCGCGCCGGCGCGCTCGCGATCGGCATGGCGCTCGGCGAGCTGCGGCCGGTCACGGCGTGGCGCTCGCTGCCGATCTTGCTCGGCGGCGGCACGACGATCGATTTTCTCGCGCCGATGCGCGCGGTGTTCCGCCGCATGCGCGCCGCCGAACGCGCGGGGCACGTGCTCGCCGCGTCGACGTTCATGGTTCATCCGTGGAACGCGAACCCGGCGCTCGGCTGGTCGACGCTCGCGGTCGGACGCAACCGCACCGCCGCCGAGCGCGTCGCCGACGAGCTCGCCGACATGTGCTGGGAGCGCCGCCATGCGCAACCACCCGAGTTCGCGAGCCCGCGCGAGGCGATCGCGCAGGCGCGCGCCGCGAGCTGGCGGCGCAGGCTCGGCTGCGTCGTGCTCGCCGACGCGTCGGATGTGGTGACGGCCGGCGCGCCCGGCGATTCGACGCACCTCTTGCGCGCGCTGATCGAGGACGCGACCGACATGCGCGTGTTCGCGGCGCTGCGCGATCCGCGCGCGGTCGACGACCTGTGGGCGCGCACCGGCGATCGCGTCGAGCTCGCGATCGGCGGCGCGCTGTCGGGCGGCTCGCCGGCGCTGCCCGTGCGCGGCAAGGTCGCGGCGCGCCACCAGCGCGCCGGATTCGGCCGCAGCATCGTGCTCGAGGTCGATCACGTGTCGATCGTGATCACCGAGGGGCCGGCGATGGTGATGCGGCCGTCGTTCTATCGCGAGGTCGGGCTCGACCCGTGGCGCGCCGACATCGTCGTCGTCAAGAACTTCTTCCCGTTCCTGCTCTACTTCCTCGCGTATCGCCGCAAGACCATCTTCGTGCGCACGCACGGCCCGACCGACTTCGACGCCGCGTTCCAGCTGCCGTTCGACGGCCCGATGCACCCGCGCGATGCAGTCGACGACTGGCGCGCGCGCGATCGCGCGAGGCGAGGCCTCGCCGCGTGACGCTGGTCTTGCTCGAGCTCGTCGCGCTCGCCGCGCTCGTGCTCGAAGCGGCGCTCGGTTTCGGCGGCACGCTCGCGGCCGCGTGCCTCGGCGCGCAGCTCGTGCCGCTGCGCGTGCTCGTGCCGGCATTCGTGCCGCTCGATTTCGCGGTCTCGCTCGTGCTCGCGATGCGCGGATCGCGGCAGATCGCGTGGCGCTTGCTCGTGCGCGAGGTCTCGCCACCCGTCGCGATCGGCGCCGCGTTCGGGCTCGCGCTCGGCGCGGTCGCGGCGGCGGCGTGGCTGCCGATCGCGTTCGGGATCCTGGTCGTCGTGCTCGCCGCGCTCGAGCTCGCGCGCGTACGGGTCACGCCCATCCGGCGCGGCGAGCGCGCGGTGCTCGCGCTCGGCGGCCTCGCGCACGGCCTGTTCGGCACCGGCGGGCCGCTCGTCGTCTACGTCGTGCGCCGCCGCCTGCACGATCGCGGCGCGTTCCGCGCGACGCTGGCGGTCCTGTGGCTCGTGCTCGACGCCGCGCTGATCGTCTACTTCGCGGCGACCGGCCGTTACGATCGCGGCACGCTCGCGATCCTCGGCCTGCTCGCGCTCGCGCTCGTCCCCGGCACCTGGCTCGGCGAGCGCCTGCACGCGCGCCTGCCCGCCCGCGCCGCGTGGCTGGTGCTGCTCGTGGCCGGCGCGGCGCTCGTCGTGAAGAGTTAACCGCCGAGGCGCCAGTCAGACGCCGAGGCGCCAGAAGAGATTGGATCGGGCCCGATCCTTTTCTGCCGGCGCCTTGGCGTCTCCGGCGTCTTGGCGGTAATGCTTTGCATCGTGTGGCTCGAGCTAGCCGAGGTCGATGTCGAGCTCGGCGGCCGCGCGGTCGTGCGCGGCGCGAGCGCGCAGGTCGCGGCCGGCGAGCTCGTCGTGATCGTCGGGCCGAACGGTGCCGGCAAGACCACGCTCCTGCGCGCGCTCGCCGGGCTCGTCGCGCCGGCGGCCGGCACCGTGCGCGCGTTCGGGAACGATCCGGCGCGCGCGCCACGCCGCGTGGTCGCGAAGGACCTCGCCTACCTGCCGCAGCACGTCGAGCTCGCGTTCCCGTTCGCGGTCGAGGAGGTCGTGCTGCTCGGCCGCTACGCGCATCAGCGCGGCCTGGGGCTCGCGTCGGCGGCCGACCTCGAGGCCGCGCGCACCGCGATGCGCGCGTGCGATGTCGAGCACGTCGCGAGCCGCCCGTTCGACGAGCTGTCGGGCGGCGAGGCCCGCCGCGCGCTGCTCGCGCAGGCGATGTGCCAGGGCGCGCGCTCTCTCTTGCTCGACGAGCCGACCGCCGGGCTCGACCCGGCGCACGCGCGCGCCGTGTTCGAGATGGTGCGCGCGCGCTGCGATGCCGGCAACGCCGCCGTGATCGTCACGCACGATCTCGATCTCGCGCTGCGCCACGGCGGCGCGATGTGGCTGGTCGCGGGCGGGCGCATCGCCGCGCGCGGTGCGCCGGCCGACGTGCTCGGCTCCGCCGCCACCCGCGCCGCGTTCGATCTCGAGATCCACGTCGGCGCGCTGCCCAGCGGCGCGAGATTCGCGGTGCCGGCGTGAGACTGACCGCGAAGCGGCTCGCCGTCACGCTCGCCGCGTGCGTCGTCGCGTGCGCGGCGGTCGCGATGCTCGCGCCGCTCGTCGGCGTGACGCTCGAGCATCGCCTCGAGATCCTGCCGCCGTCCGCGTTCGATCCGGCGTCGCCGCTGCACGAGCTGGTCGCGGTGCGCCTGCCGCGCGTGCTCGCCGCGCTCCTGCTCGGCGCCGCGCTGTCGGGCGCGGGCTGCGCGCTGCAGGCGCTGCTGCGCAACCCGCTCGCCGAGCCGTTCACGCTCGGCATCTCCTCGGGCAGCTCGCTCGCGGCCGTGCTCGCGATCCAGCTCGGGCTCGCCGGCTGGGGCGTCAACGCGGCGGCGCTGGTCGGCGCGATCGGCACGCTCGTGATCGTGGCGCGGCTCGCGCGCGTCGGCCGCCAGCTGCCGCCCGCGACGCTCGTGCTCGCCGGCGTCACGATCTCGATGGTGTGCTCGTCGATCTCGGTGATGATCCAGTGCACCGCCGACTTCGCCGACGGCAACCGCATCCTGTCGTGGATGGTCGGCGGCTTCGACAGCGCGCGCATCGCCGACGTCCAGCTCGTCGCGATCCCGATCGGCGTCGCGCTGCTCGGCTTGATCGCCTCGGCGCGCTCGCTCGACGCGCTCGCCGCCGGCCCCGAGCTCGCGGCGTCGCTCGGGGTCGCGGTCGGCCGCACGCAGGCGATCGTGTTCGGGCTCGCGTCGCTGCTCGTCGGGCTCGCGGTCGCGGTCGCCGGCCCGATCGGCTTTGTCGGCCTGGTCGTACCTCACGCGATGCGCGCGGTCGTCGGCCCCGATCATCGCGTGCTGCTGCCGGCCTCGATGCTCGGCGGCGGCGCGCTGCTCGTGACGTGCGACACGCTCGCGCGCACCGTCCTGCCCACGCACCTGCCCGCCGGCGCCGTCACCGCCGTGCTCGGCGGCCTGTTCTTCCTCGGCATCCTGGTCGCGCGCAAGCGCAAGGCGTCCCTGTGAGCGCAGCGAACCCTCCGTATAGCCGAGCGCTTCGCGAGGCGATGATCGGGCGCGGTCCGAACGGAGCGCGCCTGTGAGCGCAGCGAACCCTCCGTGAGCCAGATCCTCCGCCACGTCATCGACTCGATCGCGCCGGCCTCGCGCGCGCACGGCGACGCCGCGGCGGCCGCGGTCGCGCCCGCCGGCGCGCCCGTGCTCGAGCGGCTCGCCCGCGCGCTCGGCGGCGCCCAGCACGTGCCCGTGCCGCGCGGGGCGCGCCGCGCGATCGTCGTCGCGATCGGCGACCACGGCTGCGGCGACCCGGGCCTCGCGATGGGCGCCGACCATCCGACCGCCGTCGCCGCGCGCGCGATCGCCGACGGCACCGCCGCGCTCGTCCACGTCGCGCGCAGCTCGAAGACGCCGATCCTGCTCGTCGACGCCGGCGCGCGCGAGCCGGCGCACCTGCCCGCCGACGCGATCCGCCTCGGCCGCGGCCCGACGCTCGATCTCGCGCGCGAGCCCGCGATGACCGTCGTCGATGCCGTGCTCGGCCTCGAGGCCGGCATCGCGCTCGCGGTCTCGCTCACCGAGCCCGGCCTCGACGTGGTCGCGCTCGGCGCGCTCGGCGTCGGCGCCGAGGTGGCGTCGGCCGCGCTGTACGCCGCCGCGACCGGCCGCGTGCCCGACGGCCTCGGCGATGCCGGCGCGACCGCCGCCGCCGCGCGCGCCGCGACCGCGACCAGAGACCCGGCGCTCGACCGGCTCGCGGCGTTCGGCGGGCCCGAGACCTGCGTGCTCGCCGGCCTCGTGCTCGGCGCGGCCTCGGTCAACGTCCCGATCATCCTCGATGGCCACGCGACCGGCGCCGCCGCGCTCGCCGCGGTCGCGCTCGCCCCGAATGCGGCCGGCTACCTCGTCGCGGCGCACCGCGGTGCGTTCACGCAGCCCGCGATCCTCGCGCACCTCGGGCTCGCCCCGATCTTCGAGATCGGCCTCGGCCATGGCGACGGCACCGGTGCGGCGATGCTGCTCCCGCTGATCGATCAGGTCGCGGCGATCGCGGCGCGGTAAGCTCACGGCCGTGGCGGAGCGGCGCAAGCACACCGGCACGTTCGAGGTCGAGCGCACGACCGGCTCGCACGACGTGCTCGATCGCCTGTTCGTGTACGGCACGTTGCGGCAAGGCCAGACCGCGCGCTCGCTGATCGCGAACCAGATCAAGCGCTGCGTGCCCGCGCACACCGCCGGATCGCTGTACGCATTTCCGATGGGTTACCCCGGCTACACCGAAGGCGACGGCACCGGCTCCGTGATCGGCGAGGTCATCTGGCTGACCGAGCTCGCGGCGACGTTCGGCCTGCTCGACGCCTACGAGGGTCAGGACTTCGCGCGGATCATTCGCCAGGTCACGCTCGACAGCGGCGAGCGCGTCTGGGCGTGGGTCTACGCGCTCGCGGATCCCGCCGCGGTCAAGCTCGGGACGGTCATCCAGCACGGAGACTGGGTCCGTTACTGGACCGAATCGATCCGCTGACGGCCGATCAGCCGACGGTCAGATGAAGAAGTGAGCCAGAACCGCCATCGACAGGGCGGCGAGGGCCGCGGCGATCGTGCCAGGGCCGACGTGGTGATTCGGAAGGGTCAGACGTTGCGACACGGCCGCAGATTGCTCCTTTGCCAGCCGAAATCAAGTTACTGGACAGGTGATCGGATTGACCTAACTTGTTGCGCAGTACCAACGGGTTACATGCTATTTGAAGCATGTTCGAAAGCTTGACTCCCGGCGCCCGCTCAGGTCGTGCGGGTCTGGCGAATCAGGCGGGCGTACGAGGCCTGCGCACGCCCGGCGAGGTCGGACAGCTCGGCGATGAGCGTCGCGGGGGGCGATCCGCCCAGCGTATGCGCGTAGACCAGGTTGACCGCGCGTTGCTTGACCAGGATCGGGACGACGAGCACCTCGACCGGCGGCGGCTCGATGCCGAGCGCGGCCCACAGCTGGTTCTCGACCGGCTTGGCCGGCGACGGCGGCGCGCCCACGAACGCGGTGCTGGAATCGTGCGCGGCCTGCAGCGCCGATGCGCCGCCGAGCGGGAGCGACAGCTCCTCGATCGGCTTCTTCGCGCGCATCGGCGGCGCGACGTAGCCGCGCCAGCCCAGCGCGTTGCCGTCGCGAATCAGCAACACGACGAGCGCGTCGCATCGGCCCTTCGCGTAGTCCACGAACGTGTCGGCGATCTGCTCGCGATCGGTCGCGGTGTCGATGCGCTCGCACGCCGCGCCGTAGGTCAGCGCGGTCGGCACGTCGTGTGCGAGGTGCGCCTGCGACGGCCGGCGCCGGCGCGGCTCGAGCGTCAGCTTGGGCGGCATCGCGATGCCGCCGGCCGGCTGCTGGCGCCGGCGCTCGTCGTAGCCGCCGGGCGGCGGCTCGGGCTCGCTGCCCGGCCGCGCGGTGCGCACGAAGCGCGCCCGCCGCGGCGTGCCGAAATGCTTCTCGAGGTAGTAGAGAGCGCGCAGCTCGGGCACGACGTACGGCGAGACCTGCGCGCCGAGCTTGGCCGCGAGCGCCTCGCCGGCCATGCCGTCGGTCGGATCGACCATCGCGACCGCGGCCGAGTCGCTGCCCTCGCCGAGGTAGCCGAGCGGGATCGCGCGCAGCCGGTGCGCCTCTTCCGGACCGATGCGATCGAGCAGGGCGCGGTCGGCGTCGTCGAGCAGGGTCGGCGTCGCGATCGGAAACCCGGTGAGCTCGGCCAGGTACGACGAGAGCAGCTCGAGGTCGAGGAAGCCGAGCTCGACCAGGTTCGTGCCGAGCCGCCCGCCGTACAGGACCTGGTTGCGGAGCGCGGCCTCGAGCTGGGACAGGCCGATCGCCGCGTTGCGCAGGAGCAGCGTGCCGAGCTTCATCTACATCTACGATAACGCGTAGCGAGTCGGATCGGGGATGCCGGCCTCGGCGAATCCCTTCGCCCGCAGCTGGCACGCGTCGCAGCGGCCGCACGACGCCTCGCCGAGGGGGTCGTAGCAGCTGTGGGTGAGCGCGTAGTCGACGCCGAGCGACGTGCCGAGCCGGATGATGTCGGCCTTGGTGAGCTCGATCAGCGGCGCGTGGACGCGAAAGCCGCCGGCGCGGGTCGCGACCTGCGCGAGTGCCTCGAACGCGCGCACGAACTCGGGGCGACAGTCGGGATAGCCGCTGGCGTCGAGCACGTTGATGCCGACGAACAGGTCGCGCGCGCCGAGCGACTCGGCCCACGCGAGCGCGAGCGCGAGCAAGATCGTGTTGCGCGCCGGCACGTAGGTCGCCGGCACGTCGCCGGGCGCGCCGATCTCGGCGAGCGAGCGATCCTTGGGCACCGCGATGTCGGCGCGCGTCAGCGCGGACGCGGCGAGCGGCGACAGATCGAGCTCGATCACGCGATGCTCGACGACGCCGGCGCGCGCGGCGACCCGGCGCGCCGCCGCGAGCTCCACCGCGTGGAGCTGGCCGTAGCGCACGGTCAGCGCGTGGCACGCGAACCCCCGCGACTGCGCGACCGCGAGCGCGGTCGTCGAATCGAGGCCACCCGAGAGCAGAACGACGGCATCCCTCACCGGCGGATGGGTAGCACGGTATGACTGGTGCGTGAACAAGCCCGCCGTCGCCACTTCCGCCGCGGTCGTCGCGCTCGGGGCGCTCGTCGCGTGGTCGTTCTGGCTGCGCTGGGACGTGCTGACGAGCTCGCCCTTTCCGCTCGGCATCGACGGCTACTACTACCCGGTGCAGGTTCGCGGGTTGCTCGCGCACGGCCACCTCGTGCATCCCGCCTCGCCGCTCGCGTTCTGGTGGATGGCGCCGTTCGCGCTCGCGACCGATCCGATCGCCGGCGCGAAGCTCGGCGCCGCGCTCGGTGGCGCGCTCGTCGCGCTGCCGGCATACGGCGTGGGCGCGCGGCTCGGCGGCGGCCGTGGCGCTGGGTTCGTCGCCGCGGCGCTCGCGACGTGCTCGGCGACGTCGACGTATCTGTCGATCGAGTTCGCGAAGCAGGGCATCGGGCTCACGCTCGCGGTCGCAGCGGTGTGGGCGCTGCTGCGCGCGCTGGAGCAACCGTCGCGCCGGCGGATCGCGGTCGCCGCCGGCTTCGCGCTCGCGACGCTGCTCGCGCACAAGCTCGCGGGCGCGCTCGTCGTGATCGTCGCGGTTCCGGCCGTGATCGAAGAAGCGCGCGGCCGCGGCGCGCTGCGCGGGCGGCGCCTGGTCTACACGCTCGGCGCGATCGTGGCCGCGCTCGGCGCGCTCGCCGTGCTCGGCCTCGTGTTTCCCGAGCGGCTCGCGTCGCCGGCGGACCTCGCGCTCGCGCGCGGCCTGGTCACGACCGACCTGCGCTGGGACGCGCCCGTGCTCGCCGGGCCGTCGCTCGTGCTCGGGCACGAGCCGCTGTGGGCCGGCGTCGTCGCGCTCGCAGCCGCGACCGTGCTGCTCGTGCAGCGCGCCGAGCGGCCGAGCGGCGCGCGTGTCGTCGCGTGGATCGCGATCGCGCTCGGCGTCGTGCTCGCGCTGCCGGTGATCGACGCGACCGATCCGCAGGGCCTCGCGATGCGGCTGCGCGTGGCCGCGTTCGTGCCGCTCGCGCTGTGCGGCGCGATCTTCATCGGCGTGGCGCGGCGCTGGTGGTGGATCGGCGCGATCGTCGCGCTCGCGCTCGTGGTCGTGCTCGCGCAGCACGACCGGCGCGAAGGCCGCGTGCTCGCGCATCCGGCGCTCGTCGCGGCATCGGCCGCGCTCGCCGATCACGTGCCGGCGGACGCGGTCGTCGTCGCGTCGGAGCGGCACGTCGCGTTCATGATCGAATGGTACGCCGACGCGGCGATCACGCTGCACCCCGAGTCGGTGCCCTACGCGCGCCGCGTGCGCGTGCTGCTCCCGCTGTCGCCGGCCTCGGCCGGGTTTCCGCTCGGCCGCGCGCTCGCCGCCGCGCGCCGCGATCCGGTGATCGATCCGCCGATCGATCTCCATCCCGGCCTGCGCGACGGCTTCGTGCTCGTCACCGAGCCGACGTGGGAATGGATCCTGACCCAGCTGCCGCCGCGCTCGCGCCGGCACTGGGAGGCGTGGCCGACGATCTAAGGAGAGCTACTCGACGCCGGTCAGCACGTTCTTCGTGCCCTTGTCGACGACGGTCGGCGGCGGCGTGTCCTTGCCGAGCTTCCACGTGATGTGATTGCGCGCGCCGCTCGCGGTGATCGACTTCACCGCGTCGACGCGCACGTGATCGTCGCTGCCGGTGACGAGCAGCGAGTCGGCGGCGTGGCCGAGCACCATCACCCGGCTGGTCGCGATCTCGACCGCCTTGCAGTCTCCGGCGAGCTCGTAGATCGGCCGCCGGTCGTCGACCAGACGCGTCTTGTCGCCCTTGCACTCGACCGTGACCGGCACGCACGCGTGCACGGCGTCGATGTCGACGGCCTGCTGCATGCAGGCGACGACCTCGGGATACCCGGCCGCGCACTGCTCGAGGTCCTCGACCGGCACCGCGTCGACGAGCTCCGGCGTCGACTTGCCGGAGTCCTTGCGCTGCGGCGAGAGCTCGAAGACGTGGGACATCAGCTTCTTGCACTCGGCCTTGCGCGCCGCGACCTCGGGCGGGTCCACGTCCTCGGCGGTGATCGTCGCGTACGCGCCGACCACGAACAGCCCGACGATCGCGACCAGCAGCGCCGCGAACGCGAGGTAGCCGAGCGGCCTCACGACGCCGCCTCCGCGGCCGGCTTCGGCGAAGCGGCCATCATGCGGCGGATCATCGGCGCGACCGCGAACAGCGCGGCCGCGATCACCAGCGACATGATGATGAGCGTGTAGAACAGGAACGCGTAGCCGTGCGACGCGCTGAGCGCGGCGGCGCGTCCCGCGAGGTAGTTGCCGATCGCGGTGCCGAGAAACCACGTACCCATCACCATGCCGGCGAGCCGCTGCGGCGCGAGCTTCGACATGCTCGACAGGCCGACCGGCGAGATGCACAGCTCGGCGCACGTCGAGAAGAAGTAGAGCGCGACGAGGAAGCTCGGGCTCACCGTGCGGAACGGATACGCGAAGAAATAGTCGGGATGGACGCCGTCGACCTGCGAGATCGTCGACAGCGTCGGCAGCATGACCACGAACGAGATCGCGGTGAACACCGTGCCGATCGCGAACTTGTTGACCGACGTCGGCTCCTTGCCCGCCTTCGCGAGCTTGAGCCACATCCACGCGAACGCCGACGCCATCACGATGATGCAGCCGGCGTTGATGAACTGGTACGCGCTCGCGACCACGTGGAGGCCGAGGTACTGGCGGTGCACGAGCCGCTCGGCGAACAAGGACAGCGTGGTCGACGCCTGCTCGAACACCGCGAAGAACGCGATGCCGCCGATGAACAGCGGGATCATCGCGGTCACGCGCTTGCGCTCGCCGTGATCGCGCGCGGTCTTGAAGTAGCCCACGAACAGCACGACCGCGGCGACGAGCAGCCCGACGCCGAACGCGTTGACGATCGCGTCCTTGGTGAGTGGCGTGATGAACTGATCGATCGCGGCCGCGACGAGCACGAGGCCGGCGAGCCCGGCGACGATCGCGACCAGCACCTTGCGGTCGCGCGCGGCCTTCGCGGGATCGTTCGGGATGGTCGGATGCAGGCCGGCCTCGCCGAGTCGCTGATAGCCGAGCAGGTACTGCACGACGCCGAGCGCCATGCCGAGCGCCGGCACCGCGAACGCGACCTTCCAGCACATGTTCGGATCGATGCCGTGGCTCTCGAGGAACGAGCGAAAGCCGTAGCTCTGCGCGAGCAGGATGCCGACGAGCGGCGCCGCGCCGGCGCCGATGTTGATGCCGACGTAGTAGAGCGTGAAGCCGGCGTCGCGGCGGATGTCGTCGGGCTTGTAGAGCTGGCCGACGATCGTGGAGATGTTCGGTTTCAGAAAGCCGGTGCCGAGCGCGATCACGACCAGGCCGGGGTAAAACAGCGCGTCGCTGGGCAGGGCGAGCATCGCGTTGCCGGCCATGATGCCGAGGCCGCCGATCGTGACCGACCTGCGCTGGCCGAGGAAGCGGTCGGCGACCCAGCCGCCCGGCAGCGACAGCAGATACACCGACGACAGGTACAGCGCCATGACCGTGCCGGTCGCCGCGTCCGACATGCCGCGGCCGCCGAGCGCGACCGGCGTGACCATGTAGATCGCGAGAAACGTGCGCGCGCCGTAATACGACATGCGCTCCCACATCTCTGTGAAGAACAGGGTCGACAGCCCCCGGGGGTGACCGAAGAATGCTCGGTCCGGATCCTTGGACAGCTTCGCAGCCATCGTCATTACCTCTGGGTCGCGCACGTTAGCGCAAGACAGACGCGTCGGTGTGGGTTATCGGGTGCGACAACGCGGTGTCACACCCGTTTCCGACGAGGAAACGCTTGCAATCGACCCGGGTTTGGAAAATGTTCCGCGGCATGTCGAACAAGTCGTTGCGGCTGCTCGCGAGCGTCGTCGTCGGTGGCGTGATGTTGTCGTGTGGACCTGCGGCTCCGAAGTTTGCGGTCAAGGACCAAGAAGAGCGCGGCGTGCTCCAGATCAACGGCACGAAGTTCGTGATCATGCCGGATCCGACGACGCAGCTCGTCGAGGTCGACGTTCACTACGACGTCGGCTCGCGCGAAGATCCGCCGGGCAAGGCCGGCCTCGCGCACCTCGTCGAGCACATGATGTTCCAGATGCGGCCCGACGGCCCGCAGACCGCGCCGATCTTCGACACGCTGCTCGACATGACGACGTTCATGAACGCGTTCACCGAGTGGGACGCGACGCATTACATGGACCAGGGGCGCAGCGACCAGCTCGAGTCGCTCCTCCGCATCGAGGCCGAGCGCATGTACTTCGCGGCCGATCTGCCGGCGACCGACAAGGGCCCGGCGTGGGGCTGCTCGGTCGTGCCCGAGCCCGAGTTCCTGCGCGAGCGCGACGTCGTGCGCAACGAGATCCGCAACGGCTCGAGCGCCGACGACTACGTGTGGCAGCTCGTCGAGGCCGCCATGTACCCCGCCGGCCACGCCTACCAGCGCGAGGTCGGCGGCAACGACGTGCAGATCGCCGGGCTCCAGCACGGCGACGTGTGTACGTTCATGAAGGAGCACTACGCGCCGTCGGCCGCGACCGTGATCGTCGCCGGCAACGTCGACAAGGACAAGACCGCCGAGATGATCAAGAAGTACTTCTCGATCATCCCGAAGCGCGACGCGGTGCCGCGCATCCAGGTCGCGGCGTTCACGCCGGCTCACGATCGCAAGGAGATCCTCGCCGACGTCGAGCGCCCGGCGCTGTACATCGGCTGGGTGCTGCCGCCCGCCAACACCGAGGACGGTGAATACGCGTTCGCGGGGATCGCGGCCGAGTTCGGCCGACTCTCGAAGGCGGCGCAGGATTACGGGTTCGCGTACAAGGTCGAGCCGCAGATCCTCGGCGGCCGGCTCGCGCGCCTCGCGATCATCCGGATCGAGCTCAAGGGGCTCGACAAGATCGACGAGGCGATCGACTTCGCGCAGAAGGCCGCGAAGCAAGCCTATCGATTCTGGGACGAAGGTACGTCGGTCGAGATCGAGGAGGAGAAGAACCGCGAAAAGGCGTCGTTCGTCCAGCAGCTCGAGCCGCTCAACTCGCGCACGGTCGAGATGGGCTACGCGGTGCAGTTCAACCGCGGCATCGAGTTCGCGGGCTCGGACTTCTACCTGACCCACGAGCTCGACAAGATGGAACAGTACGACAACGCGAAGATCGGCCCGGTCGTCAAGCGCGTCGTCGACTGGGACAAGGCGGCGATCGTGCTCGTCAAGCCGAGCAAGGAAGGCATCAAGGGCGACACGCGCGCGAAGGTCAAGCTCGCGGTCAAGACCGACGCCGGCATCACGAACGCGAAGGTCGATCCGCGCGAGGCGAAGAAGATCGTCAAGATGGGCCACGAGCTCAAGGCGCTCGACGGCGCGATCCGGTTCAAGCTCGACAACGGGATGGACGTCGCGCTGCTCGAGGTCAAGTCGATGCCGCTCGTGACCGCCGAGCTGATCTTCAAGAACGCGGGCGCGGCGAGCACGCCGGACAGCCCCGCGCTCGGCGAAGCGGCCGCGTTCTTCCTGCATCGCACGGCCGATCTCGATCCGAACATGCTCGACTCGGAGATGCCGCGCCAGAACAGCGACGTGTTCTCGCGCACCGGCGTCGAGGTCCGGTGCTCGCCCGGCCTCGATGTGACCACGTGCTACGCGCGCGGCATGAACATCTACACCGACGTGATGATCCGCGGCCTCGAGCGCATCATCAAGGCCGGCGACTACACGCAGGACTCGATCGAGAAGTGGCAGAAGCGCGACGCCGAGGAGTGGAAGCTCCACTCCACGCAGGAAGACGGCGAGTTCGTGCGCCAGGTCATGACCGCGGTGTACGGCCCGACGCATCCCTACACGAGAACGGCGATCTCGCCGCCGGAAGCGACGGCCAAGGTCCACCGCGACGCGCTCGACGCGTTCCGGCGCAAGCACTTCACCGCCGGCAACGCGACGCTCGTGCTCGCCGGCAACTTCGACCCGAAGTACGCGGAGAAGATCATCCGCGAGACCTACAGCAGCTGGGATCGCGGCACGGTCGACCCTCCGGCCGACCCGACGCCGTTCAAGCGCACCGGGCCCGCGTTCATCGGCGTCAAGACCGCGAAGGAAGACCAGCAGATCGTCGCGGCGATCGCGTATCCGACGCCGGCCGGCATCGACGGTCAGGAAGGCGCGCGCATGGTGCTCGCCGAGATGATGGACCTGCGCTCGGAGGACATCCGCTTCAAGCTGGGCTCGACGTACGGTCTCTACTTCTTCCGCTCGCCGCACGTGGGGCCGAGCGCGTACATGCTGTACGGCAGCGGCGGCCACCAGGTCGGCGGTTCGATCGATGCCGAGCGCGCCGGCGAGTCGATCAAGGCGCTACGCGAGAGCATCGATGGCCTGCGCGCCGGCGACGACTCGTGGGACGAGGACTTCGTGCGCGCCCGCCGGCGGCTGCTCAGCCGCCTGCTCGGCGAGTCGACGGTGACGTTCGAGCTCGCGGGCCGGCTCGCGCACCTCTCGGAGTTCGGGCTGCCGAACAACTACTACAACACGCTGCTCCAGACGATCGGCGCGACCTCGCCGGCGCAGGTGCGCGCGCTGATCAAGAGCGAGCTCGATCCCGCGAACGAGGTCATCGTGTTGCTCGGCGACGCCGCGCACCTCGACAAGACCTTCAAGGACGCCGGGATTACCGACGTGAAGATCGTCGATCCGGAGTACAAGTAAGGCAGGCGTGAGGTGCGTGGCGCGCGTGCGCCACGCACCGTAGATCGCGGCGTGGCGTTCGAAGTCCGCGCGGCGCGTCCCGACGAACGAGGTGAAGTCTCGGCGCTCGTGCGCGAGATGATCCCGGGCGTCGACGCCGACGCGCGGCTGCACTGGCTGTACGAGCGCAATCCGGGCGGCACCGCGCGCACGTGGATCGCGTACGAGCGCGGCGAGGCGGCCGGCTGCACGTCGTACTTTCCGTTCCGGCTCGTCCTCGACGGCGCGCCCGTGCTCGGCGCGCTCGGCGGCGACGGCTTCGTGCGGCCGCGGTTTCGCCGGCGCGGGCTCGGCGGCCTCCTGCACGATGCCGCGCGCCGCGACATGCACGCGCTCGGCATCGGCTGCATGTACGGCGCGCCCGGCGCGATGAACGTCACGCCGCTCAAGCACGGCGGCTCGCGCGAGATCGGTCACGTCGCGCGCTGGGCGCGCCCGCTGCGCGCGACCGCGCTCGGCTTGCCGTCGCCGCTCGATCCGGTCGTCAGCGCGCTGCTGCGGCCGAAGCGGGCGCGCGCGCACCTCACGCCGATGCTGCGCGACGATCCGCGCGTCGACCAGATCTGGCGCACGACGGCGGCCGAGCTCCGGCTCGGCGCGATGCGCGACGCCGCGTTCTACACGTGGCGCTTCCTCGACGCGCCGGCGCAGCGCCAGCGCGCGTACGTGATCGTGAGGTCCGGATCTGCCGGACCTCGCAGCGACGGCCAGCCGATCGCCGCATGCGCGCTCGAGCCGATGCACGGCGGCCGCACGCTGCGCGTCGTCGATCTCGTCGCCAGCTCCGGCGCGTGGCCGGATGCGCTGGTCGCGATCGCGCGCCACGCCGCCGACACCACGGCGCGCGTGCTCGACATCAAGCTGCTCGCGCTCGACGGCCGCCGCCGCGCGATGTGGCGCGCGGGCTTCTTCGAGCGCGACTCGAAGCCATTTCTCGTCGTCATCCCGCAGCGCGGCGATCGCCGCTTCCTGGATCCGACCCGCTGGTTTTACGGTGGCGCCGATTCGGATCTCGACACGTTTGCCTAGGCGTCCTGCTACAGGCGCGCGCTCGCGCCGAGCGCCGGAATGATCGTCGTCTTGGTGACCGAGCGCGGCATGCCGTTGAAGTCGAGCTGGCTCTGCGGGTTCAGGTCGTGCTCGACGCCGACCTCGACGATCAGCGCGAAGTGGCGGTTCGCCGCGACCTCGAGGCCGAGCGCGCCACGCACCGCGTAGCGCGGGCCCGAGTTGACGAACACCGGCATGCCGGCCGCGATCTGCGGGCGGAACGTGCCGGTCAGGACCGAGAAGCTCGCCCCGAGGTAGCCACCGAAATTCGGCCCGACGATGCCGGCGCCCTGCAGCTCGAGCCGGTCGGTCGCGTCGAACGTGGCGCCGACGAGCCCGGCCGCGCCGACGCTCGAGCTCGACAGATCGAAGTGGCCGAACGCGAGCGCGCCGAGCCGGCTGCGCCGCTCTTCGATCGTCACCGGCCGCTCCGGCACGCGCACGATGACTTCCTTCTCGGGCACCGGCACGAGCGCGACCGTCACCGCGGTCTGCTGGCCGACCGCGATGTCGCCGGTCGTCTCGAACGCCTGGAAGCCGTCGCGGCGCGCGCGCACGGTGTACTTGCCGGGCGTGACGCGCGCGAGCGCGGCGTCCTGCGCGGGGATCCAGTCGCCGTCGTCGACCTGCAGCTCGGCGCCGACGGGCGCGGTGATCGCGAGGCGCGCCAGCGCGACGTCGAGCTCGGCGAGATCCTTGGTCACCTCGGCGCGCAGCTGCGGATCCTTGTCGGCGGAGTCGAGGAACCGCTGATACGCGTTCGCGGATTCCGCGTTGCGACCGAGCGCGCGCAGCGTCGTGCCGATGTCGAGCAGGATCCTCGCGCTCGGAAACCGCCGGTACGCTTCCTTGAACACGGCGAGCGCGCCGAGGAAGTCCTGCGACTTGAGCAGCTTCACGCCGAGCTGCATCAGCGACTTCGCGTCGAGCTTGCTCGTATCGGGCGCGGGCGCCGGGGTCGGCGCCGGCTGCGCGGCCACGGTTCCGGCGTGGACCGCGATCACCACCGCGATCGCGCGCAGCCCTCGCGTCACAGATCGTCCACGACCGGACCGTGGATCGGCGGCGGCTGCGTCGGTTGGGCCGGCGCCGGCTGCGCGGCCGGCTGCGCGGCCGGCGCCGGCTGCGCGGCCGGCTTGTCGGCGAGCTTCGGCGTGACATGACGCTTCGGCTTCACCTTGACGCCGTGCACGACGGGCGGCGGCGGCGGCGGCGGCGGCGTGACCTCGGGCGTCGGCGGCGTCGCTTCAGGTACGGGCGTTGCTGCCACCGGCGGTGCCGGCGGCGTCACGACCGGCGCGGGATCCGGCGCACGAGCAGGCATCGGCGCGGCCACCTGCGAGCTCGTCGCTGCCGGCGTCACGTCGCGCTCCGGTGACGATCCGCCGCCGCCGTACACGACGAGCGCCGCATACGCGGCACCGCCGGCGATCGCGAGCGCACCGAGGACACCGAGCACGCGGCGCCGCGGCGTCCGCGTCAGCACGCTCGCGCTCGACCGCGCGGCGATCGACAGCGTCGTCGGCGACTGCGTGCCGGGCGTCAGCGTCGCCGTCTCGTCGTCGTTCGACGGCGTCATCAGGATGCTCGGCGCGTGCTCGGGGCTGCTCACCGGGTCGGCGTCGCTTGTCGGCGGCAGCGGCTGCTGGATCGCCGGCTGTGACATCGAGACGTCCGAAATGTGCGTCGTGTTCACCGAGAATCCCTGCGCGTTCGCGATCTCGCTGAGCGCGCGCGCGAGCTCGAGCGCCGACTGCGGGCGATTCTCGGGATGCTTCTGGAGGAGCGACATGATCAGCCGCTCCATCTCGCGGCTGATCGTCGGCTCGTACTTCGACGGCCGATCGGGCGTGACGTGCAGGTGCGCGCCGATCAGCTCGCCCGAGCCGAGGTTCGAGAACGGCGGCCGTCCGCACACGAGCTCGTACAGGATGCAGCCGAGCGAGTACAGATCCGCGCGCTGATCGACCTCGCCGGTGCCCTTGCATTGCTCGGGCGACATGTACGTCGGCGTGCCCATCACCGCGCCGGTCTTCGTCGAGGATCCGGCGAGCCCGACGTCGGTCAGCTTCGCGATGCCGAAATCGAGGATCTTCGGGCGCTCGCCGAGCGGCGATTCCGGATCGGGGACGAGGAACAGGTTGTCGGGCTTGAGATCGCGGTGGACGATGCCCTTGTCGTGCGCGGCGGCGAGCGCGCCGCACACACGCCGCACGAGCAGCGCGGCCGCGCCCTCCTTGAACCGGCCGCCGCGCTTGATGCGCTTCGCGAGCGACGTGCCGTCGAGATACTCCATGATGATGTAGCCATCGCCGGACGGCAGATAGCCATAGTCGAAGATCTCGACGATGCCGGAGTGCTTGATCGAGGTCGTCGCCTTCGCCTCGTTGAAGAAGCGATTGACGATGTCCTTGTTGCCCGAGAACTCGGGGTGCAACACCTTGATCGCCGCGGCGCGGCCGATCAGCGCGTGCTCCGCCCGATAGACGGTCCCCATGCCACCGCGGCTGAGCCGCTTGGTGATCTGGTAGTTGCCGACCTTGACCCCGATCAGGTCAGGCTCGGGCGAGGACGCCTCGGGCACGATGCTGATCATGAGAAGTTCGCAGGAGCCTGTCAAACCACCTGCCGACCTACATGTCCTCACCCGTGCGTGACCAGCGGCGTCCCGGAATTCCGGAACGGGTAAGAAGCTACAGCAGGTCGACCCACACCTCGTCGCCGACGAGGGTGACCGGATAGCGGCGCAGCTCGAGCCCGGGATCGTGGCGGCAGTGGCCGGTGCGCAGATCGAACATGTAGCCGTGTCCCGGGCACGTGACGACCGCGCCGGTGAGCTCGCCGTCCGCTAGCTCGACGTCCTCGTGCGGGCACACGCCGGGCACCGCGTAGAGCTCGCCGTCGACGCGCGTGACGATCACCGGCCACGTCACGCCGTCGACGCGAAACGCGCGCAGCTTGCCGTCGGCGACGTCGGCGAGCCAGCACACGCGCACGCGCATCGCCACTAGCGACCTCGCCTTCGCGGATCGTAGCGATCGCGCAGCCCGTCGCCGAGGAGGTTCGCGCCGATCACGACCCAGGTGATCGCCAGGCCGGGCACGAGCACGTAGTGGCGAAACCCGAGCCGCCAGATCAACGACGTGCCCTGCGCGATCATCGCGCCCCACGTATACGGCAGCTGCGGGCCGAGGCCCAGAAACGACAGCGACGCCTCGACCATGATCACCGCGCCGAGGCCGAACGCCATCTGCACGAACGTCGGGCCGAGCACGTTCGGCACGAGGTAGCGCAGCATCACGCGCCGGTTGCTGGCCCCGAGCGCGACGGCGGCGGCCACGAAGTCGCGCTCGCGCAGCGCGAGCACCTCGCCGCGGGCGACGCGCGCGTAGCCGACCCAGCCGTTCGCGCACAGCGCCGCGATCACGACACCGGCACCGGGCCGCGCGACGGTCGCGACGATCGCGATGTTCATGAGGATGCCGGGGAACGCCATCAGGATGTCGACGAAGCGCATCAGCACCTCGTCGACCCAGCCGCCGAACCAGCCCGCCACCGTGCCGATGCCGACCCCGACCACCGCCGAGATCGCGACGACGCAGCTCGAGATCACGAGCGCCTCGCGCGCGCCCCACAGCAGCTGCGACAGCACGTCGATGCCGGCGGAGTCAGTGCCGAGCCAGTGCGCGCCGCTCGCCGCCGCGAATCGATCGGCGAGCACGCCGTGCGAGGCGTCGTACGGCGCGAGGTAGGGGCCGAGCACGCCGAGCACGACGAACGTGCCGAGCAGCACGAGCCCGACGCGTCCGCTCGGCGGCAACCTCGTCCGCGTCGCCCGCGTCGTCATCCGTGCCGGATCCTCGGATCGACGAGCCCGTACGCGAGATCGACGAGCAGGTTGACGACCACGTAGATGACCGCGATCACGAGCACCGCGCCCTGGACGACCGGGTAATTGCGCTCGAGGATCGCCTGCACGAGCGTGTAGCCGAGCCCGGGCCGCGCGAACACCTTCTCGACGATGATCGCGCCCGAAAGCAGCGATCCGAACTGCAAGCCGGCGACCGTGATCACGGGCAGGAGCGCATTGCGCAGCGCGTGCACGTACACGACGCGGCGCTCGCCCACGCCCTTGGCGCGCGCGGTGCGCACGTAATCCTCGCCGAGCACCTCCGACAGCGACGACCGCGTCATCCGCGCGAGCATCGCCATCAGGTGCGTACCGACCGCGAGCGCGGGCAGGATCAGCGCGGCCGGGCCGGTCTCGGTCGGGCCGGGCAGCCAGCCGAGCTCGACGAAGAACACGAGCAGCCCGAGCTCGGCGAGCACCATGATCGGCACCGACACACCGGCGAGCGACGTCGCGGTCGCGAACGTGTCGATCCACGTGCCGCGCCGCACGGCCGCGACCACGCCGAGCGGCAACGCGAGCGCGATCGCGACGAGCATGCCGGCGAGCGCGAGCGCGAGCGTGTGCGGCATGACCTCGGCGAGCCGCGCCGCGACGGTCGGGCCGTTCGCGTCGCCGTTCTTGCACTGATGGCCGAGCGTGCCGTCGACGACGTGGCCGAGGAACGCGCCGAGCTGCCCCGGCAGCGACCGGTCGAGTCCCATGCAGTGCTCGATCTTCGCGCGCAGCTGCGGCGACGCGTTGTCGCCCGCGAGGTGATCGACCGGATCGCCCGGCACGACGTGCAGGAACGCGAACGCGAGGATCGACACGCCGACGATCGCGAGCGCGCCCGAGCCCAGGCGTCGCAACACGAACGCGCCGATCATGCTCCGCAACGCTCCGCGTTGCTGCGCGGCCCGGCGGAGCCAGGCCTTGCGATCGATGTCGTCACCCGCCTAGTTTACGTCGCGGGCTTGACCGCGCAGAATTTCGGCGTGTTCTTCGCGGTCGGCGTGACGCCGGGCGCGAGCACGGGCTCGCCGCCGTCGGTGAAGTCCTTGGCGTAGTCGCGGCACTCGTAGCCGTCGCGGCAGTCGCCGTCGCTCGAGCACGTGGCCATGCAGTAGCGAACCTCGGCGCTGCGCGGCGCGCAGAAGCCCGGTAGCGTGCACTCCTCGTCGTCCGAGCAGCCGCTCTGCATCGTGCACGGCTCGTTCTGGAACGAGCCGGTGAAGAACCGCACGCAGGTCGACTCGCTCGGACACGTGTCGTAGTCGCAGCCCGCGATCGTGCAGTAGCCGCCGGCCTGATCCGAATCGATGCAGATGCGCGAGCCGTCGATGCTGCAGTCCGAGCTGACGATGCACGAGTCGCCGATGTTCGCGCCGCAGCCGACGGCCGCGCTGGCGATGCAGGTCGCGATCAGGATCCTCACGAGCGGGCGCATCCTAGCGGTGGGTTGGACTGCCGGCAACCGTGCCGCGTTGCCTGCAGAATGCGATACGTTTCGCCCCCATGCGAGCCGTCGTCCAGCGGGTCTCCCGCGCCAGCGTGACCGTGGGCGGGCGAATCACGGGTGCGATCGAGCGCGGCTTGCTCGTGCTGCTCGGAGCGGGCGCCGGCGACACGGCAGTCGACCTCACCTACGTCGTCGAGAAAACCGCGAATCTGCGCATCTTCCCCGACGACGCCGGCAAGATGAACCGCTCGGTCCTCGACGTCGGCGGCGGCGTGCTCGTCGTCTCGCAGTTCACGCTCTACGGCGACGCCCGGCAGGGCCGCCGGCCGGCGTTCACCGGCGCGCTCGAGCCCATCGCCGCGCGCGCGCTCTACGAGCAAGCGATCGAGGCATTTCGCACCGCGGGCGTCGCGCTCGTCGCCGCCGGCGAGTTCGGCGCGGACATGCAGGTCGAGCTCGTCAACGACGGGCCGGTGACGATCCTTCTCGATTCACGCAAGGTGTTCTAGCGACAGGCGCCGCGCTCGGGCTAGGTTCGAGCCCGGCGTCTGATGAAGGTCAGGTTCTGGGGTGTGCGCGGCTCGATCCCCGTCCCCGGGCGGGCGACGAACCGCTACGGTGGCAACACGTCGTGCGTGGAGGTCCGCCCCAAGGGCGGCGCGCCCATCATCATCGACGCGGGCACCGGCATCCGGAAGCTCGGCAAGAGCTTGATGGAAGAGGCGTTCCGCGAGGGCAAGGGCCGGGCCTCGATCCTCATCAGCCACACCCACTGGGACCACGTCCAGGGCCTGCCGTTCTTCTCGCCGCTCTATCGCGCGGGCAACCAGATCGACATCTTCGCGCGCCAGCGCGACACCCACCTCGCCGCGGTGTTCTCGCAGCAGCACGACTCGCCGTACTTCCCGGTGCCGCTGTCGGCGATGCACGCCGACATGCACTTCCACGAGCTGATCGAAGGCGCGCGCTTCGACATCGGCAAGGCGAAGGTGACGTGCGCGCGGCTGAACCATCCGTATGTCGCGATCGCCTACCGCATCGAGGTCGACCGCGCGGTGGTCGTGTACTGCTCCGATACCGCGCCGTTCACCGACATGCTGCTCGGCCGCGACTTCGTCCCGACGAACGATTTCCCGACGCTGCCGCCCGCGACGATCCGCGAGCTCGCGGCGATGCGCGCCGGGGTCGTCGCGCTGTGCCGCGATGCCGACCTCCTGATCTACGACACGCAGTTCACGCCCGAGGAATACGAGTCGCGCCCGCACTGGGGCCACTCGCGCCCCGACGACGCGATCGAGATCGCGCGCGAGGCCCGCGTCAAGCAGCTGTGCTTGTTCCACCACGCGCCGATGCGCTCCGACGACGATAACGACGCGATCCTCAAGAAGTACCGCAAGGAGATCAAGGGCGACGCGCTCACGCTCGTCAGCGCGTACGAGGGCCTCGAGATCGCGCTGGGAGACGAGGCCTGACATGAAGATCAAGTTCTGGGGCGTGCGCGGATCGATCCCGGCTCCCGGTCCGGAGACGAATCGCTACGGCGGCAACACGTCGTGCGTCTCGGTCCACACCGCGAGCGGCGGGCTCGTGATCATCGACATGGGCACGGGCCTCATGCACCTCGGCAACGCGCTGATGGCCGGCGCGTTCGGCAAGGGCAAGGGCCGCGCGGCCGTGCTGCTCTCGCACACCCACTGGGATCACATCCAGGGCCTCGGCTTCTTCGCGCCGGTGTTCATTCCGGGCAACCAGTTCACGGTGTGGGGCCCGGGCGGCTCGCCCGAGGTGCTCGAGGCGATCCTCGAGGGCCAGATGGATCCGAACTTCTCGCCGCTGCAGACGCTGAAGAATTTCTCGGCGCGCTTCGACGTGCGCGCGCTGCCCAGCGACTCGTCGCCGGTCGAGGCCGAGGGCGTCACGATCTCGGGGTGGCTGCATCCACACGGCGCGACGACCGCGCTCGCGTTTCGCATCGAAGAAGCCGGCAAGAGCTTCGTCTACGCGTCGGATATCGGTTATCCCGAAGCCGGGCCGACCGACGACGCGATCGCGTTCTTCCGCAACGCGACCGTGCTCCTGCACGACTCGACGTATCGCCCCGACGATCAGGCGACGCGCCGCAACCGCGGGTTCTCGTCGTACGAAGATGCGTGCGCGGCCGCGGTCGCGGCACGCGCGAAGAAGCTCGTCACGTTCCACTACGATCAGGACTACAGCGACGACGACGTCGATCAGATCGTGGCCGCGTGCAAGGCCACGCTCAAGCCGCACGGGATCGAGGTCGTGCCGGCGCGCGAAGGCGACGAGCTGACGATCTGATCCGTGCTCGGCTCGCGCGACGTGCCCGGATATACTTCTGTCATGCGCGCGGTCTGGCTGGAGGTTCCCGAGATGTTTCTCGAGGAGCGACGCCGTCTCGGCTTGGACAAGAAGGACGAGCTCTGGGACGGAGTCCTTCACATGGTTCCACCGCCCGCATCTGCACATCAGCGGCGCGTTGCCGATCTCTTCGCCGCGCTCATCCCGGTAGCCAAGCGCCTTGGCCTCGAGATCTGGGGCGATGCCACCGGCCTCTACGGGGGCGACAAGAATTGGCGCATCCCCGACGTGACGCTCGCGCGCCCCGAGCACGTCTCCGAGCGCGGGCTCGAGAGCGCCGTGCTCGTCGTCGAGATGCTGTCGCCCAACGACGAGAGCCGCGACAAGTTCGCGTTCTACGCGCGCGCCGGCGTGCGCGAGGTCTGGATCATCGACCCCCACAGCCGCGCGTTCGAGATCTACGCGCTCGGCACTGACGACTACACGCAGGTTCCGACCGCCGGCCCCGCGATCTCGCCCGCGCTCGGCATCGCGCTCGCGATCGTCGACGGCCCGCGCCTCCGGCTGACCGACGGCGCCGATCACGCCGACATCTGACGCGTCATCGCGCTGCAACAAACTCGTGCTTGCCCGCGCGCGCTTCGTTTGCGCATCGTCCCGCGCATGTCGAAGTGGATGTGCGTCTCGGTCGTCGTCGCGGCTTGTACGTCGTCGAGCTCGTCGCCCCAGGTCGCGACCGGCGAGCTCGGCGCGTGGCTAGCAGCGCCGCCGCTGCCGGTCGCGCGCGCGAACCATTGCTCGGTCGCGATCGACAACTGGGTGCTCGCGATCGGCGGCAACCGCTCCGACGGCAACGGCGGCTTCGTCAACACCGACGAGATCGACGCCGCGCAGGTCGCGGCCGACGGCACGCTCGGCGCGTGGCAGGTCGCCGGTCATCTGCCGAGCCCGGGCAGCCAGTCGACGTGCACGAGCGACGGCCACACGCTGTACGTGATCGACGGCATCTTCGACGACGCGTCGAAAGGCAGCCAGGTATGGAGCGGTGACTTCAGCGTCGGCGGCACGTTCGAGTCGCCGCTCGTCTCGCTCGGCGCGCTGCCGAACGACACGTACGCGATCTCCGAAGCCGCGACGGTCATCGACGGCACGCTCCTCGTCACCACGTCGAACACGTCCGACGACACGAACGAGCCCGATCAGACGTTCACGATCGAGACGCCGATCGGCGGCGGCGCGCCGCTCGCGTGGTCGATCGACGCGTGGCAGGGCGTCGACTTCCGCGCCGCGAGCCAGCTCGCGTTCTCGACGACAACCGCGTACGTGCTCGGCGGCTATCACGATCCGGCGGCCGGCGCGATCACCGATACATTCGACGCGCCGATCGGCGCCGCCGGCGCGCTCGGCACGGCGGTCGCGACCACCGAGCTGCCCGCGCCCGTCGCGTTCGGCCGCGCCGCGGTGATCGACGACTGGATGTTCGTCGTCGGCGGGCGTCCGCAGGTCTACACCGGTGGCGGCTCGACGACCGTCTATTCCGCGCCGATCGCGCACGACGGCTCGCTCGGCGCGTGGACCATGCCGACGGCGCTGTCGGCACCGCGCACGAACTTCGCGCTCGCGCTCGTCGGCGAGTATCTCGTGCTCACCGGCGGCGGCAACGACGGCCCCGGCGACACGATGGTGCTCGTGGCACAGGCGCGCGGGCTCGCGGCGAAGCCCGACTAGAGGGTCGTGGTAGCGTCCCGCGCATGAAGATCGCGGTCATCGGAACCGGCTACGTCGGTCTCGTCTCGGGGACGGGCTTCGCCGATTTCGGTCACGAGGTCACGTGCGTCGACATCGATCCCGCGCGCGTCGCGGCGCTGCAGCGCGGCGAGATTCCGATCTACGAGCCCGGCCTTCCCGAGCTCGTGCACCGCAACGCGAAGGCCGGCCGCCTGCGGTTCACGACGCAGATCGCCGAGGCCGTACCGGGCGCGTCGATCGCGATGATCGCGGTCGGCACGCCGTCGGCCGACGACGGCTCGGCCGATCTGTCGGCGGTGCTCGATGCCGCGCGCCAGATCGGCGCCGCGCTCACCGGCTTCACGGTCGTCGTCACGAAGAGCACCGTGCCGGTCGGCACGGCCGATCGCGTGCGCGAAGCCGTCGGCGCGACCGCGAAGCATCCGTTCGCGGTCGCATCGAACCCCGAGTTTTTGAAGGAGGGCGACGCGGTCAACGACTTCCTGAAACCCGCGCGCGTGATCGTCGGCGCCGAGGACCCGCGCGCGATCGCGCTCATGCGCGACGCCTACGCGGGGATCATGCGCACCGGCGATCGCGTGCAGGTGATGGACATCCGCTCGGCCGAGCTCACGAAGTACGCGGCGAACGCGATGCTCGCGACGCGCATCTCGTTCATGAACGAGCTCGCGCAGCTCGCCGAGGTCGTCGGCGCCGACATCGAGTCGGTGCGGAAGGGAATCGGCAGCGACCCGCGCATCGGCGCGAAGTTCTTGTTCGCGGGCGCCGGCTTCGGCGGCTCGTGCTTTCCGAAGGATCTGCGCGCGCTGCTCCACACCGCGCGTTCCCACGACGTCGCGCTCGGCGTCGTCGACGCGGTCGAGCGCGCGAACGAGCGCCAGAAGCGCGTGCTCGGCGAGCGCGTGCTCGCGCATTTCGGCGGCCGCCTCGACGGCCGACGCGTCGCGGTGTGGGGCCTGGCGTTCAAGCCCGAAACCGACGACATCCGCGAATCTCCCGCGCTCGTCCTGGTCGATCAGTTACGCGCAGCCGGCGCGAGGGTGGCCGGCTACGATCCCGCGGCCGCAGCCAACGTGCGCGCCGCGCTCGGCACCGACGCGATCGATCTCGCGTCGGAGCCGTACGCCTGCGCCACCGGCGCCGACGCGCTCGTGCTCGTCACCGAGTGGCACGAGCTGCGCCATCCCGACTTCGCCCGGTTGAAGTCATCGATGCGCACGCCCGTGTTGTTCGACGGCCGCAACGTGTGGTCTTCGACCGAGGCGCGCAGCGCCGGCTTCGCGTACTACGGCATCGGCCGGCCGTGACTCTGTAGCCACTGCCAGTAGCGCGCGATGCCTTCTTCGGGTCGCGTCGTGGGTTCGTAGCCGAGCGCCCCGCGCGCGCGATCGATGTTCGCGAACGTGATCGGCACGTCGCCCGGCTGGTCCGGCGCATGCTCGATGATCGCGCGCTTGCCGACAACGCGCTCGCACGTCGCGACGAGCTCCGCGAGCGAGATCGTCTGCGTGCCGCCGAGGTTATAGATCTCGTACGCGCCCGGCTGGACGCGCTCGATCGCCGCGACGGTGCCGCTGACGATGTCGTCGATGTACGTGTAGTCGCGCCGCGAGCTGCCGTCGCCAAACATCGTGATCGGCTTGCCTCGCGCGATCGCGTCGACAAACTTCGCGATCGCCATATCCGGCCGTTGCCTCGGCCCGTACACGGTGAAGTAGCGCAGGGCGTAGACGCCGATCCCGAACAGGTCGCGATAGGTGGACAGCTGCAACTCGTTCATGCGCTTGGTCGCCGCGTACGGGGACGCCGGCGCGAGGCACGGGTCTCTCTCTTCGAACGCCGCGACGTTCGCGCCTTGCTTCGCGCCGTATACGGAGGACGACGAGGCGAACACGAGCCGCTTGACGCCGACCTCTCGCATGCGCTCGAGGATCACGCCGGTGCCCTCGATGTTGGCTCGGATGTAGCGTAGGGGTTCGGCGATCGAGGGCCTCACTCCCGCCAACGCGGCGAGGTGACACACGACGTCGACATCAGGCGTGATGACGCGCGCGACCGCGGCGGGGTCGCAGATGTCCGCCTCGACGAGCGTTATCCCCCGTAACTCCGCGGCATTCGCGCGCTTTGCCTGCGCGGGATACAGGTAATCGTCGAACAAGTCGATGGCGGTGACGGCATGGCCCGCTGCGAGGAGCTTCTCGGAGACGTGCGAGCCGATAAAGCCCGCTGCACCCGTGACGACGACGTGCATATGACGGCACTATACCGGGAGCGATCTGGTCGCGGTCACTCGAGAATTCGTGTTATGGCGGGCCGTCGGCGTGAACGGAAGCCCCCAACCTTCGCACTAAGGTCGAACAGATGTCGCGCCACATCACGAGAGGCTTGCAGGTCGCGATCGACCTGTCGGTGCTGTTCTCGGCGTTCGCGTTGGCGTTCCTGTTCCGGTTCGAGTTCGCGATTCCGCGCACCTACATGGACGTCGCGCTCCACGCGTCGGCGTGGGTGGTCGCGAGCGAGTACCTCGTGCTGGTCGCGTTCAGTGTTCCGCAATACACGTGGCGCTACATCGGTATGCGCGAGATGTTGCGGATCGGGCTCGCGGTCGCGGCGGCGAGCCTCGTCCTGTTCGGAGTGCGCATCGGCTTCGCGCACGCCTCGGCCGTGCCCGTTGGCGAGGTTCCGCTCGGAGTGCTCGCGATGAACGCGATCCTCGGGTTCGTCGGGATCGTCGGAGTGCGCGCGACCCGACGCGTCCAGGCTGAAGCCGTCGAGCGAGGCAAGCGCACGTCGGGCAGCGCCCGCGATCGGGTGTTGCTGATCGGAGCCGGGCAAGCGGGCGTGATGGTCGCGCGCGAGCTGCAGGCGAGGCCCGACCTCGGACTCGATGCGGTCGGCTTTCTCGACGACGACCGCATCAAGGTCGGATCGCGGATCGGTGGGCTGCCGGTGCTCGGCACGACCGATCAGGTCGCCGCGATCGCCGAGCGCAAGCGCGTCAAGCGCGTCTTGATCACGATCGCGAACGCGCCGGGCAGCCAGATCCGCCGCATCGCGCTGTCGTGCAACGACGCCGGGCTCGAGACGAAGATCATCCCGGGCATCTACGAGATCGTCGGAGATCGCGTCAACCTGTCGCGAATCCGCGACGTCGCGATCGACGACTTGCTCGGCCGCGAGCCGGTCCAGCTCGACGAGGCGATCGTCGGCGGATCGATCCGCGGTCACGTCGTGCTGGTCACCGGCGCCGGCGGATCGATCGGCAGCGAGCTTTGCCGCCAGGTCGCGCGATTCGCACCTCGCCTGCTGATCCTCGTCGAGCGCTTCGAGAACGCGCTGTTCGAGATCCACCGCGAGCTACTGGCGAGCTATCCGGGCCTCGCGATCGAGCCGCGCGTCGCGGATGTTTGCGACTGCACGCGGATGGAAACGATCTTCCGGGCCAACGCGCCGCACGTTGTGTTCCACGCCGCCGCGCACAAGCACGTGCCGATGATGGAGCACAACCCCGGCGAGGCGCTCAAGAACAACGTCGGCGGCACGCAGACGATGGCGCAGCTTGCCGACCGCTATCACGCGGGCCAGTTCGTGCTCGTGTCGACCGACAAGGCGGTCAATCCGAGCTCGGTGATGGGCGCGACGAAGCGGCTCGGCGAGATTCTGTGCCAGGCATTCGCGGCGCGCTCCAAGACCCGGTTCGTCACGGTTCGCTTCGGCAACGTGCTCGGCTCGAACGGCAGCGTGATCCCGATCTTTCGCGAACAGATCGCGAAGGGCGGCCCGGTGACGGTCACGCATCCCGAGATGTCGCGCTACTTCATGACGATTCCTGAGGCCGCGCAGCTCGTGCTGCAGGCCGGCGCGATGGGCCAGGGTGGCGAGATCCTGATTCTCGACATGGGCAAGCCGATCAAGATCGTCGATCTCGCGACGGATCTGATCGAGCTGTCTGGCCTCAAGCCGCACGAGGACATCAAGATCGTGTTCAGCGGCGTGCGCCCGGGCGAGAAGCTCCACGAGGAGCTATCGACGAGCATCGAGAACGCCGACAAGACCAAGCATCCGAAGATCTACATCGGCCGGATCGCTCCCCACGCGTGGGACGAGGTCGCGTCGAAGGCGCAGGGCCTGCTCGCCGGCGCCGACAGCCTCGAACCAGATGCGCTGCGCGCATCACTCCGCGCGATCGTGCCAGAGTACACGCCGAAGGCCGCCGAGCCCGCCGCGCCGCCTGCGCGTGTCGCCGAGCCGAGGACCGTGGAGCGGCCCGGATCGCTCGACACGCCCGAGCTCGCGAACGTGTCGTGATGCCGCGCCTGTACCTCTCGCCGCCGGATCTCGCCGGCAACGAGCTCGAGCTCCTCGCCGAGGCGCTCGCGTCGGGATGGATCGCGCCGCTCGGCCCTCACGTCGATGCCTTCGAGGCCGAGGTCGGCGCGCGCGTCGCGATGCCGTACGCGGTCGCGCTGTCGAGCGGCACGGCGGCTCTCCATCTCGCATTGAAGGTGCTCGACGTCGGACCGGGCGACGAGGTCTGGACCGCGACGCTGACCTTCGCCGCCACCGCCAACGCGGTTTGCTACTGCGGCGCGACGCCGGTGTTCGTCGACAGCGAGCGCGCGACGTGGAACCTGGATCCCGCGCTGCTTCGCGACCAGCTCGACGCCGCCGCGCACGCCGGCAAGCTGCCGAAGGCCGTGATCGCGGTCGATCTCTACGGCCAGTGCGCCGATCTCGAGCCGATCGCCGAGGCATGCCGCCGTCACGGCGTCGTGTTGATCGAGGACGCCGCGGAGGCTCTCGGCGCGACGTATCGCGGCCGCCCCGCTGGCAGCTTCGGCGATCTGTCGATCCTGTCGTTCAACGGCAACAAGATCATCACGACCTCCGGCGGAGGCATGCTGCTGGCGCGCGTACGCGCGCACGCCGAGCGCGCGCGTCATCTCGCGACGCAGGCGCGCGAGCCGGCGCCGCACTACGAGCACCGCGAGGTCGGCTACAACTATCGCCTGTCGAACATGCTGGCCGCGATCGGCCGCGCCCAGCTGCGCGACCTCGATCGCCGGGTCGAGAAGCGGCGCGCGATTCACGACCAGTACGCGCGCGCGCTCGGCGATCTACCGGGATGGTCGTTCCTGACCGAGGCTCCGCATCAGCGATCCACGTACTGGTTGACGTGCGCGACGATCGACGCCGCCAAGGCGCGCGACACGCGCGATGCGATAATCCGGCGGCTTGCGGACCGAGACATCGAGGCGCGCCCGGTGTGGAAACCGATGCATTTGCAGCCGGTATTTCAGCACTGTCGCGCGATCGGCGGCGAGCTCGCCTCTGCGCTCTTCCGAGATGGTATCTGTTTGCCGTCGGGCTCGCAGATGACGAGCGCCGACGTCGAACGAGTGGTCGAAGCGATCCGGAACGGACCATGAACCAATTCAAAGTCGGAATCGTCGGCTGTGGCCTGATCTCGCATGCCCACCTCGAGGCGTGGTCCAAGCAGCGCGGGTTCGAGGTCACCGGCGTGCTCGACACGAATCTCGATCAGGCGCGCAAGCGCGCTTCGGAGTTCGGCGTCAAGCACGTGTTCGAGCGCCTCGATCAACTGATCGAGGCGTGTGACGTCGTCGACGTCTGCACGCCGCCGCAGAGCCACGCGAAGATCGCGGAGCAGGCGATCGCCGAACGCCGCCACCTCGTGATGGAGAAGCCGGTCGTGACCGACGTGCGCGACTGGGATCGCCTGTCGCAGGCCATCACGGTGTCGAAGACGAAGATCGCGGTTATCCACAACGCGAAGTTCGCCACATCGGTCCAGACCGCGAAGCGCTGGGTCGAAGAAGGCCGCATCGGCGAGGTGATCCGCGTGCAGCGCGAGTTCCTCACGCACGAATCGACCGACCGGATGCTGGTCGGTAACTCGCACTGGTCGCACTCGCTGCCCGGCGGCCGGTGGTTCGAGACGCTGCCGCACGAGCTGTACATCACGCACTGGTTCGCCGGGCCGATGAAGCTCGAGAACGTCGCGGTCGTCGCTTCGCCGTCAGCGCCGGCCGGCGCGCCGGCGGACGAGGTCATCGTATCGCTGGCGGGCCCGCGTGCGCTCGCGACGTTTCATTTCTCCGCCAACTGCCGCGAGAACCGCCGCACGATCACGATCCAGGGCACGACCGGCCGGATCGTCGTCGACATGCTCAGCGATCACGCGTCGC
>DATJXL010000237.1:0-2162 GCA_035500135.1 Kofleriaceae bacterium
CACCGTGACCGGCACGATGTGCGCGCTCGGCGGCGGCGGCAGCAGCGGCGCGGAGAGCGCCAGCGCGACCACGCCTGGGCTCGACGCGACGCCTAGCGCGGCCGGACAGCACTGCATCCCCGGCACGGGCGGACCTGGGAACGGCGGCGGCGACGGCGCCGGCGGTGCGGGCGCGACCACCGGAAAGTCCGCGGCGCCCGGCAGTGATGCCACCATGACCCTGTGCGGCGGCGGCGGTGGCGGCGGCGGCGTCGGCGCGATCGTGACCGTCGGGGTCGGCCCCATCGGGCCGAGCGCGATCGATCCGCCCCCGACCAGTCAGTGAATCGCCGGCAACGACGAGCGCAGCGCCGCGCGGTCGCGCCACGGCAATGCCTCGAGGTGGAAGTGGTCGCGGTGAAATTCGTCGTAGTCGGGTGACAGCACGAGGTGGAACAACCCCGAGCGCACGAGCTCGCACTGCAGGGTCTTGAGCGCGGCGGCCTCGCGCGTGGTCGGATCGCCGATGCAGTCCATCTCGTCGCCGAGGCCGCTCTCGTAATCGCGGTCGACGCGTAGCGTGAAGTCGGCGCCCGAGAAGCTCGAGATGTCGATCGCGAGCCCGTAGCTGTGCTTGCTCGGGATGTTCGTGCCGTGCACGTTGCGCCGCGCGTACGCCGACACGAAGTGCGCGCGATCGACGGCGATCGCGGCGAAGTAGCGGCTCGCCTCGACGAGCGACACCGCGAGCGAGCAATCGATCACGAGTGGTTGATCGTCGGCTTGGAGCTGCACGCCGCCGAGCGGGCCGAGGATCTCGACGCCGATCGCGATGCCCGGCCGCGTCGCGCGGCGATATGCGACGTGGCGCGCGTCGAGCTCGGCGAGGCATGCCTCCGGGCGCGGATCGGCGCGCGCGACCGAGGTCGCGGCGACGACGAGCACGAGCGCGCGCCTCACGCTTCGATGTAAGCGCGGCCGCGCGGCTGCTGTCAAAGAATCATCGAATCGAGGCAACCAGCGCGGCGAGACGCGCCGTCGCGGCCCGCGCGATCGACTCGGGCAGGAGCAGGTGCACGCCGACGGTCGCGCCGTCGCCGGTCGAGTGCGCCGCGACCAGCTCGAGCCAGCGCTGCTCGCCGCCGAGCGGATCGGTCGACGTGATCGCCAGCTCCTTGCCCTGCCAGCCGGCCGGCAGCGGGATGATCGTCGCGGTCGCGATGTCGACGCGCTCGCCCTGATTCTCGTCGCGCGCGTGCTGGACGCCGTCGTCGATGTACTTCGCGACGTCGACCGCTTCGCGATCGGCCACGAGGTCGATGATGCCGTCGGCAAACACGAGGTGACCATCCGCGGTGGTGTCCCAGCCGGCCGGCGCAGTGATCGTGACGGTGCCGAGCTCGCGCGCCGTGAACGGCTCGCGCGACAGGCTGGCGGCGATCGACGTGCGCGTGCCGAGGATGAGGAACGCGACCACGACCGCGACCGCGAACGCGCACGCGATCACGCGCGAGACATGGAGGCTGGCGCGCGCCCACCGCACGTGCGGTGACAGCAGCGCGCCGGCCACCGCGCCGATCGCCAGCCCGACGCCGTGCGACCACTGATCGATGATCGGCGACAGGTAGTCGAAGCCGAGCTGCGCGACGGTGACGACCGCGAGGCTGCCCCACACGCCGCGGTTCCACGCCGCGCGGTGGCGCCGGCGATGCAGCGTGAGCTCGACGAACACCGCGCCGAGCAGGCCGAACACGCCGCCCGAGGCGCCGGCCGACATCGCGGCCGGCGACGCGTAGTAGCTCGCGACCGCGCCGCCGACCCCGGCGAGCGCGAACACGCACGCGGTCCGCCAGCTGCCGAACAGGTCTTCGGCGAGCCGGCCGAGAAACCACAGGCCGACGAGGTTGAGCAGCAGGTGCACGCCGCCGACGTGGACGAACACGCACGTCACGAGCCGCCACCATTCGCCTTCGCGCACGAGCCCGTGCACGAGCGCGCCGCCGCGCACGAGCACGCCGAGGTCGCTCGAATCGCCGACGTACACCGCGATCCCGCCGGCGACCACCAGCATCGCGAGCGCGAGCACGAACGTCGCCCGCGCCGCACGCGTCGGCGGCCGGGTCACGACGATGGGCGGCGCCGAGGCTTCGACGCGCGCGACGAGCTCGCTCGCCTCCGCGCCG
>DATJXL010000238.1:0-5632 GCA_035500135.1 Kofleriaceae bacterium
GACGCTGCACGTGCCGTGCGTGATCTTCGACGGCAAGAGCGAGGACTTCGCGACCGAGATGTTCGTGATCATCAACTCGACGCCGACGCGCATCAACAAGAGCCACCTCGTCGACCTGTACGAGAAGGTGTCGTGGGCGCAGCCCGACAAGAAGTTCGCGGCGCGCGTCGTCGATCACCTGTATCGCGAAGGCGACTCGCCGCTGCGCTACAAGATCAATCGCCTCGGCGGCCGCAGCAAGCAGGAGAAGTGGATCCTGCAGGCCGAGCTGTTCAACGAGCTCCACAAGTGGGCGCTGTCGAACTGGAAGGCGATCAAGAAGAAGCCGAGCTGGCAGCGCGAGGCGCAGAAGTACTACGAGACCGTGCGCGACTTCTTGCGCGCCGCCGAGAAGGCGTGGGGCGAATCATGGGGCCACGCCAACTACATGGTGACGCGCCCGGTGACCTTGAAGGCGATGCTGCGCGTATGCGCCGATCTCGCCGCCGAGGATCCGGGCGAGGACGATCGCGTGAAGCGATGGACGCGGCGGCTGTCGCCGTGGACCGATCTCGCGAAGAGCTTCCGCGTCGAAGGCTTCTACGAGCGGTTCCCCGCGAAGGGGCAGATCGAGCGCGTCGCGCGCATCCACCGCGAGCTGTCGCGTGCGGCGAACGTGCAACGCCGCGGCAAGGGCGAGGATAGCGAGGACTAGCTGGCGACGTACTTCACGTGGCCGGATCGGCGGCTGCGCTACGAGTGCCGCGGCTGCGGTGCGTGCTGCAAGGGTCACGGCATCGGGATCGATGCCGCCGGTGGCCAGCTCGTGCAGCTCGTGGCGAAGCGGCCCGAGCTCGCCGCGTTCGTGCGGCGGCGCGGCGACGCGATCACGGTGTTCAATCCGCGCGACCGCTGCTGGTTTTTCGCCGACGACGGGCTGTGCCGCGTCGAGGTCGAGGACGGCCGCGCCGCGAAGCCGGCGTCGTGCCGGCTGTTCCCGTTCAATCGCGTGTTTCGCGCCGGCGGGTGGACCATCGTCGACTACAACAGCGTGATCTGCCCGCTCGCGGTCGCGGCCGACGGCGGCGTCGCGCACGCCGACGTGCTCGCCGAGCTCGACACGATCCGCGATCCGGCGATCGTCGGCACGCAGCTACCCGCCGACGACGCGTTGTTCGCGCGCGAAGCCGAGCTCGCAGCGGGGATCTTCGCCGCCCCGGATATCGACGGCGCGTGGGCGATGCAAGGCGGCGGCGATCCGGTGCTCGAGGGCTTCGCGGCGATCACCGGGCAGGACTGGAGCGCCCCCGGGGATCCGGCCGTCGTGCTCGCGCTCACCCCGTCGCTGCGCTTCAACGAGCTGTTCGGCCCGCGGCAGTACCTGTCACGCGACCGCGCCTCCCCGGTGCTGGCGTCGATGTGGCACGCGTGGCTCGGTTTCGCCGCGCTCGGCGAGCGACTCGCGCGCCGCTCGCTCGGCATGCAGGAGCTGACGACGATCTGGTCCGAGCAGGCGCCGGTCATGCACGCGATCGCGCGCTGGCACGACGTGCCGGCGTTGAAGCCCGGCCCGATCGAGCTGCCGCCCGATCCGCTCGTGCGCGCGCTCGCCCAGGCGTTCGTCGACAACCGGCGCGCGCGCCGCCCGCTCGGCGAGCTCGTCACCGCCGTGCTCGGCCACGCCGAGCCGCACGCGCGCGTCGCCGCAGTGAAATCGGCCGACTCGATCGTGCGCGCCGCGTTCGCTTAGCGTAGGCGCGCTACCAGACCACGCATTGCTTGGCCGGCAACATCTTCGCGCCGGCCTTGCAGTGGAACGCCTTGCCGAAGTCCGGCGTGGCCGACAGCGCGCCGTTGACGCGCCAGCGCGGCGGCGAGTGCACGTTCGTGGTCGCGAGCAGCTTCTCGAGCTCGGGCTTGGCCTTCGTGCACCACACCTGGCCGAAGCTCAGGAAGAACTGCTGGTCCTCGGTGAAGCCATCCGCGACGACCGTGTCGGGCGCGCTCGCGCGCAGCGCGTGCAGCGCCGCGAGCGACAGCTTGATGCCGCCGATGTCGGCGATGTTCTCGCCGAGCGTGTTCGCGCCGTTCACCTTCACGCCCGCGACCTCGTACTGGTTGTACTGGTCGATCACGCACTGCGTGCGGCTCTTGAACTGCTTCTGCGTCTCCGGCTGCCACCAGTCGTGCAGGTTGCCATTGGAGTCGAACTGCGAGCCCTGGTCGTCGAAGCCGTGCGTCAGCTCGTGGCCGACGACCATGCCCATCGCGCCGAGGTTGACCGGCAGCGACGCGTCGACCGAGTAGAACGGCGGCTGCAGGATGCCGGCCGGGAACACCATCATGTTGAGCTGCGGCTGGTAGTACGCGTTGACCGTCGGCACGGTCATGTCCCAGTCGTCGCGATCGACCGGATGACCGATCTTCGCCAGCCGGCGCGCGCTCTCCGCCTTGTCGGCGGCGATCGCGTTCTTCGCCCACTCCTTGGGCTCGATCGCGAACGCGTAGGACTTCCAGCGGTTCGGGTAGCCGATCTGATAGGCCATCGCGGTCAGCTTGCCGGCGGCCTTTTCCTTGGTCGCCGCGTCCATCCACGGCAGCGCTTCGAGGTTCGCCTTCATGGCCGCGGCGATCGCGTGCACCTGCTCCTCGGCCGCCTGCTTGCTCGTGCCCGCGAACTTGTCGCGCACGAACGCCTGGCCGAGCAGATCGCCGAGCGCGCCGTCGGTGTAGCGCACGCAGCGCTTCCAGCGCGGCTCGTTCTCGGCCTGGCCGGTCAGCGACGAGTGGTACTTGAAGCGAGCGTCCTCGAGTTGCTTGGTCAAGTACGGAGCAGCCGAGCCGAGCAGGTGCGCGGTGAGGTAGTTGCGCCACGTCTCGGGTTTGGTCGACGTCAGCAGCGGATCGATGCCGGCAAGGAACTCCGGCGAGCTCGTCGTGACGTCGTGCACGTCCTTGAGCCCGAGCGTCTTCCAGTACACGTCCCAGTCGAAGTGCGGCATCGCCTTCGCGACGCCGGCGCGATCGATCTTGTTGTAGGTGCCCTTCGGATCGCGCATCGCGACCTTGTCCTTGGACACCTTCGCGATCGCGGTCTCGAGCGCGACGATGTCGCTCGCTTCGCGCTCGGCATCGGCCGGCTTGTGGCCCGCGATCTCGAGCACCTGCGCGACGTACGCGGCGTAATCGGCGCGGTGCTTCTTCATGTCGTCGCTGTCCTGCAGGTAATAGTCGCGATCGGGCAGTCCGAGGCCTGACTGGTCGATTCCCGCGATGACTTTCGTCGCGTCTGCCGAGTCCTGCGTGTCGCCCATCGCGAACAGCATCGTGAAGTCCTGGCTCCGCAGCACGGCGATCGCGCGCGACAGCGACTTGGCATCCTTCACGTTGCCGATCACGTCGAGCATCGGCTTGATCGGCTTGATGCCGGCCTTCGCGATCGCCGCCTCGTCCATGCACGAGCCGTAGAACGTGCCGATCTTCTCGAGGATCGGATCGCCGCCGGCCGACTTCTTCGCGCGCTCCAGCAGGTCGTGCTCGTAATCGAGGTTGCGATCCTCGATCGCGACGAAGCTGCGCATCGTCTCGGGCTTGTCCGCCGGGATCTCCGCCTTCGCGATCCAGTTTCCGCACGCGAACTGGTAGAAGTCGTCGCACGGGTCCGCGCTGCGATCGATCGCGTCGGGATCGAGGCCGATCGCGGCGAGCGTCTTGTTCGTCACGGGCTTCGACGGCGGTGCCGGCGGCTCGTCGACGGGCGGCGGTGCCGGCGTGTTGTCGGTCGTCGTCGGCGTCGGCGTGGGCGCCGGCGCGGTGACCGGCTGATGACTCGAGCCGCACGCAGCGGCGGCGAGCAGGATCGCGGGAAGGACGGTGCGCATCGATCGGTCCGTAGCACGATGGCAAAGTTGATCCAATGCGACTTTAAGGATGTCGCAGGCGTCGCACCGACGAAAAACGCTTCCCGTTCCTGGTCCGGTACGCATATGGTCGCCGCCTCATGCGCCTCCTCGTCCTTATCATCCTGCTGGCCCCCGCAGTTTCCTTCGCACAGATGGCACCGCCGCCGCCGCCGCCGCCACCGCCACCTGGCGCTGGTCCCGGCTACGCGCCGGGTCCTGGTTACGGCTATGGCGTGGCGGATCCGTGGGCGTTCCATCACGGCTTCACGATCGAGACCAATCTCGGCGTTGGCTGGGTGCACGCGACCGCCAGCGACGGCGGCACCTCGCTTACGAACGACAGCGACGCCGCGCTCGCGGGTGCCGACGTCAGCCTCGGCGGATGGCTCAACCCCCAGCTCGCGGTCACGGTGCGAATCGCAGGCGTGCAGGTCAAGAACACGGTTGGCGGCGTGACTACGCCGTCGAGCGGCGAGGACATCCACGGCTTCGTCGGTCCAAACGTGCAGTACTGGCTGGCGCCGAACATCTGGGTCGGCGGGGGCATCGGGCTCTCGGTGGCCGCCGAGAGCGGTACGGACTGCACCTCGAACTGCAGCTCGACCGGCTTCGGGTTCAACCTGCGTGCGGGCTACGCGATTCCACTCGGAGGCCCACACACGTTGAGCCTCTCGGTCGAGACCAACACCGGCTTCTACAGCCAGGACGACGGGATGGGCAACACGATCAGCATCACGGCAACCGGCATTTCGTTCCTTGCCGGTTACCAGTATCTGTAGTAGATCCGCGACCTCACAAAACACACCACATCCGAGCGGTCCGGCCGTGGCCTGCGGGCTTCCGGGTCGCGATGACGATGTGGGCGGCAACCAACGGAGACTGACAATGGAAACGATGCAAGAGGCTGCGGGGCCGAACCCCATCAGCATGCGCGCGCTGCTCGAAGCGGGCGTGCATTTCGGACACAACACGGGCCGGTGGAACCCGAAGATGAAGCAGTTCATCTTCGGCGCGCGCAACGGCATCCACATCATCGACCTGCAGCACACGGTCAAGCTGTTCCGCCAGGCGTTCCAGGCGGTGGTGGACTCGACGAGCCGCGGCGAGACGATCCTGTTCGTCGGCACGAAGAAGCAGGCGCAGGACGTGATCGTCGAAGAGGCGACCCGCTCCGGCCAGCACTACGTGACGCAGCGCTGGCTCGGCGGCACGCTCACCAACTTCCGCACCGTGAAGGGCTCGCTCGAGCGGCTGCGCTCGCTCGAGAAGATGGAAGAGGACGGCACGCTGTTCGCGCTGACCAAGCGCGAGCAGGTGATGATCCGACGCGACCGCGACAAGCTGATGAAGTCGCTCGGCGGCATCAAGGGCATGAGCAAGCTGCCCGGCATGCTGTTCGTGATCGATCCGCACAAGGAGCACATCGCGGTCGACGAGGCGCGCAAGCTCGAGCTGCCGGTCGTCGCGGTGACCGACACCAACTGCGATCCCGACGTGATCGACTACGTCATCCCCGGCAACGACGACGCGATCCGCGCGATCAAGCTGTTCGCGGCTCGCATCGCCGACGCGGCGATCATCGGCACCAAGGTCTGGAAGGAGACCGCCCGCCACCGTGGCCAGGAGCGCCAGGACGAGGGCGAGCGCGTCATCCACGTCTCGAGCGGTGGCGATGGCCCGCGCGTCGAGATGTCGACCGGCGGCAGCATGTTCAACCCCGAGGCCTCGGCCTCGCCCGACACGGAGCAGCA
>DATJXL010000239.1:0-51259 GCA_035500135.1 Kofleriaceae bacterium
GTAGCCTCGTCCTCGATCCTCGACGGCGCGGACGCGAGCCAGTCGACGAACTCCGGCGGGGCCAGGCCGCCGACCTGACGCGCGCGCTCGGCGCCTTGCTTGTCGATGACGAGGAACGTCGGATACGCGCTGACCTGGTAGCGCTCGGCCGCGGCCTCGCCGGGCGCCTTCTCGGCGTCGTAGCGCACGAGCACGACGCCGGCGAGCGCGCCCTGCACGCGGGCGTCGGGCAGCGTGCGCGCTTCGAACAGCTTGCACGCCGCGCACCAGTCGGTCGAGAACTCGAGGATCAGCGGCTTGTCGGCGTCGGCGGCGCGCCGGATCGCGTCATCGATCGGCGGCGGCGCGGGATCGTCCGCGCGGGCGGGCAGGGCTGAACCGACGACGACCGCGACCGCGACGAGCCACCGCGACATCCACCGAGTCTAGCTCGGGCCGTCGGTTCGTTGCGAAAGGTTCTCGAAGCGCGTGTAGCGGCCCTCGAACCGAGTGTCGACCGTGCCGGTCGCGCCGTGGCGGTTCTTGCCGAGGATGATCTCGGCGATGCCCGGCCGCTCGCACTGCTCCTTCGTGTAGACCTCGTCGCGATAGATGAACAGGATGACGTCGGCATCCTGCTCGATCGCGCCGGACTCGCGTAGATCGGACAGCTGCGGCCGCTTGTCGGTGCGCTGCTCGAGCGAGCGATTGAGCTGCGACAGCGCGAGCACCGGGCAGTCGAGCTCCTTGGCCAGGCTCTTGAGGCCGCGCGAGATCTCGCTGATCTCCTGCTCGCGCGACGCCTTCGCCGCCTGCGGCGACCCGCGCATGAGCTGCAGGTAGTCGATCATGATGAGCCCGAACTTCTTGCCGCCGAACAGCTCCTTGTTCGAGCGGAAGCGGCGGGCGCGTGCGCGGACCTCGCGCAGCGACAGCGCCGGCGTGTCGTCGATCAGGATCGGCGCCTTCGACAGCGTCGCGGCCGCGTAGGTCAGGTTCGTCATGTCCTGGCGCTGGAGCTGGCCGCGGCGCAGCGCCGAGCTATCGACCTTCGCCTCCGAGCACAGCATGCGCTCGGCGAGCTGCGTCGACGACATCTCGAGCGAGAACACCAGGATCGGCCAGCCGCCCGCGGTCGCCGCGTTCTGCGCGATCGACATCGCGAACGACGTCTTGCCCATCGCGGGGCGCGCCGCGAGGATGACGAGCTCGGTCGGCTGCAGACCGGCCGTCTTGGTGTCGAGGTCGGCGAAGCCGGTCGGCAGCCCGGTGATGCCGTCGGGCGACTTGAACCGCTCGTCGAGCGAGCTGAACACCTTCTTGACCAGCTGCTTGACCGGCTCGGGGCCGGTCTTGTCCTTGCGCTGCGTGACCTCGAAGATCTTCGCCTCGGCGTCGTCGAGGTAGTCGCGGACCTCGAGCCCGTCCTCGTAGCCCTTCTCGACGATGTCCGCCGACGCGAGGATCAGCTTGCGCGCCTGGCTGTGGTCGCGAACGATGTCCGAGTACGCGAGGACGTTGTCGACGGTCGGCACGCGCAGCGCGAGCTCGCCGAGGAACGCGACGCCGCCGATCGCCTCGAGCTTGCCTTGCTTGGCGACCTCGTTCTCGAGCGTGACGACGTCGATCGGGCGCGCGGACGCCTCGAGGTTGCGCACGGCCTCGAACACGACCTTGTGCGGGAAGTGATAGAAGTCGTCGACCTCGAGCGTCTCGAGCTGCAGCAGCACCTCGTTGCGCAGGAGGATGCCGCCCAGGATCGACGCCTCGGCATCGACGTTGTGCGGCAGCACCCGGCGGTCGCGCGACATCCGGCTAGACTATCGGAGCGCGTTGCCTCACGTCCAGCAGCGTTCGAAGCTACGGCGCCGCGCAGCCCGCCGCAACTACCCGTTCGAGCCGACGCCGAGGCGCGGCTTTACTTGTCCTTGCCGACGACCCAGAACTTCAGCGTCGCGATCACTCCGGCGGCGAGGCGCACGGGAACTTCGTACTTGCCGAGCGCCTTGATCGGGTGCTCGAGCTGGATCCAGCGGTGGTCGAGCTCGAGGTTCGCGCGCTTGAGCTGGTCCGCGATGTCGCGGTTGGTCACCGAGCCGAACAGCTTCTCGTCTTCTCCGACCATGCGCTCGAACTGCAGCGTCATGCCGTTGATGCGGCCCGCGAGCTCGGTCGCGCTCGCGCGCTCCTTCGCGACGCGGCGCTCGATCACGGCCCGGTCGTGGTCGAGGCGGTTCTTGTTCGACATCGTGGCCGTCACGGCGAGGCCGCGCGGCACGAGGTAGTTGCGGCCGTAGCCGGGGCGAACCGAAACCAGCTCGCCGGCCTTGCCGAGGTTATCGACGTCCTGCGTGAGGATGACTTGCATCGCCATGACTGTTTCCTCTCAGTCCCCGGTCACCGAGAACGGCAGGAGCGCGAGCATGCGCGCGCGCCGGATCGCGGTCGAGATCACGCGCTGCTGGCGCGCCGACGCGCCGCTGATGCGACGCGGGATCATCTTGCCGCGGTCGGTGATGAACGTGCGCAGCACCTGCGGGTTCTTGTAGTCGACCTTCGTGAAGATCTCCTCGGACAGGAGCTTCTTGCGCGCGGCGCCGCGGCCCTTGAGGCCACGCCGATCGTCGCCGTCGCGGTCGAGGCCGTCGTCGGATGCATCCATGCGGGTGGTCATCGCTTACTCCTTGTCCTTGGGCTCTTCGGTCGCGGGGCCGGGGCTGCTCGGGGGCTCGTCGCCGAAGTCCCCGTACTCGTCGTCGTCCTCGTCTTCGCCGTGCAGCGCTTCGTCGCCGCCGCGCGACAGGAACAGATCTTCCTCGTCGGCCGCGGTCTGCGCCGCCTTGTCGTACGAGGTCTCGTCGATCTCGGTCGGACGCGCCGACACGTCGATGTTCTCGTCGACCTTCGTCGTCAGGTAGCGGATCACGTTGTCGAGCATGCGCAGGTTGCGCTCGCACTCCTCGACCACGCCGGGCTGCGCGAGGTACTGCCAGTACAGGTAGATGCCCTTGCGCTCCTTCGCGACCTCGTACGCGAGGCGGCGCTTGCCCCAGTTGTCGACCTTGATGATCTTGCCGCCCATGCCTTCGATCACGCCCTTGATGCGGGTGTTGACCTCGGCGACGCCTTCGTTCGGCGTGTTCGGGCGCAGGATGTAGATCGTCTCGTATTCGCGCGCCGTGTTCGGCGTGTCTCGCTGTGACGTAAGGCGTGCCATGTCGGTTCCTCGTGGGTGTGAAGCCCGCCTCGGCAGGGCGAGCGAGGGATTTGGGAGCGCGCTCTATAGCACGGAAGCGCGCGCGTTGTGCTCGTTCATCGCCGCGAGAATGCCGCGCGCGACCACGGCCTCGGCGCACTCGCAACCCGCCGAGATCATGCGGGTCACGGCGGCTTCCTGCGACGACGGGAAATCGGCGAGCACCCACGCGGCGGCGTCCTTGCTGCCGGCGGGCTTGTTCGGGTCTCTACCGACACCCATGCGCAGGCGCGCGAACCCACCGTCCCCGAGCTGGTCCTGGATCGAGCGCAGGCCGTTATGCCCGCCGTGGCCGCCGCCGTTCTTGAGCCGCACGATGCCGAAGTCGAGATCGATCTCGTCGTGGATGACGAGGATGTCCTCGACCGGAACGTGATGGAACGCCGCCGTGCGCTGCACGGCGAACCCCGACAGGTTCATGAACTCCATCGGCTTCACCATCACCACCTTGGTCCCGCCGATCGGCCCGGTCGCGGTCACGCCGCCGAGCTTGCCGTCCTTCCACGTCATGCCGCGCGCGAGCTCGTCGACGACGCGAAACCCGATGTTGTGCCGGTTGCGCGCGTACTTCGCGCCCGGGTTACCGAGACCGACGACGAGCCACATGAGGCAGAAGAGTTACCGCCAAGGCGCCGCAGAGCCAAGGTTCGCCAGGCGGAACAGGTTTCGGCGATTCTTGGCGGATCTTGGCTCTGCGGCGTCTTGGCGGTGTTTCTGCTCTTACTTCTTCGCGGCGGGCTTCGCAGCGGCCGCCGGGGCCGCCTTGGCGGCCGGGGCCGCCTTGTCGCCGGGCTTGGCAGCCGCGGCCGCGCCGGCCGCGGGGGCCGCGCCGGCCGCAGGAGCCGCGCCGGCCGCCGGAGCGGCACCGGGCGCAGCAAGCGCGCCTTCGACGGGCGCCGCCACGACCTCGATCTTCTCCTCTTCGGGCTTCGCGCACGTGACGACCGCGAGATCGCGGTTGGTCACGCTCGTGACGTTCGCCGGCAGCGCGATCGCGGAGACGTGGATGACGTCGCCGATCTCGAGCGGCGACACGTCGACCGTGAGCTTGACCGGGATGTCCGACGGCTTCGCGCGCACTTCGAGCGCGCGCAGCACGGTGCGGATCTGGCCGCCGTCGATCGCGCCCTTCGGCTTGCCGACGAACTCGAGCGGCACGTCGGCGAGTACTTCCTTGTTCGGATCGATCGCGAGCAGGTCGACGTGCGTGATGTCGCGACGGACGGGATCGACCTGGTAGTCCTTGACCAGCGCGTGGAGCTTGCGCGACTTGCCGTCGCCGTCGATCTGCAGGTCGATGACCGTGTTCTGCTTGCGCACCGGGTCGAGCGCGGCGCGCAGCGCCTTGACCTCGACTTCGATCTGCACCGGCGCGATGCGGCCTTCGGGCGATGCGCCGTAGCACACGCCCGGGATCTTGCCGCGCGCGCGCAGCTTGGTCGCCGCGCCTTTACCGGAGTTGTTGCGAACCGTGACGGTGAGCTTGCCGACTTCCATACGTTCCTCTCAGACCTTCAGACCTACACGAACAGACTCGAGATCGAATCGCCGTGGTGGATACGCTTGATCGCCTCGCCGAGCAACCGGCCGACGCTCTTCACGCGGACCTTGCTGCACTGCTGGCCCGCCTCCGTCAGCGGGATCGTGTTGGTCACGACCACGTGCTGGAGCGGCGAATCGGTGATGCGCTGCACGGCCTTGCCCGAGAACACGGGGTGGCTCGAGCACGCCGACACGCTGGCCGCGCCGGCCTTCATGATCGCCTCGGCGGCGTGGGTGAGCGTGCCCGCGGTGTCGATGATGTCGTCGACGATGACCGCCTTCTTGCCCTTGACGTCGCCGACGATGTTCATGACCTCGCTGACGTTGGGCGCCGGGCGCCGCTTGTCGATGATCGCGAGGCTCGCGCCGAGGCGCTTCGAGAACGCGCGCGCGCGCTCGACGCCGCCGGCGTCCGGCGACACCACGACCGTCTGCTCGCCGTGCAGGCCGAGCACGCGCAGCTCCTCGATCAGCACCGGCATCGCGAACAGGTGGTCGAACGGGATGTCGAAGAAGCCCTGGATCTGGCCGGCGTGGAGGTCGAGCGCGCAAGCGCGGTCGGCGCCGGCCGCGGTGATGAGGTTCGCGACCAGCTTCGCGGTGATCGGCGTGCGCGGCTTGGCCTTGCGATCCTGCCGCGCGTAGCCGAAGTACGGGATGATCGCGACGATCGAGCCGGCCGACGCGCGCTTGAGCGCGTCGATCATGATGAGCAGCTCCATCAGCGACTGGTTCGGCCCCGAAGTAGATGGACCGTCCGCGCCGCGCAGCGGTGTGCTCGCCGAAGGCGAGCAGGTCGGCTGCACGACGAAGCAGGTGACGCCGCGGACGTTCTCGCCGATCTCGACGTAGATCTCGCCGTCCGAGAAGTGCGTCACGTCGGCGCGGCCGAGCGGGATCTCCACGAACTTGCAGATTTCATCTGCAAGCGCGCGATTGGCATTGCCCGAAAATATGGAGAGCGACTTCAGCACGGCTCGCCTCGAAGAACCGGCGATCTACCGCCGATCGCTCGGAAAATCAAGCGCCTGTAAGCCCGCGAACCTTCGCTTGCGCCACGAGCCGATCGACCTCACCGGACGACAGCTCGGTCGCCTCCTCGACGAGCAAGACCGGCACGCCATCGTCGATGCGATAGCGCAGCCGCGACGCCGGGCACAGCAAGAAGCCCTCGTCCGCGAAGTAGATCAGCGGTTGCTTCGACTTCGGGCAGACGAGGACTTCGAGCAGCGACGTCGCTAGCACTACTTCTTCGGCGCCGCGGGCGGCGGAGCTGGAGCGGGAGCGGGAGCGGGAGCCGGAGCCGGAGCCGGCGCGGGCGCCGAGCTGGTGTCCGTGAGCTTGCTCAGCAGCTTGAACTCGACGCGGCGGTTCTTCGCGCGCGCGGCGTTCAGCTTGCCGCCCTTCAGGCCCTTCGGATCCTCGACCGGCACGGTGTCACCATAGCCCTTCGCCGTGATCCGGCTCTCGTCGATCCCGTGCGCGACGAAGTACGCCTTCACGGTCTCGGCGCGTGCCTGCGACAGCGCCTGATTGTCGGCGTACTTGCCGCCCTTGCCCATCGGCTGATCGTCGGTATGACCCTGGATCTCGAGGCGGAGGTCGCCGAACTCCTTCAGCACGGCGATCGCCTTGTCGAGCACCGCGTTCGATGCCGGCAGCAGCGCCGCGTCGTTGACCTTGAAGTTGATGCCCTGGATGACGCCGGTGAACTGCTTCACCTTCGCCGGAACCTCGTCGGGGCAGCCGTCTTCATCCTGGTAGCCGTTCTTGGTCTCGGGCTGGGTCGGGCACTTGTCCTGCGAGTCGGGCACGCCGTCGAGATCGTTGTCGGGATCCGGGCAGCCATCGGCGTCCTGGAAGCCGTCCTTGTCCTCGGGCTCGTTCGGGCAGTGATCCGCGATGTCGGGGATGCCGTCGCCGTCGTTGTCGGGCTCGGGGCAGCCGTCGCTGTCCTGATAACCGTCGTGATCCTCGGCCTCGTTCGGGCACTTGTCCGACGCGTCGGGGATGCCGTCGCCGTCGTTGTCGGGATCCGGGCAGCCGTCCTCGTCCTCGAACCCGTCCTTGTCCTCGGCCTCGGCCGGGCACTTGTCGACATCGTCGGGGATGCCGTCGCCGTCGGTGTCCTTCGGGCCGGTCGGCTTGACGGTCTTCGGCGCTTCCTTGCGGCCGAATTCCTTGTAGATGCTGAGCAGCGCCTCGAAGTCGACGGTCACGCCCGTCGACGCCGAGCTCGGCGGGAACAGGATCCGGCCGTCGAAGCGCAGACCCCAACCGTTGTCGACGCGATACTTCGCGCCGATGCCGCCGTACATCTCGGCGTCGGTGTCCTTCGCGATCATGTCGGCATTGCCGGTCGACACGATCTGCATCGCGCCGCCGCCGACGAGCACGAACGGCACGAGCTTGTTGTTGGGATCGGCCGCGCGGAACTGCGCGATCACGTGGGCGCGATAGGTGACGTTCCAGACGTCGAACACCATCTGACGCGCCTCGCTCGGGATCACTCCGAACTCGCCCTCGATGCCGAGCATGTCGTTGAACATCACGCCGATGCGCACGCCGAACAGCGCGGAGTTGCGCTCGGAGTCCGCATTCGGCACGTCGGGCACGCCGAGCTCGTTCGTCTCGCTGAACACGTGAACGCCGGCGGTGCCGCCGATCTCGACGTTGGCAGATGCGACCGACGCGGTGGCCGCGATCCCCAAAGTGGCGACAAGTGTGGGCCGAAGCAGGCGGTTCATGGAGTCAAAGTCTCCCTAAGAGGTTCGGCACTTCATATCGTGCGACCCCACCTGATTTCCACTGCTTCCGCCAACTTCTGCGGGAAAACTAGCCGCGGGTTTTTCCTTCGAAGAAGCTGCGGTCGACCCGCAGCGTCTCGGGGATCTGCTCGCGCCGCGCGCGCACCGCATCGCGCGTCACGCGGTAGCGCAGCGGGGATCGCTCGGGCACCACGAGCGTGCGCGGCAAGTACAGCGTCGCGCATGCGGGGCCACCGCCGGCCTTGCCGAACAGCTCGAACAGCGGCACGCGGTGGGTCGCGAGGCCCAGGGCCTCGATCGCCGCGATGAAGCGCGGCGAGACGCCGTCGGGCACGAGCACGCCGCGCGCGACCTGGCGCGAGTTGCCGGCGTACTGCTCGACCGCGTCGTCGCGCTCGATCGGCACGATCGGCAGCGCGCGCGCGACGCGCTCGGCACCGTCGCCCCACAAGCCGCCCGCGTAGTGGACGAGCGCGGGCGGCGCGTTCGTCGGGCGCGCGCCGAAGTGGACGGTGTCGCCGTGAAAGTGCGGGTAGACCAGCTCGGCGTAGATGCGCGCGTCGTCGGGCACGCCGGCGAAGTCGGCCGCGAACGCGACGCCTTCGCGCGTGCTGCGCGAGCTCTTCGGCGTGGTCTGGGCGTCGTAGTGGCCGGGCACCGCGTACGTGAGCACGACGCGCTCGCCGACGGTCGCGACGTCGGCCATGCCTTCCCAGCGGTGCGGGTTGGGTGCGATCTCGAGCGCGAGCCCGGCGGCGTCGGCGAGCGCACCGAGCAGCTCGCGGTAGTACGGCAGCTCGGCGAGGCGATGCGCGAGCATGTTCGGCATCACCGCCCGCAGCTTGCCGGCCGCGACCGTCACCCACGGGCCGTTCGCGGCGAACACGCGGCCGGTCATGACGTCGGTCATGTGGCCGAGCACCTCGCGCGAGCCGGCCGGGCGGATCGCGCCATCGCCATCGACCTCGAGCGCGGCGTGACCGAGATAGCGATCGTCCGCGGACTCGAACTGGTAGATCGCGTCGCCGCCGCACGCGACGATCGCGTCGAGGATCGAGAGCCACTCGTCGTACGCGCGCCGCGGCGAGTAGTCGAGGTGCGCGACCTCGCTCTTGTAGTTCGCGCCGGCCTTGTTGCACGTCGCGGGCACGGGCGGCCGGACGATCAGGAGGTCGCCGTAGACGTCGGGCAGCGGGTTCACGCCGGGAACCTACCGCAGACAGTTCTTCGTTCCTTGCTCCTTGTTCCTTGTTCCTTGTTCCTTTCACCGTTCGAGCATTCGAATTCGGAATTCTTTGAACGGGGACGAACTAGGAACCGGAACGCTCTGGGAGCAGCTTGCTTGGGGCATAGGGCGCCACGAGCTCCGCGACCGCCTGCACCCACCGCTCGTGCGCGTTGAGCGACGGCACGAGCACGAGCTCTTCGCCGCCGGCAGCGCGAAACTGCTCGCGCGCGCGGATGCCGATCTCCTCGAGCGTCTCGAGGCAATCCGCGACGAACGCCGGGCACATCACCGCGACGCGCTGGACGCCGCGCCGGGCGAGCTCGGCGATCACCTTGTCGGTGTGGGGCTCGATCCACGGCGTGCGGCCGAGCCGCGACTGGAAGCACACCGTGTGGTCGCCGAGGCCGAGCCGCTCGGCGAGCGCGCGCCCGGTCGCGAGGCACTGCTCGCGGTACGGATCGCCGCGGTCGATGTGGCGGACGGGCAGGCCGTGAAACGACAGCAGCACGTGATCGGGCCGGGCTGCCGCGAGCGCGGGCCGCGCGACCGCTTCCCATGCCGCGAGGAACCCGTCGTCGTCGTGGAATGCCGGGATGAAGTGCAGGGCCGGCACGTTCCACGCGCGGCCGGCGAGCTCCATCACGCGCGCGAGCGCGGTGCCGGTCGACGACGACGCGTACTGCGGAAACAGCGGCATCACGACGATGCGCTCGCAGTCGGCGAGCGCCGCGAGCGCGTCGCCGATCGCGGGCCGGCCGTAGCGCATCGCGAGCTCGACGCGCCAGCTCGCGCCGAGCCGAGCCTGCACGCCGGCCGCGAGGTCGCGACTGTAATAGAGCAGCGGCGAGCCGCGGCCGTCGTTCCAGATCGCGCGATAGGCCGCGGCGCTCTTCGCCGGGCGCACGCGAAGGATCACGAGGTGTAGCAGCAGCGCACGGCGAATCGCGCCGAGGTCGATCACGCGCGGGTCCGACAAGAACTCGGCGAGGTAGCGGCGCACGGCGGGCGTCGTCGGGGCGTCGGGCGTCCCCAGGTTGACGAGCAATAAACCGGTGGCCACTCACTGGCAGGACTGGCCAACCCGGGCGCGAAAGTCAAGGAAACGGCCGGACGGGAGCGAGACATTTTGCAAGCGAGGAAAATCGCTGGCGCTCCGGGGCTGAAATCGCGGTCGGCCTTACAAAAGAGCGGGAGTACGGAGATCACAACAAACTCCAGGAATCATCGAAACTTGAAAGAAGATTCGGCCTTCCTGTTTGACCCCGGGCGCGGCGGCTGCATTATCCGTTCGTCATGGCTGGCTACGCGGGTACGCCGCTCCCCAAAAAGCTCGGGATCAAGGCAGGGCACCGGGTGTGTCTGCTGAATGCCCCGGGGAGCTTCGAGCGTCGCCTCGGCGCCGAGGACGTGCGGATCGCGCACGACCTGCGGCTGACGCCGGTCGATGTCGTCGTCCTGTTCGTGGACCGGCTCGCCGATCTCGAAGGCCGGATCGTGGACATCGCGGCGCGCCTGCATCCGGCCGGTGGCGTCTGGGTGGCGTGGCGCAAGGCGCGTCGCGGCTCCGACATCACGGAGGACGTCGTACGTCGCATCGCGCTCGCGTGCGGAATGATCGACAACAAGGTGTGCTCGCTCGGCGACTGGGCGAGCGTGCGCCTCGTGATGCGCGGCGAGAATCGCGACGCGGTCGCGTACCGTGCCGAGCCGCCGCCGCTGTCGCGCCGCCTGCGCCGCGCGGCCACGCCCGCGCGCATCGTGCATCGCAGCGGGGCGGGATCGACCCTGCGCCGCGCCCGCGCGCGGTCGCACAAGTAAGTGGCTAAGTGGATAGGTCGTTCCGCCGCAGAAGCTGACACGCGTGCATGCGCGGCTGTAATGTCCGCGGCATGAGACTCGCCTGGTTTGCGGTCGCGGTCGCTGTCGCCGCGTGCGGAACCTCCACCGACGATCGCCCTCTCACGGTCCAGTACGTCACCGACGCGATCCTGCGCCCCACGTGCGGCGGGGCGGCGTGTCACTCGTCATTCGCGACCAACCGCGGCTACGTGCTCGACACGGTCGACGGCGTGCGTAGCGCCGTCCTCGGTACCGGTGGCCAGCTCCCGCTGGTCGGCCTCGGCAGCGTCCCGGCCTATGACCCGGACAACCCGGGCAACTCCGAGATGATCCGCTGGCTGACCGAGACCGATCCGGACGGCAAGGGCATCGGCCGGATGCCGTACGACGCACCGATGCCCAACGAGGACATTCGTTTCCTCGAGAACTGGATCGCGGCGGCCGCGCCCGGCGCGCAGTGCGATCCGGACCAGCCCGGCGGCATGGGCTGCAACAACATGGACCTCCACGTTTGCAACTCGGACTGGACGTTCGGCGCGCTGGTGATGACCTGCCCGACCTCGTGCTCGCAGGGCCTCTGCCAATGAAGCACGTCGTCATCGCGCTCGCGGTCGTCGTCGCGGCGCGCACGGCCGCGGCGTACCCGCAGTTCCAGCTCAGCAAGGACCAGACGTGCATGAGCTGCCACATCTCGCCGTCCGGCGGCGGGCTGCTCAACGAGAACGGCCAGACCGTCGCCGAGACCATCTCGACGTACGGCACCGATCCGGCGTTCATGTACAACAAGGTTCCGACTCCCGACTGGCTGCAGCTCGGCGGGGACCTGCGCGGCGCGTGGGGCTACGTCCGTACGCCGCAGAATTATCTGCTCGGCATCCCGATGCAGGCCGACCTCTACGCGAGCGCGGTGTGGAAGAACTTCCGCATCTACCTCACGGGCGGCTACCAGCCGACGTACTACGACGTCGACGGCAACCAGAAGTTCGCGCCGCCGTGGTCGCGCGAGCACTACGTCCTGTACTCGCAGGATCCAGGCACGAACGAAGGTCTGTTCGTGCGCGCCGGCCGGTTCATGCCGGTGTTCGGGCTGCGCTTCGCCGAGCACGATGTCTTCACGCGCGAATACGGCGGCACGCCGCTCTATGGCGAGACCTACGGCGTCGCGATCGAATACATCGAGCCGAAGTGGGAGGCGCACGTCACCGGGTTCGTGAAGGATCCGATCGTGTACTCGATCGATCCGTCGAACGGGGCGGCCGCGTACGCCGAGTACCGGCTGACCTCGGCGGCGTCGGTCGGCGCCGAGGGCATGCTGCAGGTCACCGACAGCGACAAGCGCCTGCGCGGCGGCGTGACCGGCAAGTACTACTTGACCGGCCCGCAGGTGCTGCTCGAGGGCGAGATCCAGTTCGTCAACCAGCAGATCGACGGCGGCGGCGCGCCGAATCAGCTCGTGAGCGACGCGCTCGCGACGTGGTTCGCGCACGACGGCGTGCAGATCGATGCCGGCCTCGGCTTCTACGACGAGAACATCCGCATCCAGGGCCTCGGTCGCGAGTACGCCGATCTCGACGTCCACTGGTACACGACCTCGCACTTCGAAGCGATCCTGTACTCGCGCTTCGAGACGATCGCGTTCGGCGCGGGCGCGCTGAGCAGCGGGTACGTGCTGCTCATGGGCCACTACAGACTGTAGGGCCTCGGGCCGAAGCGTAGACCCAGAAGCGCGAGGCTGTGGGTCCGTTCAGACGCGAGCGCGCGCCGCAACTCCGCGCGCGCTCGTCGTCGCTCGTCGGCACGCCGCTTGAGTAAGCGAGCGCCACCCAACCACAACGGAGAACACACATGGGTATCGCTGCGCTCGTCATCGGAATCCTCGGCTTCCTGGTCTCGCTCGTGCCGTTCGTCGGCATGTACGCGCTGCCGCTCACCGGGCTCGCGTTCATCCTCGGTGCCGTCGCCATGCGCAAGAAGCCGCGCGGCCTGGCCATCGCGGGCTTCGTGCTCGGCACGCTCGGCTCCGGCCTCGGTGGATACTGGATCCACGCCACGCACAAGGCCGCCGCGGCACTGCAGGAAGAAGTCGACAAGCTTCCTGGCTCGCGGTGACCGCGCGCCGCGGCGATCGGGCATGATCGCGGCTAGGGTGAGATCACATCTATGGATCGCGATCGCGGCGTGGGCGGCGCCGGCGATCGCGATGGCCCAGCCGACGACCGATCCCGTTCCGCCGCCACCTCCGGCTCCTGCGCCGGCCGACCAACCGGCGCCGGCTCCGACCCCGGAGCCCGCGCCGGTCAAGCCGGCTCCGGACGAGGAGCAGATGGCGCGAGGCCAGATGAGGCGCCTCGAAGGCTTCACGTGGGAGCCGTTCGGCTACCTGCGCATGGAGTACGAGGCCGTGCAGAACGATCCGAACGTCGCGTACGTCGGACGCAACGACGGCTTCGAGATCCAGAACGCCCGCATCGGCGCGCGCGGCCGCCTCGGCGACCGCGCGTCGTTCGTGCTCAGCTTCGACGGCGCGATCGACGAGCGCTCGCAGATCAACGTGCCGCAGGGCACGCTCGGCTTCGGCATGCGCGACTCGTACGTCGACGTCGTGCTGCAGGGCAAGGTCGTCGTGCGCGGCGGCTACTGGCAGTGCTGGCTCGATCCGCAGGCGCAGGTGGCCGACACCGCGCGCGCGTTCATCGACATGCCGATCGAGTCGCGCGGCGTGCGCGCGACCGAGGGCTACCAGACCCCGCCGCTGCCGCCCGGTCGCTCGATGGGCGTCGGGCTGCGGCTCGATCCCGGCCCGCAAAGAGACGGGACCGCGTTCGGCTTCGAGCTCGCGGCGCAGAACGGCTCGGACGAGTTCTCGTCGCAGAACGACAACGACACGCTCGCGCTGTCGGCGGCCGGCATCGTGCGCCTGCCGCGCGGCGGCTGGATCGTGGTCGCGGGCCGGTGGAACCCGCGCACCGTCGGCATGCTGCCGTTCCGCCAGGACGAGACCGATCTCCAGGCGTCGGCCGGCGCCGGCATCACCGCCGGGCTGCTCGCGCTCGAGGCCGGCGGCATCGTGCAGGAGACCACGTTCGACACCACCGGCGGGCCGACGCAGGACGCGTACGGCGCGCACGCGCAGGCGATGATCACGATCCCGGCGAGCCTGCCGCTTGCGGTCGGCTATCGGTTCGGCGTGCTCGACCCATCCAGCCTCATCACGACCGATCAAGTGATGGAGCACACCGCGGGCGTCGTGCTCGGCGTGCCATCGTTGCGCATGCGCCTGCAGTTCCAGCTCGTCCACGTGGTCGAGCAGCCGGGCCGCGAGCTGACCAACGATCGCGCGCAGATCGGCGCGGAGGTCGCGCTCTAGTGCGAGTGCTCGCCGGCGTTGCGTTCACGCTCGCCGCGTGCACGAGCGACTCGCCCCCGGAGTCGAGCGCGCAGGTCATCGGCAAGCTCGAGCAGACGATCGGCGGCCCGCACGCGATCGGCCGCGTCGGCGACTTCTTGATCCAGAACGATCAGGTGCGGTTCGTCGTGGCCGGCACCGGCGTGTGTCCGCGCGATCCGCAGGGCAACAAGGTCGATCCGACGTGCGTCGACACGTACGGGCGCGTCAACATCACCTTCGGCGGCACGCTCGTCGACGCCGACCTCCAGCGCATCGGCCCCGGCAGCGCGATGGAGCAGGCCGGCACGAACGGCAACGACCAGCTCGCGGAGCTCCTGCCGGGCTTCGCGTTCTCGATCATCAACCCGACGCAGATCTCGGTCACCGCCGACGGCACCGACGGCAAGGCCGCCGAGGTCACGGTCACCGGCGTCACCGACAACCTGTTCCAGATGATCGGCCTGCTCAACGAAGGGCTCACCGGCTCGCCGGGCTCGCTCGACTTCACGCAGGTCTATCACCTCGAGCCGGGCGCGAAGTACCTCACGATCCAGACCACGATCCACAACCCGTCGACCGGCGCGTACCCGTTCCCGTATCTCCAGCCGTCGGATCTCGACTCGCTGACCGGGTTCAACATCCCCGGCATCGGCGGCCTGCAGCTGTCGGTGCCGCTCGGCCAGATGCCGCTGTTCGGCGGCGAGCAGGATCTGTTCGCGCCGGGCGTGTCGGGCTTCAACGTCTACTTCGCGATCCAGAACACGTACAAGATGGCCGGCGGGTTCCCGGCGTTCCCCGGGATGGTCGTCGATTACCTCGCGACCCGCGGCAAGGGCGTGTCGTACGGGATCGCGACGCTCGACTCGCCCGACAACTACGTGTCGTCGTACCCGACCGGCTATCCCGGCCAGACCGTCACCCAGCACTCGCTGCTGCTGCCGTTCACGTACGCCGGCGTCACCGCCGCGTACATGTTCAAGCCGCCCGATCAGCTGCAGGCCGGCGAGCAGCGCACGTACACGTCGTACTTCGTCGTCGGGCGCGGCGACGTCGCGTCGGTCTACGACACGATCCTCGAGCTGCGCGGCACGTCGACCGGCACGTTCGGCGGCAGCGTGCTCGACTCGGTGACGTCGGCGCCGGTCGCGAACGCGAACGTGTTCGTGCTCGACGCCAACGGCAACCCGATCGATCAGATCCAGACCGACGCCGGCGGCGCGTTCCTGTGCCACCTGCCGGTCGGCAACTACACGTACATCGTCGACACCGACGATCGGCCGGTCTACAAACCGAAGCAGGGGTTCACGATCGCCGCGGGCCAGCAGACCGGCGTGCTCGCGCTCATGGATCCGCCCGCGATCGTCGCGGTCGCGGTGCTCGACGAGGTCGGCCGGCGCGCGCCGGTCAAGATCCAGCTGCTCGGCCGCAACGGCCAGCTCGCGGCCGGGCTCGACGGCCGTGGCATCCTGTACTCGCTCCAGCTCGGCGAGCGCATGCGGCCGACCTCGTACGACGGCACCGACGAATACGTCGAGGGCGCGTGGTGGACGACCGACGGCCTGCTCGAGACCACGGTGCGCCCGGGCACGTACACGCTCGCGGTGTCGCGCGGCCCCGAGTACGAGATCACGACGTCGACGTTCACGGTCGGCGCGAACGACTATCACGCCGAGCAGCTGCAGCTGACGCGCAGCTACACGAGCGACGGCTGGGTCGCCGGCGACTTCCACATCCACGCCCAGCCGTCGACCGACTCGGGCCTGCCGATCGATCAGCGCGTCACGAGCTGCGCCGCCGAAGGCCTCGAGGTCGCGACCGCGACCGATCACAACTACATCACCGACTACTCGCAGATCATCGCGGCCAACGGGCTCGTGCAGTGGCTGCTCGGGATCTCGGGCATGGAGCTGACCACGTTCGAGATGGGGCACTTCATCGGCTATCCGCTCAAGGTCGATCCGGGCTCGACGCGCGGCGGCGAGTTCACGTGGAAAGATGCGACGCCGCAGCAGCTGTTCGATCAGCTGCGCGGGCTGTCGATCGATCCGACGAATTCGGTCGTGACCGTCGCGCACCCGCGGCAGCAAGTCCTCGGCTACTTCTCGCAGTTCTTCGTCGATCAGGACACCGCGCAGCCGTACACGCCGACCGGCATCCTCGGCGTGTTCGCGCCCTACGGCGATAACTTCCAGGCGCAGAACTTCAGCTACGACTTCGACGCGATGGAGGTGATCACCGGCCGCCGGTTCGAGGACATCCACGTGTTCTCGCAGAACGGCGCGCCGGTGCTCGGCAAGGACGGCCGGCCGACGTATCCCGGCACGGTCGAGACCTGGTTCACGCTGCTCGATCACGGCCGCATGCCGACCGGCATGGGCGCGTCGGACAGCCACCACCTGCTCGGCGACGAGCCGGGCTACGCGCGCACGCTGATCTACGTCGGCTCGGGCAACGACACGCCGGGCGGCTACACGCGCGACGAGGTGATCGCCGGCATTCGCGGCCACCACACGATCGCGACCAACGCGCCGTTCGTGACGATCACGGTTGCCGGCGGGATGATCGGCGACACCGTGAAGGCGTCGGGCGCGATCCCGGTGACGATCGACGTCAGCGCGCCGAGCTGGGCCGCGGTCGACACGCTGACGCTGTACGGCAGCTCGGGCACCAGCACGACGCCCGATCACGTGATCCAGACCATGCCGATCCCGGCGCCGGGCACGACGTTCCACACCGTCATCACGATCAACCCGACGCAAGACGCGTGGGTGGTCGCCGAGGTCACCGGCGCGACGAACATGTTCCCGGTCCTGTCGCCGACCGAGTTCCCGCCGCTCGACGTGTCGGCGATCATCGGCGGCCTCGCGGCCGGCATCGATCTGTCGTCGCTGCCGATCACGCCGTCGTCGCAGCCCAACCACCTGCACGTGTCGACGCCGTACGCGATCACGAACCCGATCTGGATCGACGTCGACGGCGGCGGCTGGACGCCACCGCTCGCACCGCTCGCCAAGCGGGCGGCGCCGCCGGGCCCGCCGCCCGACGTGCGCGACGTGTTCGAGGCGCTCCCGGAGGTGTCGCGGTGAGGGGGCTGGTGACGCGATGCGTGGCTATTGCAGTTGCCGGCTGGCTGGCTGCCGCGCCTGCCTGGGGGCATTCGTTTCCGCCGGTGCGCACGATCGTGGTCCAGGTCGAGCACGGCGAATTGGCCTTGCTGGTCGGCTACAAGCCGGCGAGCGGCGACGCGACCAACATCATCCTCGCGCGGGTGGCCGGGCAGCCGCGGGGCCAGCAGCTCGCGGCGATGCGCGACGTCATGGCGGCGTTCGCGATGCAGCCGCTGGCGGTCACGCTCGACGGAAAACCGCTGCAACCGACGTCGATCCGGGCCAAGCTCGGCACCGAGCCGAGCGGCGGCCGGCCGATCGTCGTGTTGCTCGTGACCTACGCGCTGCCGGCCGGCAGCGAGCTCGCGGTGTCGACGCGCGAGCCGCGTACGACGCGGATTTCGTGGGTCGATCGCGACAGCTGCCGGGTCGATCTCGCCCACGCCCCGACCCAGGCCCGCTGGCTCGAAGGCGTGGCCTCGCTCTTGCTAAGCCTCCGGCCAACTCTGGGAGGCACGGCATGCGCAACCTCACGATCGGACTGGCTGGAATCGTTGCCACACTAGGCTGCGCAGACCACGCGTACGACCCGAACGCTCCGGCGATCAACCCGAACGCTCCGGTCGTGCACATCACGACGCCGGATCGCGGGACGTTCGCGGGTAACGTGCAAACGCTGGCCGTCAGCGGCACGGCGACCGATGATGGAACCGTCGCGTCGGTGACGGTGAACGGCGTGCCGGCCGCGCTGCAGTCGGACGGAACATGGAGCGCGAGCGTGCCCGTCGTGCCGGGCACGAACCTCCTGCACGCGGTCGCGAAGGACGCGCAGGGCCTCGAAGGACAGGAGACGCGCGCGGTGGTCGCCGGCGCGACGCAGCCGATCGCGACGAGCGTTCCGAACGCGATCACCGCGACGCTGTCGGCGCAGACGTTCGCGGCGATCGGCACCGCGACCGGCAACTTCATCACGAACGGCGACCTCGCCTCGATGCTGCAGTCCGGCAACCCGGTGGTCGACGCCGGCGGCGGCCCCGACTGCCTGTACGTGCAGGCGTCGATCACGAGCATGACCGTGGGCGGCGCGCAGATCTCGATGGTGCCGCAGGACGGCGGGCTCGCGCTCGACGGCGAGCTCGATGACATCAACATCGGCATGCACCTCGACTACGCGGTCGCGTGCATCAACGGCAGCCGCGACATCACGATCAGCGCGAGCCACGTCTCGGTCACCGGCAACATGGCGATGGGCGTGTCGAGCGGTCAGTTCGCGATCTCGTTCGACAACCCCGACGTGACGATCAGCGGGCTCGACCTCGAGCTCGGCGGCATCCCGGGCGACATCGTCGACCTGCTCGATCTCAACGCGGTGCTCGGGCCGATCCTCGGCTGGGCGACCGAGAAGTTCGTCGTGCCGATGGTGAACAACGCGTTCGCCGGCCTCAACCAGACCAAGACGATCACCGTGCTCGGCACGATGGTCGACATCTCGGTGACACCGTCGCAGATCAACTTCACGCCGGAGGGCGGCCTCGTCGAGCTCGACACGTCGCTGCGCGCGCACGGCGACGACAGCTCGCCCGGCTTCGTCTTCGTGCAGAACCAGCTGCCCGCGATGGACATGTCGCACGGCTTCCAGCTCGCGGTCGCGGCGAACGCGGCGAACCAGCTGTTCGGCTCGATGTGGGCGGCCAAGGCGCTCGACCAGACGCTCGATCTCAAGACCGGCCCGTACGGCGACATCGGTACGCTCTACGACTCGGTCGAGATCTCGGCGGCGGTGCCGCCGTACGTCGACGCGTCGAACCCGCAGAACGGCCTCGTGCTGACGATCGGCGACCTGATGGCGTCGTTCAAGAACAGCGGCACGGTGGTGACCGAGGTCGCGATCAACGCGCAGGTCGGCGTCAAGATCGACAGCGACTCGACGGGCGCGATGCACCTCGACGTCGGCACGCCGACGACCTACGTCGACGTGCTCGACCAGGGCGTCTCGGGCGCGAACCAGCTGTCGAACTCGCAGTTCGAGCAGATCATGTCGTTCGCGCTCGGCCGCATCATCGCGGTCGGCTCGGGCGAGCTCGGCGCGGTCCCGCTGCCGACGTTTGCAGGCGTCGCGGTGTCGAGCCTGTCGATCGCGGAGCAGACCGGCTACCTCGTCGTCGACGGCGCGGTGCAGGCGCAGTAGTCGTCGGCTCGGTGCCGGGCGAGCGAGCCCGGCTACACCGGCCAAACGGTCTAGCGCCAGTAGACCTGCGAGAATGTCGTGGTCGTCGCGGCGCCGTCGTCGCGGTAGTAGCCGAACGTGTCCTGTCCGCCCGGGCTCCACACGTTGGTGATGCTCCACGCGCTGTCCGGAGTCGGCGCCGCGGAGACCTGCGCGGCCGGCAACCAGGCCGCGGCAGGCGGCCAGTAGAGCGTGCCGACGATGTTCCCCGCGCCGTCGGCGTAGAGAACGGCGGGCCGCGACTGCGAATCGGTCGCGATCACGGCATGGCGCGCCTGCGTGCTCGTCGTCGGCTGCGGCTGGCTATCGATCGCGAGCGCGCCGCTCGCCGAGAACGTCGCGACGTGGAGACCCGGCGCCGGCGAGCTCGCGGCCTCGTTGTAGACGATCTGGGTCGCGCCCGACGGCGCGCTCACGAGCGACAAGCTCGCGCCGGTGCGCGTTCCGGTGCCGGCGCCGAAGTGCGTCGACACGGTCTCTACCGCGCCGATCGTGAAGTTGCTGTTCGCCGCCGGGGTGATGGTCCACGCGATCAGCTTCTCGTCGACCGGGAAGCCGGCGACGACGATCGCCGGCGCGGTCGTTCCCGCCGCGAGGTTCGAGCTCACGCTGAGCATGAACGTCGCGTTCTGATCGCCGGTCGGATAGTTGTTCGGCAGCAGCTGATCGTTGCTGCTCGTGTTGGAATGATTCGTCGCGTCGGCCCAATCGCCGAGGCTCGCCGGCGCGACGCCCCCGCTCGGCGTGGTCACGCCGAGCTTGTACAGGCCCTGGTTGCCACCGGCCGAACCGGTGCCGGAGAACAGCAGGCGATGGACGCCGTCCGAATCGACGATCTCCGAGAGGTCGCGCGAGCCGGGGGTGTCGACGCCATCGTTGTAGTAGGCGTAGATCGCGACGATCGTGAAGCCGGTGATGTCACCGCCGGTATACGTCGGCTGGACCCGCGCGTATTCGTCGACGACGGCCTGGTCGATCCACGACAGATGGAACAGATGCGTGACCGTGTCCTGGCACGCGCCCATCACGTTCATCACGCCGGTCCCGGCCGGGCTGAGGATGTAGCGCGTCCACGTCGCGCCGTGATCGGTGGAGACGTAGACCTTCAACATGGTCGTGCCGTCGCCCTGGCGAAAGATCACGAGGTTGCCGTTGCTCGCCGGATTGTTGTCGGCAAACACGATGTGCGTGCCATCGGCTTCGTAGCTGATGTCGGTGATCCCCGTGCCGTCGACGGTCGCGATCGGCGACGCGTGCGCGGTCGGCGGCACGCTCGCGCCGTCGCCGTCGCCGTCGTTCGCATCGCCGCCGCTGTTCTGCGCGACGAACCCGATGCGCCCGCACGCGATGATCGCGAGAGCCGGTAGGACTCGCCGCCGGAACCCCACGCGGCATCATACCGCGATCGTCGCTACTTCAGCCACGCCCGGAACGCTGGCGCGAGCGCGGCCTTGGTGACGAGGCAGCGATCGATCAGCTCGACCGGGCGGTGATCGTCGAGCGCAGCAGCCTGCTGGCGAAGCTGCGGGTCGCAGGCGCGCTGGAACAGCGCCATCGCGGTCGGGCCGAGCTGGGCGATCTGGTCGGGCTCGTCGCGGACGAGGTCCGGCAGGCTGCGCGAGCCGGACAGCGCGGACAGCATCAGGAAGTCGCGGTGCGCGATCGCCTGGGCGAGCTCGGCGCTCGCGATCTTCGGATCGGCGTCGGCCGCGAACCGCAGGATCGCGATCTCCTGCATCGCCGGGTAGTGCGCGCCGGCGAGCAGCGCGCGCGCGAACGGCACGGCCTCGCGTGCGAGGTCGCGATCGCCGATCGAGGACACCAGCTCGGCGAGCGGGTCGCGCACGTAGTGAACCTGGAAGCGGGTGCGCACCCACGCGTCGAAGCGCGGGCGCAGCTCGTCGGGCACGAGCGGCACGATCGAGTCGAGGTAGCGCGCCTCGGCCACCGCCGACAGCTCGCGCGCGTCGTCGAGCTTGCGGAACACGCGCAGCTTCATCGCCGGCTCGTCGAGCTCGGCGAACAGCGCGCGGTGCTCGACCGGCGTCATCGCCGACCAGTGCGCGAGCAACGGCCCGACGAGCGTGTCGAGCTGCAGGTAGTACGGCGCGAAGCCGTTCGCGCCGGGCAGCAGCCACGCCGGGCACGCGGGCAGCGCGATGTCGGTCGCGGGCGCCTGCACGGTCGTGCACGTGTCGACGCGCTTGCCGCGCGCCTCGTACGCGAAGCACACCGGCGCATCGACGTCGATCTCGAAGTGGACCCGCGGCTTGCCGCCGCACGCGATCGTGGTGTCGAGCTGCGGCAGCGTGTGATCGAGCAGCGCGTCGAGCAGCGCGTCCGACGACGTGCCGGTCACCGCGTCGACCGCGGCCGCGAGGTCGGCGGTCGTGACGTTGCCGTGGGCGTGCGCGTGCAGGTAGCGGCGCAGGACCTCGCGGAAGCGCGCGTCGCCGAGCCCGGCATCGAGCAAGTCGAGCACGGCGGCGCCGCGTTCGATCGACTCGGGCGGCACGAACATGTCCTGCTCGAGCGCGGCGTCGTCGCCGATGCGAGGTCGCACGCGGGCGTGGAGGTTTTCGAGCCACTCGAGCGTGACGTGGCGGTCGGGGCCGGTCGAGTCCTCGAGGCGCCGCGCGAGCCAGTCGGCGAAGCTCTCGTTGAGCCAGATGTCGTCCCACCAGCGCGGCGTGACCAGGTCGCCGAACCATTGATGCGCGAGCTCGTGCGCGATCACGTAGTCGGGATGCGGATTCTCGAGCGCCAGCCGGTCGAACGTGACGAGGCCCGGGTTCTCCATCGCGCTCCAGCCGGTATGCGGCACCGCGATCAGATCGAGCTTCGCATACGGAAACGGCTCGCCGAGCCAGGCCTCGAGCTCGTCGAGGATGCCTGGCGCCGCGGCGCGCGCGGCCATCGCGTTCGCGCCGCTCCCGGCGATCTCGAAGATGCGGATCGGCACGCCGCGGCGGCTCCGCGCCGCGTTGACGACCTCGAACGGCCCGACCGCGAACGCGACCAGGTAGCTGGGCAACGGCGACGTCGGCGCGAACTCCACCAGCTTGCGATCGTCGGCGAGCGGGGTCTCGCGCACGATCGGCGTGTTGCTCGCCGCGAGATCGGCGCTCGGGATGTCGAGCGCGAGCTGCCACGGCACCTTGCGATCGGGCTCGTCGATGCACGGGAAGATCATGCGCGCGGTGATCGCCTCGCCTTGCGTGAAGAAGTACGACGAGCCGGCCTCGACGCGCCGGAACAGCCCCTCGGCCCACGCATCCATCCCGTCGCGAGGTGGGGCGAGCTGACGCACCGGGCCGGCGTAATCGATCGCGATCGTCCACGGTCCGGGCTCGATCGGCTCGTCGGCGATGAACCCGAGCAGCTGGTCGCGCCGCGGGTGCGACGCGACCAGCGGGATCTCGCGCGTGGCGCGCCGGACCACCGCGCGGGTCACGACGAGATCGACGCCGTGTAACCACAGCAGCTTCACGGCCTCGCTCACCGTGCCGTCGATCTCGACGTGGCCGGTGAACTCGCGCTCCCCGAGCGCCAGCGACACCCGATAGCCGCTGGGCTCGAACGTGTGCGGCAGGCGAAACGGGCCAGCCACGTGAAATGCCGCCGGTTCGGCGTCGCTCGGGTCGGGCGCCGCGGCCGCCGGCGCGGGGGGCGGTTCGACGCCATGCGGTGGCGGCGGCGGCGATGCCGCGCAGGCCGCGAGCAGCGCCAGGCCGATCCGCATAAGTCCACGATAGCGTGCGGACCGTCTCACCGGGTAACAGAGGTCACAGTCGCCGGGCGGCCTGCAGACGACACTTGACCCGTACGCAACGCCGGGCGAGCTTCCCCCCGAGGGTCACGATGCAGCTCAATCATCGCAGAATCGATTGGTTCGTCATCATCACGTCGATCGTCTGCGCGGTGTCGTGCAGCGGGGGAGGGTGCGGCGGGTGCACCACGTTCCAGCCGATTCCCGGCGGATTTGCCCCCGCGAAGCGCGAGGCCAACGCGGTGCAGGCGCGCGTCACGTCGAGCGCGATCAGCACGATCGAGGCGAACCCGGCGACGATCGTCGGCGGGCTCGTCGGCAGCGCGACGAACGGCGTGATCCAGTTCAGCGTGCCGTCGAGCTGCAGCGGCAGCCCGTACGTGTGCTGCGACTCCAACAACAACCCGGTCCAGCCGTGCGGCCCGATCGACATCGACCTCAACCACCACGCCGGCGACCCGAACGTGCTGGTGCTGACCCCGGTCGCGAACAGCTCGGAGATCACGGTCCAGCTCAACACCCGCGTCAAGACCGAGATGGACCTGCCGTTCACGGACGTCGTGTCGTGCGGCGTGCATCTCGACAGCACCGCGTCCGGCGATCCGTACCTGACGATCAACCTGACCATCCAGTTCACGAAAGACGCGACGACCGGCACGACGCGGATCGCCGCGACCAACGTGAGCATCCCGAACCTCGACTCGGGCGACATCAGCCTCGATGGCGATGGCACGCTCGGAAGCGACCTCGAGTGTGCCGGTGCGTCGCTCTTGCTGTCGTTCGCGACCGGCTTGCTCACGAGCCAGCTCACCTCGCCGATCTCGGACGCGATCAACAACGCGACCTGCAAGGCGTGTCCGTCGGGCCAGGTCTCCGAGTGCGGCAGCACGTTCGCGACCGCGTGCACGAACAACGTCTGCATGGAGGGCAACCAGTGCCTGCAGGAGCTCGGCGTCGACGGCCGCATGCTCGGCAGCTCGGTGTTCGGATCGTTCTCGCCGAGCACGACCGGGGCGCTCGACCTGTACGAGGTCGCGGGCGGACCGATCGGCACCGGCGACGCGACGCAGACCAATGGGGGCGGCATCTCGCTCGGCCTGCTCGGCGGCATGGAGCCCGGCGGCCAGCCGCGCGATCGCTGCGGCCCCGACGCCACCGAGCCGGCCGCGACGTCGATCCCGGTGTCGACGTACTTCCAGGGCAACACGCGCCCCGACAACAACCAGGCGTTCGATGTCGGTTTCGGCATTCACAAGTCGCAGCTCACCCAGTTCGCGTACGCCGGCTATCAAGGCGGCCTGCTCTGCCTCACGGTCGAGCACGACGTGGTCAGCCAGCTCACGACCGACGAGATCGGCCTGCTGTCGCGCTCGCTCGGCAAGCTGGTCGAGAAGAACTCGCCGATGGCGATCGGCCTGCGTCCGCAGAGCCCGCCGACGATCACGCTCGGCCCGAACACGTTCATGTCCGACGGCATGGGCGGCATGACGCTCGACCAGCCGCTGCTCGACGTGAAGTTCTCCGGGCTCGAGCTCGACTTCTTCGCCGGCATCGACGACCAGTTCATCCGGGTGTTCACCGTCGTGCTCGACATGCACCTGCCGGTCGGCCTGCAGGTCGGCGCGATGGGCCAGCTCGTGCCGGTCGTCGGCAACCCGCCCGATGCGTTCACGAACATCTCGGTCAAGAACAGCGAGGCGGTCACCGAGACGCCGGCCGAGCTCGCGGCGCTGTTCCCGAGCCTGTTGCCGCTCGTCCTGCCCGAGCTGTCGGGCGGGCTGCCGGCGATCTCGCTGCCGTCGCTCGGCGGCTTGAACCTCGACGTCACCTCGGTCACCGCGGTCGACGATCGCGACGGCGACGGCGTGGGCGACTTCCTCGCGATCTTCGCGAACCTCAAGCCGGCCACGATGATGGCGGTCGCGCCGGTGCATACGACCCTGTCGATCGCGCGCATCGACATGCCGGACGCATCGATCATGACGAAGCCGACCGCGTGGGCCGGCGCGAACCCGCCGACCGTCACGCTCGACCTCGGTGGCGACCAGGGCAACCTCGAGTACTCGATCCGCCTCGACGACGGCTCGTGGTCGGCGTGGAGCACGAGCCCGCGCGAGACCATCCGCCCGCGCACGTTCTGGATCGCGGGCATGCATCACATCGACGCGCGTGCGCGGGTCGTCGGCCATCCCGAGACGATCGATCCGACGCCGGTGCGCGTCGCGGTGCCGATCGGCGCGCCGACCGCGCGCCGCGCGCCGCTGCCGTTCGAGGGCTCGACCGGCGCGACGGGCTGCACTTGCGACTCCAGCGCCGGCCCCGGCGCGGCCGCACCGTTCGCGCTCGTCGTGCTGCTGATGTTCCTGCCGCTGCGCAGGATCCGCCGCCGGCTCGCGCGTCTGGGCTCCGTGGTGTGGCTCGCCGCGCTCGCGTGCCTGCCCGGCTGCAGCTGCGGCGACGCTCCATGCGGCTCGGCCAAGTGCATGACCGGCGAGGTCGCGCACTCGCCGGGCCGATGGACGAGCATCGCCGCCGACGACAAGCGCGTGATGGTCGCGACGTACGAGCCGCAGCTCGGTGACCTCGTCGTCGCCGACGCGACCGACCCGACGAACATCAAGCTGACGGTCGCCGACGGCATTCCGGAGGGCGTGACGCCGACGTACGAGCCGAGCACGTATCGCGGCGGGGTCGCCGATCCGGGCCCGAACGTGGGCGCGTGGACGTCGATCGCGCTGTCGAATCACATCGCGAAGGTCGCGTATCAGGATCGCGACGCGCTCGCGCTGAAGTACGCGTACGAGGACAGCGGCCACAAGTGGCACAGCTACGTCGTCGACGCCGGCAACATGAACGAGGTCGGCGACTTCGCGTCGATGACGATCGACGGCAGCGGCAATCCGGCGATCGCGTACCTGTCGCTCGGAGTCGACGACGGCATGGGCCACCGCGAGACCGATCTCCAGCTCGCGCGCGCCGGCAACAACTCGCCGGGCGAGTCGGACTGGACGATCTCGACGATCGCGAGCGCGGTGGGCACGTGCGCCGGCCTGTGCGCGACCGGCGAGGCGTGCGTCGCCGGCTCGGCGTCGACCGATCCGCAGACCTGCATCACGCCGGGCGGCAACTGCGGCAGCGGCTGTGGCTCGGGCGACGTCTGCAACAACGGCACGTGCGCGACCGAGATCGTCGATCCGATGCTCGACGACATCCCGACCGGCACCGGCCTGTTCGTCAGCCTCGTCACGCTGACCGACGGCCGGCTCGCGGCCGCCTACTACGACCGCGACAAGCGCGCGCTGACGCTCGCGGTCGAGAGCGGCCCGGGCACGTCGCAGTTCACCGAGAACATCCTCGACGGCAACGTCGTGGGCGCCGACAAGGGCATGTGGTCGGCGGCCGTGGTCGCGCCCGACGACACGGTCCACATCGCGTACCAGGAAGTGCTCGGCAACCAGGTGATGTACACGACGTGGAACAACGGCACGGCCGGCACGCCCGAGGTCGTCGACGACGGCACCGCGACGAACGACTCGAGCGGCGAGCGCGCCGGCGACCGCACGCACCCGGTCGGCGCCGGCGCCGCGATCTACCTCGTCAACGGTGCGCCCGCGATCGCGTACCAGGACACGGCCAACGCCGACGTCTACGTCGCGACCAAGGGCGCGTCGAGCTGGACGTTCGCTGACCTCACGAACAGCACGACCCAGCTCGACGGCTTCTCGATCGGCGCCGCGATCACGCCTGCGGGCTCGCCGGTGCTGGCCTGGGACGCGCGCGTCCCCGGCCAGGACCCACCGAACGCGCTGGTCGTCCAGGCTCCGCAGTAAGGACAGAGTTACCGCCAAGGCGCCAGGGACGCCGAGACGCCAGCATCTAGTTCTGCTGGCGCATTGGCGTCCCTGTCGCCTTGGCGGTAAGTCTTGTCTTCGATGCGCCTCGCGCACTGCTCGGACCTCCACCTGCTCTCGCACGACGGCGTGCGCTGGATCGAGCTCGCGAACAAGCGCTGGATCGGGGCGATGAACCTGCTCGCGAATCGCAGCCGGCATCATCACGTCGAGGCGTTCGAGCAGATGATCGACGATCTCAACGCGCAGGGCGTCGAGCACGTGCTGTGCACCGGCGACGTCACGAACCTCGCGCTCGAGCAGGAGTTCCAGTTCGCGCGCGCGCGCTTCGACAAGCTCGCGCTCGGGCCCGCGGGCGTGACCGTGATTCCCGGCAACCACGACGCGTACGTCGCCGAGGGCGTCGCGCACTTCGCCGCGATCTTCGCGCCGTACGCGCGCACCGATCCGGGCTGGGAATGGCCCGAGGACACGCGCGCCGGTGAAGACGACGACCTCGGCTGGCCGATCGTCCGCGTGCGCGGCGAGCTCGCGCTGCTCGGCGTCTCGACCTCGCGCGCGACGCCGTGGTTCACCGCGTACGGGCGCGTCGGCGCCGGGCAGCTCGCGCGGCTGTCGCGCGCGCTCACCGACGAACGTTTGCGCGGCAAGGTCCGCGTCGTCGCGATCCATCACCCGCCGGCCGGCCGGCGCGCGGAGAGCCGCATTCGCGGCCTGCGCGATCACGAGGCGTTCGCGGCGGTGATCGCCGCGGCCGGCGCCGACCTCGTCGTGCACGGCCACGAGCACCGCGACATGCGCGAGGAGCTCGCCGGCCCGACCGGCCCGGTTCCGGTCGTCGGAGTCGCGTCCGGAACCTACGATCACCACGATCCGGATCGGCTCGCGCGATATCGCATCTACGAGATCTCCGCGGGACAGCTCGCGCACGATTCGGTGAGAGTTTGGCAGCGAGATCGCGGCGGTTTCGGGCCCCTTTGACATCCGTGCAGGGCGTGAGATACCTCCCACCACGGTGAGCGACGACGGAAGCGACGCCGACGCGATCGAAGCGGCTGACCAGAAGTACGTGATGCGCCCGTGGACGAACCCGGCCGGCGAGCCGGTGATCGTCGCGAAAGCCCGCGGCTGCGTCGTGACCGACGTGCGTGGCAAGGATTACCTCGACTTCACCGCCGGCTACTTCGTCAACAACGCCGGCCACTGCCACCCCAAGATCGCCGAAGCCGCGACCACGCAGATGGGCGAGGTGCTCCAGGTCTCGGGCAAGCACGGCACGATCCCGGCGGTGAAGCTCGCCAAGCGGCTCGTGACGCTCGGCCCCAAGTCGGTCCACAAGGTGTTCTTCTCGACCGGCGGCTCGGAGGCGAACGAGTTCGCGCTCAAGGCCGCGCGCCAGTACACGAAGAAGCCCGACGTCGCGTACCTCGAGAACGGCTACCACGGCCTCACGCTCGGCTCGCTCGAGGTGACGTCGAGCGAGAAGTATCGCGAGAGCGCCGGCAAGCCGATGGGCCCGGACAACTTCGCGCTCCCGTGCGCGTACTGCTATCGCTGCAAGTACGGGCCGGCGTCGACGTGCAAGGTCGAGTGCCTCGACGGCGTCGAGGCCAAGCTCGACGGCCGGCCGAAGACCGCGGCGGTGATCGCCGAGCCGGTGCAAGCGGTCGGTGGGCTCGCGCCGCCGCAGAAGTGGTGGGACCGCCTCGATCGCATCCGCCGCGCGCGCGGGATCCTGCTGATCGCCGACGAGGTCCAGACCGGGCTCGGCCGCACCGGCAAGATGTTCGCGATCGAGCACTACGGCCTGGAGCCGGAGATCATGACCGGCGGCAAGGGGCTGTCGGGCGGCGTCGGATCGCTCGCCGCGACGATCGCTTCCGACGAGGTCTGCAAGCGTTTCTTCGGCGGCACCACGCCGACGTCGGGCGGCAACGCGGTGTCGGCCGCGGCCGGGCTGGCGCTGATCGACATCCTCGAGGCGGAAGGGCTCGTCGACAACGCCGCGAAGATGGGCCGCTACTTCACCGAGGCGGCGTGGGCGCTCGGCGATCCGTGGATCGGCGACGTGCGGTTCACCGGGCTGCTCGGCGGGATCGAGCTCGTGAAGAGCCGCGACACCAAGGAGATGCTCGGCAAGGCCGAGCTCGGCAAGGTCAAGGACCGCCTGCACGAGGCCGGCATGCTGATCACCGTCTCCGGCATGCACGGCAACGTGCTGCGCCTGCAGCCGCCGCTCTCGATCACGTCCACGCAGATCGACCAGTTCCTTGCCGCACTGCGCAAGACGTTACAGCTGGTCCGATCGGGCGGTTAGCGCGTAATGCGTTAGAGTGGCGCGCACGTGAACCTGTTCGCCTTTCGCCAGTCCGTCGATCGCGCGCTGCACCCGATCGTGTCGGCGCTCGCGCGGCTGCCGCTGCACGCGAACGCGTGGACGATGCTCGGCGCGCTGATGGGGCTGTGCGGCGGCGTCGTGCTGTTCTACGGCCAGTGGTGGCTCGGGTTCGCGCTCCTGGTCGCGCGCGGCCTCGTCGATCACGTCGATGGCTTCAAGGCGCGCAACTTCAACCAGCGCACCACGTTCGGCGCGGTGATGGACGACGTCTGCGATCGCTGGGTGCTCGGCATCATGTACGCGGGCGGCTGCTTGAACCTGTCGTACGACTACCCGCACGTCTTGATCGTGCTCGGGTTCGGCATCACCGGCGCGCTGACGAACGTGATCATCAAGCTGTCGATCTACGCCGAGAGCCAGCAGGACATCTGGCGGGACAAGGGCAAGATCGGCCACCCGGTCGACGTCGTCGGCTTGTTCGGCTCGGCCGAGTTCCTCATCTATTACGGCACCGGCGTGCTGTTCACGGCGGTGCTCCACGATCCGCGGCCGCTGCTCGCGGGTTGCTGGGCGGTCGCGATCATGAGCCACGTGTCGCTGCTCCAGCGCGTGCGGTTCGCGTGGAAGCGCTACCGGTTCGTCGATCCGGGCCTCGCGACCGAAGACGATAACGCCGAGGCCTAGTGCACCGACGCGAGGTCTCGAAGTGGAACCCCGCGAATGCGGTCACGGCGTCGCGCTTCCTGACGCTGCCGCTGTTCGTGTGGGCGGTCCAGCACGGCTATCGCCAGTGGGCGACGTTGTTCATCTTGGTGTGCGGCCTGCTCGACAAGCTCGACGGGCTGGTCGCGCGCATGTTCGACTGCCGCAGCGCGTTCGGCGAGATGTTCGACGCGATCACCGACGCGCTGTGCTACGGGTTCGCGCTGATCGTCGTCGCGTGGCACGGCTGGGCGCCGGCGATCCCGGTGGCGCTCGCGATCGCGCTCGGCTTGACCAACACCGCGATGCGCGCGCAGTACGCGCGGCGCATCGGGCGCGCGACCAACTACAAGTCGTACGCGATGGAGCGCGTCGTCGCCTACACCGGGTACTTGATCGGCTTCGCGACCGGCAACATGGAGGTGACGTACTTCTTCTGGCTGTTCCCGGTGGTCATGGGCCTGGTCCTCTTGCACGACGGCAAGCGCATGTTGCTCGACCCGATCCCCGCGGCGAGGCCGGCATGAACGTGATCAGCGACACGCAGTTCGAGTGGTTCTTGACGCTGGCGGTCGGCCTGCTCGCCGGCGTGTGGCTCGTCTACGACGCGATCAACCTGATCCGCACGGCGGGCGCCGACGGGCAGGATCCGGTCATCCGCGACAAGCGGTTCGGCTACGTGATCGGCATGGTCATCGGCGTGATCGGGCTCGTCGGCGTATTGCGCTTTCGCGGCATGCTGTGACCTCGGTATGATCGCGGCGTGAGGTGGTTGCTCGTCAGCGCCGCGCTGTCCGGCTGCGCGTTCCGGCCCGGCATGACCGGCGATGCCGGTGGTGGTGGCGGTGGTGGCGGGACGGAGTCCCTGGGCGGAACCGAACCGGGTTGCACGCCGTGGATCTACACGCCGACCAACATCGGCGACGTCTGCGCGCTGCCCGCGCCCGGCACGCTGCAAGGCAGCGTGTCGGGATTCACGATCAACACCGACAGCCTCGGCTCGCTGGCGAGCAACACGCTGGTGGTGAAGCAGAGCAACGGCCTCGCGATCGCGATCATTCACCTGAGCGAGCTCGAGCTGTCGGACGCGTGGACGGTGACGGGGAGCGCCGCGATCGTGCTCGCCGTCGACGGCGCGGCGTCGATCGACTTGGGTGCCTCGATCGCGGTCGCGTCGGGTGCGGACAACACGACGGCATGCGCGGCGCTCGCGGGCAAGCCCGGAGGTGCTTCGACCGCGGATGCGGCGGGTGGTGGCGGCGGAGCCGGTGGCGCGGGTGCCGGCACGGGCGGCAAGGGCGGCGACGGCGACGACGGCGGCGCGGGCGGCAAACACGGCCCGGGCGCACCGGTGACGCCGGCGATGGCGAGCACGCTGTCGCCGCTGGTCGCGGGCTGTGCGGGCGGAGCTGGCGGTGCGGATAACGCCGTCGTCAGCACGCCGGGTGCCGGCGGGGGCGGCGGCGGCGCGTTCCAGATCAGCTCGAACGTGTCGGTCGACGTCGTCGGCGGGGTGAACGCCGCCGGGCTGGGCGCGACCGGGACCGCCGACGCGCACACCGGCGGGGGCGGCGGCGGCGGCGGCGGTGGCATCCTGCTCGAGGGGCCGATCGTCCACGTCCACTCGACCGGCCTCGTGTGCGCGGACGGCGGCTCGGGCGGAAGCGGCGGTGGAAACAGCACGCAAGGTGCGGTCGGCGTCGCCGGGAAATGCAGCGGCACGGCGGCGGCTGCCGGTGGTCACGTCAACAACAACGGAGGCGATGGCGGTGACGGCGGCTACGGGATGGGCCCCAACGCGAACGGCCAAGCTGGGAGCAAGTCCGGCGGTGGTGGCGGCGGCGGCGGTGGTGGCGGCGGCGGCGTCGGCTGGATCGTGCTCCACCAGGTGACCGGCATGGCGACGATCGATGGCGGTGCCGTGGTCACGCCGATGGCGATGCCGTGATGCGGCAGGTCGCGTGCGCCGGATAGCGGCAGCCCCTCGGCCTGGGTCCGAGCTCAAACGCTCGCGCGCTGCGCGATCGCGTCGAGCGCGAGCGATTCGCCGTGCGCGAGGATGCGCACGCCGGCGCTGCCGCGGACCGCGGCCACCTTCGCGAGCCGGCGGCGCGGCATCGACGGCAGGCCCATTCGCAAGTGCAGCGTGCCCCAGTGGATCGGGATCATCGCGCGCGCGCCGAGGCGCTCGTAGATGTCGAGCGCGCAGTCCGGGTCGATGTGGACGCCGCGATCGAGCCAGTGTCGGCGTCGGCGGTAGTACCAGACCGGGAACATGCCGCCGATCGGGAGCAGCGTCGCGTCGATCGCGAACTGCTTGCCGATCGCGTCGAACACGGCGTGATCGGAGAAGTCGACGTCGCCCGCGTGGTGGATCGCGTGGCCGCCGCCGGCGACGACGTACCCGACGCACTCCGGCGTGTCGCGCTTGCTCCACCGGCCGTTGTCGTGACGCGTGCCCACCGCGTGCACGGCGAGCCCGCCGACCTCGAGCTGATCGCCCGCGGTCATCTCGGTGACCTTCGCGAATCCGAGATCGGCGACGATCGCGCGCGCGCCGCGCGGCACGACGAGATGCGCGGCCCGATCGATCGCGCGCAGGCTCCAGCGATTGAGGTGATCGACGTGGCTGTGCGTGACGAGCACGGCATCGACGCGGCCCGCGCGGCGAGCGCGCCACGGCAGCAGCGGATCGAACACCACGCGCGCGCGGCCGAAATCGGCGACGGCGGTCGCATGGCCCAGCCACGTCACGCTCGGTCGGTTCGCGACGAGCGCGAGCTTCTCCGACGAGTCCGTTCCGGCGTCGGTTCCCGTAGCAGTGGACGCCACGCTGCTGTATAGCACGGAGGTTTCGTGCTGACGTTCCTCGTCATTGGCCTGCTCGCCGGCGCGCTCACCGGCGTGCCGATCGGGCCGGTCAACGTCGCCGTCATCGATGCCTCGTACCGGCACACGCTGCGCCGCGCGCTCGCGGTCGGCTTCGGTGGCGCGTGCGGCGACTTCCTGTACTCCGCGCTCGGCATCCTCGGTGTGACGCCGTTCCTCGAGAACAACCACACGGTCAAGCCGATCCTGTACGGCGTCAGCGGCAGCGTGTTGCTCGTGTACGGCTTTCTGACCGCGCGCAGCCAGCCGGTCGCGCCGGCCGCGCACAGCGATGCGAGCGCGACGCCGTCCGCGACCGCGCTGCGCAAGGAGCTGTGGCAGGGCTTCACGGTCGGGCTCGCGCTGATCGTGCTCAACCCGGCCGCGATCGTGACCTGGGTCGTGTTGCTCGGACCGCTCATCCCGAAGGCGACGCACCTCGACGGCGTCGCGTGCGCGATCGGCGTGTTCGTGGGCAGCGCGGGCTGGTTCTCGCTCGTGGCCTACCTGACGCACAAGGGCAAGCACGTGCTCGGCGAGAAGGCCGCGTGGATTCCGCGCGTGATCGGCGTCGGCCTGATGATCTACGCGGCGTATCTGATCGCGATGGCCGTGCGGATCGTCGTGGCTTGAACGGTCAAGCTCAATCGAACCGCTGAAACGGGTCGCTCTTGGCACCGGGCTTCTTCTTCACCGGCGGATGCGCGATGGGCTGCCGCGGCGGCGCGGGTGCGGGGGCTGCCGGTGGCTGCGGCGGTGGTGCCGCCGGCAAACCGGCGAGCGGGATCACGAGGCTCTCCTCGCGATCGATCGCGAACTCCTGCTCGGCCGGCGCGGCATAGCCGGCAAGCTCGACGCGCAACGTGAGCTTGCGCGGCCCGTCGAGGTGCAGCGCGAACGGCGTCGTGCCGGCGAGCTTGCCGTCGATGAACAGCGACGCGCCCGGCGGGCTCGAGTCGACGTGCAGCGTGAACCCGGCCGGTGGCGCAGGTGCAGGCGGTGGGGGCTCGACGGCCGGTGACGCGACGGGCGCATCGTCGCGTTGCTGCAGGTACCACCACAGCATCGCCGCGGCCGCGAGGCAGGTCACGAGCCCGAGCACGATCCACGCGCGGCCGCGGCGCGGGTGCGCGGGCATCGACGGCAACGGCGCCTCGGTCTCGGTGTGCGCCATGGCCTGCGGCACTTCGATGTTCTCGTCGACCTCGCCGGCCGGCACGTGGCCGGCGACATCCGAGCCGAGCCGCACCCACTTCACGAGCTGGCGCTTCTCGGCGATGCGCTCGGCGAACAGCTGCGCCATCGCGCCGGCGAGCTCGCGCTGCGGATCGGCGATCCCGAGCGCGCCGATCGCCGCGAGCAGCTCGTCGCGCAGCTCGAGCGCGCTGCCGAAGCGCCGCTCCTTGTCGCGTGCGAGCGCGCGCAGCACCACGCGCTCGAGCTGCTCGGGGTAATCGGGCTGCGCGCGGCGCGGGCGCGGGATCGAGTCCTGCGTGACGGCCTTGAGGACCATCAGCTCGTTCGGGCGCTTGAACAGCCGGCGCTGCACCGTCAGCTCGTACAGCACGACGCCGAGCGAGAAGATGTCGGAACGAAGGTCGAGCACCTCGCCGCGGCACTGCTCCGGCGACATGTACGAGAACTTGCCCTTGACCTGGCCGGTCGCCGTGCGCGTGAGCCGATGCGCGGCGGTCGCGATGCCGAAGTCGAGCACCTTGACCTCGCCCTGGTACGTCACGAACACGTTCGACGGCGAGATGTCGCGGTGCACGAGCCCGAGCGGCTTGCCGCTCTCGTCGGCGAGCTCGTGGGCCGCGTGCAGACCGGCGCACGCTTCGGCCACGATGTACGCGCCGAGCGCGAGCGGCAGCCGCTCGCCGCGCGCGACGACGCGGCGGATCAGGCCCGACACGGTCTCGCCCGCGAGGTACTCCATCACCAGGAACAGATCGGTGCCGACCTGACCGAGCTCGTGGACCGAGACGACGTTGGGATGGCGGACGAGCGAGCCGATGCGCGCCTCGTCGATGAACATCGCGACGAAGTTTCCCTGCCGCGCGAGGTGCGGCAGGATGCGCTTGATCACGACCGGGCCGCCGCCGGGCTCGCGGCCGAGAAAGATCTCGGCCATGCCGCCATCGGCGAGGTAGCCGAGCACCTGGTAGCGCCCGATGCGCGCTGGGAGCTCGGGCCGGATCGCACCCTCGGCCATGATACGATCATCATACGATGTCACGCGCCGGAGTTCTCGTCGCGGTGCTCCTGGTGGCGCAGGCCGCCCACGCGGATGACAAGACCGCGAAACGCCGGGCCGGCGAGCTCGCGGCCGAGGCCGCGCAGCACTACAAGCGCGGCGAGTTCGAGGTCTCGGCGGCGCTCGTGCGCCAGGCCTACGCGCTCTATCCCGAGCCGAACCTCCTGTACAACCTCGCGCGCTCGCTCGAGGGCATGGGCGACAACAAGGGCGCGCTCGAGGCCTACCAGCAGTATCTCGCGACCGGCAAGGACATCGAAGACCGCGGCGCGCTCGAGCGCCGGGTCGCGACGTTGCAGGCCGAGATCGACGCCGCGAACAAGCCGGCCGAGCCCGCGCCCGTCCCCGCGCCCGCGCCGACACCCACACCCGCGCCCGCGCCCGCGATCGTGGTGCCGCTGCCGGCGCACGAGACGGCGCCGGCGAGCCGGCTGCCGCTCGTCGTGATCGGCGTCGGCGTGCTGGCGGGCGCGGCCGGCGGCGGCTGCGTGCTGGTCGCGAACAGCCGCCACGACGACGCGACGAACGCGGTCGGCGCGCTCGCCGCGCAGTCGTTGCAGACATCGGCGCAGCACTACGCGACGGCCGCGAACGTCCTGTTCGTCGCCGGCGGCGCGATCGCGCTCGCCGGCATGGTCTGGGAGATCCACTCGCTCGGCTCGCATCGGCGAGCGAGCGTCACGGCGCGGGCGCGCGTCGCGCCGAGCGCACTGGGGCTCGAGGTCACCTGGTGACGGTCGTCCGGCCGCTCGTGCTCGCGCTCGCGGCGTGCAGCGTGCCGGACATCGACTACACGGGCAAGCAGTGCCCGTGCCCGGCCGGCTACGCGTGCGATGACTCGACGCACACGTGCGTGCGCGGGGCGCTCGCGCCCGACGGCGCGGCCGCGCCCGACGGGCCGAACGGCGATGGCGCGCAGGAGGCGAGCTGCCTGCCATCGCCGCTCACCACGCTGCACTACTCCACCGCGACGTTCGCCGACTTCAGCCCCATGTGGAGCTCGACAGGTGGGATCTGGCAGACCGCCGGCGCCGAGCTCCAGGAGACGAGCACGGTGTCCCAGCTCGCGGTCGCGTACCACGCAGATCCGGCGATCACGTATGCGGACGCTCGCGTCGTCGGCACGATGCACGCGATCTCGGCCGGTCCGGGCGACGCGATCGAGCTCGCGCTCCGCGTCGATGCGATGAACGTGCACATGTATCACTGCAACTGGGAGCCCGCCGATGGCGGCTTCCTCATCCAGCGCACCGACAACGTCAACACGACGCCCGTGATCCAGATGACGACGCTCGCCATCACCGGCCGGTCGGTCGACGATCCCGTCATCATGGAATTCCAGGTCAGTGGCGACGTGTTCACCTGCTGCTTGCACGGCATTCCGGGCGCGATGCTGACCGGCACGGACGGGACCTACACGGACGGTTCGATCGGCGTGAAGACGTACGAAGCCAGCGCCGGGTTCTCGAACTTTCAGGGGTACATCCCGTAACGCTAGTTCTCGATCGTCTCGAGCAGCTCGCCGACGAGCTCCTCGATGCGGATCGCGAGCTTCTTCGGCACGGGCGAGTCGGTCTCGGCGATCAGCGACGACAGCCGGCGGCCGGTCTGCGCGATCGCGGCGCGCAGCTTCTCGCGGCGCTCGCGATCGGTCTCGGGAAACGCGACGTCCTTGAACCGGCGTGCGAGCACCGGCGCGTCGAGGCCCTCGTCGAACGCGACCCGCTGGATCGTCTCGAGCGTCTCCGGATCGGCGGCGGCGCGCTCGACCGCCTTCTGCACGAACTCGACCGCCGGCAGCGACGGGATCGGCGCGTCGATCATCTCGCTGCGGTCGGCGCGCGCGCGCTCGAGCACGCGCGGCGCGCTGGTCTCGAGGAAGCGGTAGCTGCCGAGCAGCTTGGCGACCGTCGAGCTGCGCAGGTGCAGCTCCTTGCGGCAGTACGCGTCGAAGTCGGTGAAGCCCCACGGCTCCCACGACCGCGCGGCCTGCACCTTGGTGAGCGCGGCCGCGAGCTCGAGCCAGGTCTGCTTGAACGCGCGTGCCTTCTGCAGCGTGTCGGCGCGCATCGGGTCGTCCCCGATCGCGAGCAGGCGGTCTTCCATCTGGCGGTCGGTCTTCGTGATGATCTTGGCGCCCATCGCGGCCCAGACGCTACGGCACCCCTCTGACTACCTCGAAAAACTGAGGCGCGACGGCCGGATCTCGCCCTGTTAGGATGCGGCACGGGTCCTGCTCGGATCCGCCCCGTCATGCGCGCTGTTCTTGCCCTCGTCCTCGTCGCCGGCTGCTCGGCTCTCGCGCCGAACGCCAACGGCCAGTTCGGCGGCGGCGGAGGCGGCGGCGCGGGCTCGGGGAGCGACTCGATCTCCGAGTGCAGCCAGGACAAGGACTGCGCGCTTGCCGGCGCGACCTGCTGCGCGTGTCCGACGTTCGCGGTCTCGGCGAGCGATCCGACCGTGCAGGCGTGCAACCAGGTCGGCTGCCCGGCGCCGGATCCGTCGTGCCCGAGCAACGCGCGCGCGGCGTGCATCGACAACACCTGCCAGCTCGCGTGCGTGCCGATGTCGTGCTCGAACACCACCTGCAGCGACGGCTTCGAGATCGACGCGAACGGCTGCCTGACGTGCGCCTGCGCGGTCGTGACCTCGCGCGAATGCACCGCCGACGCCGACTGCGTGCGCACGCGCGCCGATTGCTGTGGCTGCGCGCACGGCGGCTCCGATACCGCCGTACCCGGCGCCGATCAGGCCGCGTTCGACCAGAGCCTCATGTGCCCGAACGATCCGCAGTGCCCGGCGGTCGACACCTGCGCGGCCGGCCTCGAGCCGCGTTGCATCGAGGGTGCCTGTCAGCTCGCCAATCCGATGCCCGCCGACGCGTGCGGGACGAGCACGACGTCGACCTGCGCGCCCGGCCAGCAGTGCTACGTGAACGTCGATCCCGACGCCGATCAGCAAGGTGTCGGTGTGTGCATGTAAGTCCATAGAATCTCGGCGACGGCACGTTATACTCTGGGCCACATGGCAGGCGATCCACCAGCCTCGGGCTCGTTCCAGCCCGTCACACCTACGCTGGTCGGACAGGTGCTCGACGGCCGCTATCGCATCACGAAGATGATCGGCGAGGGCGGGATGGGCGAGGTGTACTCGGCCGAGCACGTCCACATCGACAAGAAGTACGCGGTCAAGCTGCTCAAGGCCGAGATCGTGTCGAACAAGGAAGCGGTGACGCGCTTCCAGCAAGAGGCGCGGTCGAGCTCGTCGATCAAGCACCGCAACATCATCGCGATCGAAGACTTCGGCTCGCTGCCCGACGGCCGCATCTACATGTGCATGGAGCTGCTGAACGGCGCAGCTCTGAACGATCTGATCCAGCAGCCGATGTCCGCCGACCGGCTGCTCAACATCCTCATCCAGACCGGCCACGGCCTCGCCGCCGCGCACGCGCGCAACATCGTCCACCGCGACATGAAGCCGGAGAACATCTTCGTCACGATCGGCGAGCGCGGCGAGGACATCCCGAAGATCCTCGACTTCGGCATCGCGAAGGTGTCTGGCAACGACGGCCAGAATCACCTGACGCGCACCGGCACGATCTTCGGCACGCCGTTCTACATGGCGCCCGAGCAAGCGCTCGGCAACCCGGTCGACGCCCGCACCGATATCTACGCGGTCGGCGTGATCATGTACGAGTGCTTCGCCGGCTCGCTGCCGTTCCAGGGCGAGTCGTTCATGGGCATCCTCACGCAGCACATCACGACCGAGCCCGAGCCGGTCGCGCAGCGCGCCGCGAAGGCCGGGCGCGCGCTGCCCGCCGGCCTCGCCGAGATCATCACGCGCTGCATGCAGAAGAATCCGGCGCAGCGCTTCGCGACGATGGACGAGCTCGTGAACGCGCTGATCGGGGTGTATCGCGGGATCGCCGGGCCCGGCATGAGCACGTACATGGAGGCGTTCCCGGTCGGCAGCCCGCAGCACAGCGCGCAGATCACGCCGGGCGGGATGCCGGGAATCTCCGGGCCGCACTCGGCGACGATCGCGGCCGGGCCGCCACCGAGCGGCGCGTATCATCCGCCGTCGCCGACGCCGGGGCCGATGCAGGTGCACTCGTTCCCGAGCGCGGCGGCATCGCCGTCGCAGTCGGTCCCGTTCGCGCCACCGAAGAAGGGCAAGCTCGGCCTGGTGATCGCGCTGATCGCGGTCGTGGTCGTCGGCGGCGGAATTGCCGCGGTCGTGGCGATGAACGGCGGCGGCGGAAGCGGGACGGGCAGCGGCAGCGCGGGCAGCGGCAGCGCGGGCAGCGGCAGTGGATCGCAGGTCGCGAGCAATGGAGGCGGTGGCTCGGGCTCGGGCTCGGGCTCGGGCTCGGACTCGAAGAATCCGGAGGCGGGCAGCGCGAAGACTCCCGACGTCGGCAGCGCGAAGACTCCCGACGTCGGCAGCGGAAGCAACACGCAGGTCACTCCGGCGGTCGAAATGGTCACCGTCGTGATCAAGACCAATCCGGCGTACGCGATCGGCAAGGCCTATGTCGACGGTCAGGTCGTCGACGGCGATCTGCCGGCCGAGATCAAGGTGGAGAAGGGCAAGCCGGTCAAGGTCACGATCAAGGCAAACGGCTTCAAGGACGCGACGATCACGGTCGACGGGACGATCGAGAAGCAGACGCTCAAGCTCGAGCGCGTACCGCTTCCGCCCCATCACCCGACGAATCCGATTTCGATTCCGCCCCCGCCGGGACACCCCGATTGTTCGAATCGAGTCGTCGATCCCAAGGACCATCACTGCTTGAATCAGTACTGCCAGAGCCACTCCAACGAGCCGCGGTGCGACGTCGAGGAGTGACGCGGCGCACGCATGTAGGTGGCTCAGGTCACCGCATGTGGCAGACCTGCTGAGACACACTACGAGGAACCCAATGCGTCCACGCTCGCTCCTGTTACTCGTGCTCGCTTTGTCGCTCGGCGCCGGTGCGATCGCGTGGGCCGACGACCCACGCACCGAGGCGCGTACTCATTACAGCGCCGGTCAACGGGCCTACGGTGCGGGCGACTACAAGACCGCGATCAAGGAGTTCTCGGCCGCGCAGCAGATCATGCCGGCCGATCTCAACAACTACAACCTCGCGCTCTGCTACGACAAGCTCAACGACCCCGAGCCGGCGATCCAGTACTACCGCGAGTACCTCAACAAGGTGCCCAACGCCGACAAGCGCGGCGAGATCGAGGCGAGCATCTCGCGGCTGCAGGGCGTGCAGCACGCCGCGCAGGCGAAGAAGGACGCCGACGCGAAGGCCGCGGCCGACGCGAAGGCCGCGGCCGACGCGAAGGCGGCCGCCGATGCCAAGCCGGGCCCCGACGCGACCGCGAAGAAGCCGCCCGACGATGTCGTCGTCGGCGGCCCCGCTCCCGTCGGAGTCGGTGCGGCCGGCGGCACGATGGGCGGTGGCGTCGCGGCCGGCGTCGGCTCGACGGGCACGCCTGGTTCGGGCACGACGGTCGCGACCGGCGACTCCGGGCTCGATCGCGTCTCGCAGATCGACATCTCCGCGATCCGCGATCAGCGCGTCGGCGCGGCCGGCAGCGGCATGCCCGACAACCGGTTCGGTCCGGCGGGCCAGCTCCCGGCCGGCACCGGCGCGGTCGGTGCATCGGCGACCGGTGCGAACGCGATGCAGCCATCGCCGACCACGTCGGGCGCCGGTGCGCCCGGCCCGATGCCGAACGATCAGCCCAAGCCACCCGCCGAGAAGCCCTGGTACACGAACTGGTGGATCTGGGGGATCATCGCGGTCGGCGCGTTCGTGTTGATCGAGGTCGCGACCGACAGCTCGTCGACGCCGAAGAGCCAGGCGTTGACCCACGAGCCGACCACGACCGGCACGCTGCACGCGGCGCAGCCCGGCGGTCTCACGCTCTGGCGGTTCTGAAGCCGCACGGGCTATAACGCGCGGGTGACGGTCACCGCGAACGACCTCGCCCGCGCCACCAGCCGCCTGCGCCGCACGCCGGGAGACTACGGCGCCTGGCTCGAAGTCGCCGCGATCCTCGGCGCGCTCGGCGAGACCGACGATGCCGAGCTCGCGTTCGCGGCGATCGGCGAGGGCGCGCGTGCCGGTGGCCGCGTCGCGCTCGCGGTGGCGTGCGCGCGCCACCTCGCCGAGCTCGGCAGCGTGCGCGGGCCGGAGCTGGTCGATCAGATCATCGACACGTACGCGACCGGCGGACCGCACTTCGCGTTCTCCGCGCCGTCCGCGCACGACGACGCGCCGCCGGAGCTGCACGCGACCGCGGGCACGCCGGAAAGCGCGGGCTCCGCCGGCGCGCGCAGCGACGCGGAGCGTCGCGCAGTCGCGATCGAGCAAGCGCGCGCGACGATCGAGGAGCTCGGCAAGTGGCTCGCGGCGCGCCGGCCCGCGAAGATCCCACCGGCGCCGCTGCTGTCGGCGCTGTCCAAGTCCGGTGCGCGTGCGCTCGTCGGCGTGATGACGGCGCGCGCGTTCCCGGCCGGCGCGACGATCATCGAGGCCGGCGAGCCGGCGAGCGCGCTGTACTGGCTCGCGCACGGCACGGCGACCGTGACGCGCGACAGCGGCTCGCTCGGCGAGCTCCACACCGGCGCATTCTTCGGCGAGATCGCGCTCGTCGGCGGCACGCGTCGCACGGCCAGCGTGATCGCGGCCGACGACGTGTGGGTGCTCGAGATCCCGGCGCGCGCGGTCGAGACCGCGGCCGGCAAGCACCCGCAGCTCGCCGAGGTGCTCGCGTTCCACGCCCGTGCGCGGCTGCTATCGAACCTGACGCGCACGTCGGAGCTGTTTCGCGCGCTCGCCGACGCCGATCGCGACGAGCTGCTCGGCAAGTTCGAGACCCAGCTCGTTCCCGCCGGCACGTGCTTCATCGCCGAGGGCGCGCGCAACGAGCACCTGTGGGTCGTGGTCGCCGGCCGCTGCGAGGTCCAGGCCGCCGGCGGCAAGGTCGCCGAGCTCGGCCCGGGTGCCGCGGTCGGCGAGATCTCGCTGGTCAGCGGCGCGCCCGCCGTCGCCGACGTCGTCGCGGTCGAGCCCGCCGTGCTGCTCCGGCTCGCGAAGGCCGACTTCGACGCGGTCGCCAAACGGCACCCCGAGCTGCTCGCCGAGGTCGAGAAGCTGGTCGTCGCGCGCGAGACGCAGAACCGCGCGCTGTTCCAGGACGCGACCGACTTGATCGTCTGATCCGGCGAGTTACTGGACCTGGACGTACACGCCGTACGACGTCGTCGCGGTCGCGAGTGAGCCGGTGACGCCGCCGGCGAGATCCTCGGCGTCCTGGCGATAGATCGTGACCACGCTCGTCGCGGTGACCGGGACGCTGCCGCTGCCGCTGTCGGTGAGCTGCACGATCGGAGCGCCGTTGCCGGGATCGGCCCACACCGACTGGGCGTGCGCGCCAAACGCGTCGGTCCACTGCACGGTGAGGTCGCCCGCCGCGACGGTCGCGCCGTTCGTCGGGCTGGTGACGGTGGTCTCGCCCGGAGCTTGCACCGTGGCTTGCACCTCGTCGCTGCCGGCGGTGATCTGGACCTGCCAGGTCGGCTGCCACGCAAACCCCGAAGCCTCGTACATGCCCGGGATCATCGCGTCCTCGGTCGCGGTCACGGTGACGCCGCCCGACGCCGTGAGCGTGACGGTCGCGCCGCTCACGCTCGGTCCGCCGCGCATGGTGCGCGCGAGCTCGACGTCGAGCACGACGACCTCGCTGCCGCCGTCGACCGACGACGCGGACAGCCCGACCGCGGCATACAGCGTCTTCGTACCGGAGCCGGGGTCGCCGGAGCCCGCGTCGGCGCCGTGCGACATCCCGCTCGAACCGCACGCGGCGAACACGAGCACGTGGGCGATGCTCGAACGTAGCGTCACGCGCACCTACTTCGCCTGCGAGACCTTGTTGTCCTTGCCCGGGTTCGAGACCGCCGGCGCCTTGCCCGACGCGCCCTTCTTCCACGTGACCGTGTTGCGGCTGCCGGGCACGCTGATCTGGTCGGAGGCGGTGACCGACGCGGTGTTGTCGTTGCCGGCGACGTCGAGCTTGGTCGCGGTGTCGGCCTTGACCGTGTTCTTGTTGCCCGCGACCGAGACCAGCGAGCACGTGCCGGTCAGCGTGATCGTGTTCTCGTTGCCGAGGATGGTCGCGGTCTTGTCCTTGCTGCAGTCGACCTTGACCGTCTTGTGGTTGTCGACGATGGACACGTCGGCGAGCGCCGGCGAGGCCGCGAGCAGGAGCGAAGCGATGGCGAGAGCTTTCATGCCGGCGACGCTAGCACGAGCGCGTTCAGCTCTTTCCCGGAAACTTCATCATGCACGCTGCCTGCTGCGTCGGATCGATCACCGCATCGGGCAAGGTCGGGAGGGTCGGGTCGGGGTTGTCGAAGTCGAACATGTCGAACGGCGGCACCGCGTTGGCGTCGCGATGGGTGAGCGCGGCGAGGCCGAACCGCGCCTCGAGCAGGCGCAGGATGCTCGTGTGATCGGTCACGACGTGCGAGACGTAGCCGCGCTTCGCGTACGGCGACACCACGATCAGCGGCACGCGCAGGCCGGTCTGGTCGAACTGCGCCGACACGTCGCCCGGCTGCAGCGCAGGCGGGATGTCGTCGGGGATGCACGCGGATTGCGGCGGCACGTGGTCGTACAGCCCGCCCTGCTCGTCGAAGCTGAACAGCACGGCCGAGCTCGGCCAGGTCGGCGCCTGCATCACCTCGTCGATGATGCCCTTGACCATCGCCTCGCCGACCTGCGGATCCGCCGGCGGATCCTCGTCGGGCGACACCCCGCCCATCATGTCGGTGCCCTCGACGAAGCTGACCGCCGGCAGGTTGCCGGCGGCTGCATCCGCCGCGAACTGCGTGAACGGCTGCACGTGCGAGATGTTCTTCGCCCACGTCAGGTCGAGCAGCGCGAGGGACGCCACGTCCTGCACGTAGAAGCTCCACGTCACCTTCGCGTCGTCGAGCTCGGTGAACAGATTCGGCACGACGTTGCCCTTGGCGTCGGTCGGCTGCGTCGGCACGGTGTCACCGGTCACGCCGTACGACGTGCCGGCCATGTAGAACAGCCGGTTCGGGTACGTGTTCGCCAAGACCGACGCGAAGTGGCGGTCCGAGACCGCGAACGCCTGCGCGAGCGCGTAGTAGTAGGGCAGGTCGGTCTGGTCGTAATAGCCGATCGAGCGCAGGCCCTGCGGATCGTTGGCGTCGGTGGCGTTGACGGTCGTGAACGCGTCCATCGCGCCGCCGTCGACCTCGTCGTGGACCTCGTCCCATGACTCGGCCGGGTTGTCGAAGCAGTACGCGGCCTGGTGGAAGCGCGTCAGTGTCGCGCCCGGGTGCAGCGGATCGGGCTGGGTGGCGTCGGGCGCGGCGCCGTCGACGGTCTGCCCCGGCACCGTCAGCGACGAGAAGTAGTGATCGAACGTGCGATTTTCCTGCATCACCAGGATGAAGTGATCGATCGGGATCTTCTGCGGGAAGTCGGCCAGCGTGAGCGCCGCCTTGTCGCCGGAGCCGTAGCCGCAGCTCGCGCGGCAGGCATCGGGCGCGTCGGTGCAGTCGGGCTTGGGCGAGCTGCCGCCGCACGCGGCCAGCGCGATCAGGATCGCTGCCATCCCTCGCATCCTCACGACGAGCGTTATATATGATGACGCCTCCATGGCGCGCTGGCTCGTCGGCTTCCTGGTGCTTTTTGGCTGCGTGGACAAAGGTCCGGGGCCGCAAGGCAAGAAGATCGAGCAAAGCTACGTCCGCGAGCACCTCGTCCGCGACGTGCCGGCCGACGTCGTTCGCGCCGACGTCGCGCTCGGCGACAAGGTCATCTACGTCGGCAACCGGGTCGACGTGACGTCGGTCGCGCCCGGCCAGACCGTGCGCGTCACCCACTACTGGCGCGTGCTCGCGCCGCTCGGCGACCACTGGCGCGTGTTCGCGCTCGTGCGCGGCGCGCCGAACAGCGCGGACTTCATGAACCTCGGCGCGACCGACATGGAGATCGGCCACCCGCCGGCGACCTGGCAGCCGGGCGAGCTGATCGAGGACGTGCAGGACATCACGCTCCGCCCGGACTGGAGGTCGAAGACCGCGACGCTCTCGGTCGGCCTCATCCAGACCGGCGGGCACGACGTCGGCGATCGCATGGTGGCGTCGGGCGGCAGCGTCGTCGATCGGGCGGTCACCGCGCGCGTGTTCGACGTCGATCTGTCGCGCGCGCCGCCGCCGCCGGGCACCGTGTACATCCCGCGCGCGGTCGGCCCGATCACGATCGACGGCGTGGCAACCGACCAGGGCTGGGGCGCGGCCGCGACGTCGCCCGAGTTCGTCACCGCCGAGGGCGTCCAGGATCCGCTCGGCAGGACGGTCGCGAAGCTGACGTGGGACGACCAGTACCTGTACGTGTTCGTGCAGGTCACCGACACCGATATCGTGTCGCCGTACAAGAACCACGACGATCCGCTGTGGAAGGCGGACGCGATCGAGATCTTCATCGATGCCGACGGCAACCGCCGCGGCTACATCGAGCTCCAGGTCAACCCGAACAACGCGACGTTCGACAAGTGGTGGCCGGGGACGCGCGCGCAGGAGGGCGACGAGAAGTGGGACTCGGGGATGGTCACGGCCGTCAAGCTGCGCGGCACGACCGCCGAAGGCGACACCGACCAGGGCTGGGATGCCGAGATCGCGATCCCGTGGGCCGCGGTCAAAGGCGCGGACGAGAACATGAAGGTGCGGCTGCCGCCCGAGGTCGGCGACCGCTGGCGGATGAACATCGTGCGGCCCGACGTGCGCACCGGCGGCAAGGGCGCCGCGAACGGCGGGGTGTCGAGCTGGAGCCGGATCACGCGCGACGACTTTCACGCGCTCGATCGCATGCTGACCGTGGTGTTCGCGGATTCGGCGGGCAGCATCGTGCCCAAGCCGGTCGTGGCGCCGGAAGCAGGCAGCGGCAGCGGCGGCGGCGGCAGCGGCAGCGGCAGCGGCAGCGGCAGCGGGAACGGCGGCGGCACCGGGAGCGGCAGCGGCAGCGGCAGTGGCAGCGGCATCATCATGGCTCCTCGGATACGCTAGACGGGATGCACCGCGTCCTCGTCCTGTGCCTCGTCGCGTGCGCCGCGGGACCGGAGCGCGTGGGCACGCAGCCGAGCTGGCGGCACGCGCCGGTGGGAACCGGGCCGGTCACGACGGCGTACGCGCCGACCTCGCCGCCGGCGCAGCACTACAACGAGCCCGTCCAGCCGCCGGAGGCTTCGCCGCTCGACGACGCGGTGATCGCCGCGGTGCGCGCCGCCGCCGATCGCGCGCACCTGCCGGCGCCGGTGCCCGACGCGCGGCTGTTTCGCGCCAGCGCCGAGCTCGCCGAGGTCGTGCCGGAAGACGGCGCGGTCGACTTCGCGGTCGAGACCTGGCTCCTGCAGCGCCAGGGCGTGCTCGACGAGCCGCGGCTGTACACGACGTGGACGACCGACTCCAAGGTCGAGCAGATCACGTCGGGCCTCGGGTCGGCCCTCGACGAGATCGTGAGCCAGCACGTCAAGCGCTACGGCATCGGCACCGCGCAGCGCAAGGCCGACGGCACGATCGCGGTCGTGTTCGTCGCGGTCACCTCCGAGCTCGATACCGCGCCGATCCCGCGCTGGCTCGCCGACAACGCGAGCTTCACGCTGGAAGGCGCGATCGATCCCGGCGATCACGATCCCGAGCTGTGGTACGGCCGCGACGACGGCCTGGTCGACCAGGTCAAGGTCGACGACCGCGGCGGCGGACGGTTCCAGGCCACGATCTCGTGCGCGCACCGGCACGGCCGCCAGCAGATCGAGCTCGAGGCGGTCGGGCCGAGCGGGCCGACCACGCTCACGAACTTCGCGTTGTGGTGCGGCGGCCCGCCGCCCGACGTGCTGCCGAAGCTCGTGCCGCCCGAGGATCTGTCGCGCACCACGACGCAAGAGGTCGAGCACGGCCTCTACGCGCTGATCAACCGCGACCGCACGGCCGCGGGCCTTCCGCCGCTCGCGTGGGACGACAAGCTTGCCGACGTCGCGCGCGGGCACTCGGCCGAGATGGAGAAGACGCGCACGGTCGCGCACTGGTCGCCGACCACCGGCACCGTCGCCGATCGCACGAAGGCCGCCGGCATCAAGACGCTGGTCGTGCTCGAGAACGTCGCGCGCGGCTTCGGCATCGCGAGCGTGCACGACGGCCTGATGACGAGCCCCGCGCACCGCGCGAACATCATGCACAGGGCGGCGACCAACGTCGGCATCGGGGTCGCGTTCCACGACAGCGACTCCGGCCGCGAGCTGTACGTCACGCAGGTGTTCACGCGCGTGACGCCGCGGATCGATCCGGCGAAGGCGAAGGACGTCATCGCGCAGCGCATCCGCACCGTGCGTCCGGTCGCCGCCAACCCGCTGCTCGCGAGCGTCGCCGACGAGTACGTGCAGGGCCTGGTCGCCGGCCAGAAGCGCGAGGAGCTCGCCGACATGGTCAAGAAGCGCACCGACGCGCTCGCGCGGTCGTTCGCGAGCGTGAACATGGTGACCACCGTCGTCGCCGATCTCGACGCGATCGATGCCAAGCAGCTGGTCGGCGACTACAAGGCCGACGACATCGGCATCGGCATCGTGCAGGCTCCGCACCCGGATCTCGGCGACAACGCGATCTGGGTCGTCGTGCTCATGGCGCAGCGGGTGAAGCCGTAGGCGCCGAATCGACCGTCACGAGGATGTCGCCGTCGGTCACCGTGATCTTCGCGTTCGCGAAGCCGTGAGCGGCGAGCACCTTCTTCACGGCGGCGGCGAGGTCGTCATCGTTCGCGAACTCGCCGGTGAGCACCGCTTGCATGTCGGGGCCCGACATCGTATCGGCGAGCGCGCTCGGATCGATCCCGCAGTCGGTACACTTCAGCTCGAAGCGCATCGACCGCCGGCGTTGTTCGCCGGCCGGCCGGTTCTTGACCTCGACGTGCAGGCCGGATTCGAGATCGGCAGAGCCCGAGCCCGTCTGCGCGATCAGGACGCGCAGGTTGCCGTTGTCTTCCTTGTCGGCGTGCACGGTCGCGGCGACGCCTTGCTGCTGGAGCTGGTCGGTGACGTCATGTTCGATCTGGTCGGGCGACTGGTCGGCATCGACGGTCACCCACACCTCGCGAACGACGGCGTAGGCGGCACCGCTGACGGCGCCGAGGATGAGAAACGCGAGCAGCGCGGACAGCGCGGGATGGGACTTGAAGAAACGCATCTGGGTCTCCTGAGGGCGGTTGGAGAGGGATGCGCGCGTGGCGTCGAGCGAACGCAGCCCGTGGCGCGAACGCGTCTCGAGCGCGGCGAAATCATCGGTCCATGGCTCAGCCACGGCACACCTCCTCGGTGGGTACGGCTTGCGAACGGGGCTCGAGCGAGTGATAGAACGCGCGCAGCCGATCGCGGCCGCGCACGAGACGCGACTTGACCGCGCTCTGCGAGCTGCGCTGGATCTCCGCGATCTCCTCGATCGCGTAGCCATGCAGCTCGAACAGCACGATCGCCTCGCGCTCGGGCGGGCGCAGCGTCGCGAGCGCGGCGGACGCACGGCGAGCGCTCGCGCGTTCGTCCGCCCAGCTTGCGCCGTCGTCGCCGACGACATCGGCGTCCTCGCGCGACAGGAATCGCGACCAGAACGCGCGGCGGCATCGCGATCGGTGCACCGACACGACGACGCTGCTCATCCAGGCGCGAAACTTCCCGCGGTCGCGCAGCGACGGCAGCTTGCGCGCCGCCCGCAGCACGGCCTCCTGGAACACGTCGTCGCCCTCGGCGTTCGATCCGGCGATGCGGCGCGCGAACAGCTGCACGTCGTCGTGGATCGGCCCGAGCAGCAGGGACAGCTCGTTCCAGGCTAGGTCATTCATCTCGAGGCTCCGACCCGGAGACGCCGCGAGGCTATGCGAAAGTCGCAGCGTCGGGCGGGTATTTCGTAAGTGTGCGAGATCCGCTGCCGCTGCCGAAGCCGCTGCCGCTGCCGCTGCCGCTGCCGAAGCCGCTTGCCGCTGCCGCTGCCGCTGCCGAAGCCGCTGCCGCTGCCGAAGCCGCTGCCGGCTACCGCGCGCCCAGCGCGGCGAGCACCGCGATCTCGATCGCGTCGGCCGCGGCGTAGAGCGCCTCGCCGTCGCCGGCCGGCGGCAACGCGGGCACGCGCGCGCCGACCTGGTCGCACAGCGCGGCCGCGATCGCGGCGAGCGCGGGCTCGCAGCGCACGATCGACGCGACGAGCGCGACGATCGCGGTGACGTCGGTCTCGGGCGAGCTCGGCGCGAGCGGGCCGAGCCCGGCGGCGAGCAAGGTCGGCACGGTCTCGTCGAGCACGACCGTGCGCGCCGCGATGCCGCCGTGGCTGCCGCCGAGCTCGTGGATCGCGGCGGCGGCGCGGGCGAGGCGCTTGAGCAGGCGCACGGCCTCGGCCGGCGGCAGCTCGGGCACGGCGTCGGCGACCGGCGCGCCGGCCGGCGCCTCGAAGATCGCGGTGCGCGCGGCGCGATCGAGGCCGAGCGCGCGCTGCACGAACGGGCTCTGCGCGCGGCCGAGCAGGCGCGCGCGGTCGAGCGCCGCGGCCGCGGCGTCGCTGGCGTCGAAGCGCTCGATCACGACCGAGCGATCGAGCACGGTATCGACCGCGCGCGCGAGCTGCGAGATCGCGGTCGCGCCGAGCGGCGTCTCGAACTGGTAGCGCGCGTGCGGCTCGTCGTCGCGCGCGAGCTCGGCGATCGAGTGGTCGCCGGTGGCGCGGCGCGGGCGCAGCGCGACGCGCTTGTCGCCGAGGTCGAGGGCCTCGAGCTCGCGGCGCAGCTCGGCGAGCGTCGCCGTGCGATCGCCGGGATTCTTCACGAGCAGGCCCGCGATCAGCGGATCCCAGCCGGGCGCGACGTCGGGCGCGACCGCCGACGGCGCCGGCGGCTCCTCGCCGAGGTGCTGCGCGACGAAGTCGGGGCCGAGGAACGGCAGCCGCCCGGTCAGCGCCTCGAACAGCGTGACCCCGAGCGCGTAGAGATCCGCCGCGATCGAGATCGGCGCGCCCGTGATCTGCTCCGGCGACATGTACGCGAGCGTGCCGATCAGGCCGCCGGTCTGGGTCTGGCCGAGATCGACGAGGTGCGCGACGCCGAAGTCGCCGAGCTTCGCGGTGCCGCGCGCGTCGAAGAAGATGTTCGCCGGCTTGACGTCGCGGTGGACGACGCCGCGGTGGTGCGCGGCCTCGAGCCCGCTCACGAGGTCGAGCGCCATCCGCCGCACGTGCGCGCCGGCCATCCTGGCTTCCCCGCGCGCCGGGCGAAGCCCGTCCCGCTCCGTCTCGGGTCCGGCGAGGCGCTGCGCGAGCGAGCCGCCGGGCAGGTACTCCATGACGAGAAACCCGCGCTCGACCGAGACGTCGTAGACCTCGACGAGCGATGGATGGCGCAGCGTGCTCGCGAGCCGCGCCTCGCGCACGAACCGCTCGAACGCCGCGCCGGCGCGCGCGCCGGCCGCGAAGAACATCTTGAGCGCGACCTGGCGGCCGGCGACCTCGTCGGTCGCGAGGAACACGCGGCCCGATGCGCCCGCGCCGAGCACGCGATCGAGCCGGTAGCGATTCGCGATCACCTCGCGGTCGCGCGACACCTTGCGCTCCGCCGCCTCGTCGCGCCACGTTCGCAGGTACGTGTCGAGGTCCGCGGGCAGCGCCGGATCGGTCGCGCGCAGCTCGAGCAGCGCGTCGCGCGCGCCGTCGCGCAGGCCCATCGCGGCGAGGCACGCGATCAGATGGCGCTGCGCGTCGGCGCGGAGCGCGGGGTCGGTGCGCGCGGCCTGGAGCAACCGCGTCGCCTCGGGATAGGCGCCGCGCCGCGCGAGGATCCGGCCGAGCGCGAGCTGATACGGCGCGCGCTCGGGTTCCGGAATCAGATCGAGCGCGCGCTCCAGCAAGCGCCCGGCGTCGCGGTCGCGGCCCTGCGCCTCGAGCAGGCGCGCGGCCTCGAGCTCCTTGCGCGCGCGCGTGTAGAGCTCGATCGCCTGCGCGGTGTCGCCGAGCCGCTCGGCGAGCGGCGCGGCGGCGGCGTGGCGGCGCATGCGGACGAGCACGCCGAGCGCGGTGCGCGCGCCGTCG
>DATJXL010000240.1:0-26811 GCA_035500135.1 Kofleriaceae bacterium
GAGCTCCTGCGCCTTGAGCAGCCGCCGCATGATCTTGCCCGCGCGATTCTTCGGAATGAACGGACGGAAGTCGATTTCTTTCGGCGCGACAGCCGCGCCAAGGCGCGAGCGCGCGAGGCCGAGCAACTCCTGCCGCAGCGCGTCGCTGGCCGCGTATCCGGGCTTGAGCGCGACGAACGCCTTCACGATTTCAAACGCGACCGGGTCGGGTTTGCCGATGACGCCGGCTTCAGCGACGGCGGGATGCTCCAGGAGGACGCTCTCGACCTCGAAGGGGCCGATCAGATGGCCCGACGACTTGATGACGTCGTCGGCGCGGCCGACGAACCAGAAGTAGCCGTCGGCGTCCTGGCGCGCGAGATCGCCCGTCAGGTACCAGCTGCCCGCGAAGCACTTGCGGTAGCGGGCGTCCTCGGACAGATAGCCGCGGAACATCGACGGCCATCCCGGACGAAGCGCGAGTTCGCCCTCCGTATCCGGCGTGGTGATCACGTCGACCGCCGTGTCGCTCGTGCGTTTGACGATCGCCGCCTCGACGCCGGGAAGCGGCCGGCCCATCGATCCCGGGCGTACGTCCATCGACAGGAAGTTCGCGATCATGATGCCGCCGGTCTCGGTCTGCCACCAGTTATCGAGAAACGGTGTGCCGAGCACGTCGCGGCCCCACATTACGGCCTCGGGGTTCAGCGGTTCGCCGACGGACGCCGCGACGCGGACGCGCGACAGGTCGTGCTTGCGGGCGAGGTCCGGGCCGGCCTTCATCAGCATGCGGATCGCGGTCGGCGCGGTGTACCAGACCGTCACGTGCTCGCGCTCGAGCAGCTCGTACCAGTGCTCGGCAAGGAAGTCGGACTCGTCGACCACGCTGGTCACGCCGGCGACGAGCGGCGCGATCAGCCCGTACGACGTCCCCGTGACCCAGCCCGGATCGGCGGTGCACCAGAACACGTCGTCGGGATGAAGGTCGAGCGCCATGCGGGCGGTCGCGAGGTGCTCGACGACCGCGCGATGCACGTGCATCGCCGCCTTGGGCTTTCCCGTCGTGCCGCTGGTGAAGTGAAGCAGCGCGAGCGTGTCGGGCGGCGTCGGCGCGATGTCGAGCGCCGGGAGCTGACCGAGCACCGCATCGCTCCACGCCAGCGTGTCGGCCGGGATCTCGCGATCGTCGGCCACCACGATCACGTGTTGGAGCCCCGGTAGAAGGTCCCGAATCGGCGCGATCTTGCGGGCGTACAGCGACGCGGTGGTGACCAAGACCTTGCCCGCGCCGGCACGCATGCGCGTGACGATCGGATCCGGTCCGAAGGCCGCGAACAGCGGCGAGAACACTGCCTGGATCGCGAGCGTTCCGAGTGCAGCCGCATACAGCTCGGGGATGCGCGGACACAGCGCGAACACGACATCGCCTGCGCCCACTCCCAAGTGGCGCAGCGCGTTGCCGAACCGCCGCGTCTCTACCGCGAGCGCACCATACGTAATATCGCGCGCATCGCCATGCCTGCCACGCCATCGGAGCGCGATCTTGCGCGCCTGCTCGCCTCGCGCGTGGCGCTCGATCGCCACCTCTGCGATGTTCAGCCCGCGCACGCCGAGCAACTCGGCCTCGACGTCCGACCAGCGAAATCCGCGTCGAGCCTGTTCGTAGTCGCGAACATTCGGAGGGACCGGACCGCACGGCTTCGCGTGAATCACGGCGGGCTGCATGCCACACGGAGTTGTGCAAGTGATGCACCAGCGCGCGCCGCATGCTCGGCCGGCGCGCATCGCGTGCATTCGCGCTAGCTCTGCATTCGCACGGCTCCGCACGGCATGGCATGCGCGAAAGGTGGTCTGGCTTGAACCGTGATGGAATGCGCGATGCATTACCAGCGTGCATGCGAGCCGGCGAGCTATGCGTGCGCGACGTGGTGACTGCTCGCGCGGACGAATCCGTCGTCGATGCCGCTCGCAGGATGGCGAGGTTCGATGTCGGCGATCTGATCGTCGTCGAAGAACGAGCGCCACGGCTCCCTCGGCCGCTCGCCATCGTGACCGATCGCGACCTCGTCATCGACGTGCTGGCCAAGCCCGAGCGCACTCCGACGACGACGAAGCTCGCGGACATCATGCGGCGCGAGCTCGTTACCGCGAGCGAACAGGACGACGTCGAGACCGTCGTCGGCAAGATGCGGACGCATGCGATCCGTCGAGTCGCGATCGTCGATGACGACGGCGGACTGCAGGGTGTGATCAGCATCGACGATGTCGTCGGCTGGATGCGCGATCAGCTCCAGGCCGCGACCAAGCTGCTGGAGCGCCAGGGCCAAGGGCCGCAGCACCAGGTCCGGGCGACGCCTTAGCTCGCCGAGAAAGGATCCATTCATGGACCGCGGAGCAATCGCCGAGTGGACGTTCGACGCCGGGACGGTCACCACCGACTCGGGTGCGCTGATCAACGCACCGTACTCGTCGAGCGCGCGCTACGAGCTCGAAGCGAAGCCCTCCGCGACGACGCCCGAGGAGCTGCTCGCCGCGGCTTATGCGAGCTGTTTCACGACGACGTTCGCGGAACGACTCGCAGCCGCCGGTTACGCCACACCCTCGCTGCGGACCGAGGCACGCGTGCAGCTCCTACGGCCGAGCGGCTACTGGGAAATCCCTGCGATTCGCGTGCACTGCTCTGCGGCCGTGCCGAACATCGGTGAGGACGAGTTCCTGGCGATCGCGCATTCGGCGCGCTTGCACGGACCGATCGCGCGAGCGATGCGCGCCGAGGTGACCTTGACGGTCAGCCTCGAGAGCGCGCCGGGCCGCGAGTGGCATCTGCCGTTGCAGCATGCGTGACCGGTCGTCATCCCTTCACCACGACCATCGGCTCGAGACGAGCGACCTTGCGGGCGAGCCCGGCTGCCTGCGCCGAGTCGACGACAGCGCCGACGTTCTTGTAGGCATCCGGCGCCTCCTCGGCGACGCCGCGCAGGCTCGGGCTGCGGATCAAGATGCCGCGTCGCGCGAGCGCGTCGACGATCTCGCGGCCGCGCCAGTGACGTAGTGCCTCGTGCCGGCTCATCGCGCGGCCCGCGCCATGGCATGCCGAGCTCCACGCGCGCTCGGGCACCATCCCTACCAGCACGTACGATGCCGTTCCCATCGAGCCGCCGATGATCACCGGCTGGCCGATCGCGCGCAGCGCATCGGGCACGTCGGGGTGACCCGGCCCGAACGCGCGCGTCGCGCCCTTGCGGTGCACGAACAGCTGCCGTCCGCCGTGGTTTTCCAACTTGCACGTGTTGTGAGAGACATCGAAGAGCAGATCGAGCCGAGCGGCGGGCACGACGCTGGCGAATACGCCGCGCGCGAGATGCGTCAGGATCTGGCGATTCGCGAGCGCGCAGTTGACGGCCGCGCGCATCGCGCCGAGATACGAGCGACCGAGCTCGCTCTCGATCGGCGCGCATGCGAGCTCGCGATCGGGCAGCCGAAGTCCGAACCCGGCCGCGGCGACCACCATGTCGCGCAAGTAGTCGGTGCCGATCTGATGACCGAGGCCTCGCGAGCCGCAGTGAACGAGCACGACCGCCTCGCCCCGGCGCAGGCCGAACGCCGCGGCGGCATCCTCCGCGAAGATCTCCGCGACGCGATCGACCTCGAGATAATGATTGCCGCTGCCGAGCGTGCCCATCTCGTCGCGCTGGCGCCGCTTCGCACGATCCGACACTGCGGACGGCTTGGCGTGCAACATCTGGCCGCGCTCTTCGATGCGCTCGAGATCCGCAACGGTTCCGAACCCGCGATCGACCGCCCACCGCGCACCACCTGTGAGCATGTGGTCGAGCTCGCCGGCGCCGAGCCGGACGGGCCCGGTCGAACCAACGCCGGCCGGAATCGCCACGGACAGCGCATCCGCGAGACTCGGCGCGACCGCGGCGATCGCTTCGTCGCAAACGCCGGTGAGGAGACAGCGCACGCCACACGAGATGTCGAAGCCGACACCGCCTGCCGACACGACGCCACCCGCGGCCGCGTCGAACGCGGCAACCCCACCGATGGGAAAGCCGTAGCCCCAGTGCGCGTCGGGCATGACGTGCACGGCATCGACGATGCCGGGCAGGGTCGCGACGTTGCACGCTTGCTCGCGAACCTTCTCGTCCATGTCGCGGACCAGCGTCTGATCGGCATAGAGGATGATCGGCACGCGCATCGCGCCCACCGGCGGAATCTCCCAGGTCGTCGCGTCGCGCTGCACGAGGTCGGTGGTGTTCATGGTTTCCTCACACGTCGATCACGGTCTGTGCGAGCCAGGTCGCGTCGGGCTCGCATGCGACTCGCAGCGCCGTCATGGTCGCGCCCTTGGGCTCGACCGCCGGATGGTGTCGCGAGATGTCGACTGGTTCGCCCCATGCCGTCGCCACGAGTCGATGATCGTGCGTGCAGACCTCGTAGCGCCCGAATAGCATCCGGCGCGTCGCCATCTCGTAGATCACGGCGTTCAACCAGGCGACCAGCAAGAGCTCGTCATCCGGTGCGTCGCATCGAATCGGCACTTCGAGCCGCGGCGCCACCGAGTCGAGCTCGGTCACGACCGCGGTGAGCGCGCGTGCCGCCTCGGCAAACGCATCGTCACGCGTGGCGCCACGTCCGCGAATTCCGATATCGGCTCCGTGGACGAAGTGCTCCCACACCCCGGATCAACGCAGCAAGAGCCACGCCGTTCGCCGTGATCCAGCGAGGGGGAAAACACGGCACGTCGATTGCTTCTCGTGAGGTCAGTCGGCGGCTCGGATGAGTCGCTCGGAACGAGAGTCTTGCTGGAAACAGCGGACCAAGAACCTCGAACGGGAAGGATTGCTCACCAAGCATGAAGAGCCGGCGTCGATCGAAACGCTGAGGATCACTGCCGGAGCGAAAGCCACGGCAGCAAGACCGCGAGCGGACGGGACGCAGCACGCCCCGAAGATGTCCGGTGAAAGACCCGAAGGAGAACCCTCGACGAGAGGAACGCGTCGCGTGGGAAACCGCGCGATGGCGAACGCACCTGGATGCGTCCGAAGCTGGCCTGCAAACGGCAGAGGACCGTGGGGCGACCCATGACCAGGAAGTGGAAGCACCGATCTCGAGTCAGAGCAGGCGTCCGAGCGATTCAACCGAGCCACCGACAAAGAGGCGTGCACCACCATGGCGATCGATGTCCAGGACATCGCGATTCCAGTCGATGGGATCGAGCTCCAAGGCTCGGTCGCGATCCCGACGCGCGCGGCCGGGCTCGTGATCTTCGCGCACGGCAGCGGCAGCGGGGCCGAGCATCAGCAGCACTTGGAGAAGCTTCTCGAGCTACTGCGAGCGCCCGCCGCGCGCGAGGACATCTCGATGTCTCCGTTGCGCATCTCGTACCGGCTGCGACGCGTCGTCGCGCGATCTACACCGAGAAGATGACAACGCAGCTCCAAGCGAAGCTGGCATTCCTGCGAGCGTCGACCGCGTTCGACGGCGTGATCGAAGTTGTCGAAACGCACATGTCATGGGTGTTCTTGACCGAGCTGCACGCATTCAAGCTCAAGAAGCCGGTACATCTGCCGTACGTCGACTACCGCACGATCGAGCGCCGACGCCAGAGCTGCGACAACGAGCTTCGCCTCGGGCGTCGGCTTGGTGCGAGCGTGTACGACGCGGTCCTGCCGCTCGTTGCGACGCCAGCCGGGCTCGCGATCGGCGGCGTGGGAGAGATCGTTGACTGGCTCGTCGTGATGCGCCGGCTCTCGCACGACCTCATGCTTCCGCAGATGCTCGCGAGCGGCGCGGCCACCGTGTTCGACGCCCATGCGGTCGGCGATCTGCTCGCCGGCTTCTACACAGGCGCGCGCCGTACGTCGTGGGGCGCTGCGGAATACCGCCGCCGGATCCGCGAGCTCGTGGTCGCAGTTGCCGGCGAGCTCGTCGAGCGCGGCGCACCGGCCGATGTCGTGCACCAGATCGCCCAGGAGGAGCTCGCCGCGATCGAGCGCGAGTCGCTCGCGCTCGATCGGCGCATCGCGGAGGGCCGCGTGGTCGACGCGCATGGCGATCTCCGGCCTGAACACGTCTGCCTCGAGACACCACCAGTGGTGATCGATCCTCTCGAGTTCAACGATGACCTGCGAACGCTCGACTCGGCGTCGGAGCTCGCGTTCTTCATGCTCGAGTGCGAGCGGCTGGGCGCCAGCTGGTTCGGCGATCGCGTATTCATGCGCTACCTCGAAACCACGGGGGATGCTGTACCCGGCTCGCTCGTTCGCCTCTATCGCTGTCACCACGCGTTGACCCGAGCGCTGATCGCGTTGCGCCACATCGACGATGCGGAACCGAGCGATCGACCACGCTGGCGCGCCAAGCGCGATGATTATCTAGCTCGCGCCATCGACACGCACGGCGTGCACGCGTGGTGAAGGCGGCATTGCGCCGTCAGCTCGACGCACGATCGCATCATGTCGAGCTCTTGAACTTGTCGAGGATACGCACGACGTCGTCGTCATGGACCTGACGAAAGTCCTCGTACCAGAGCCCGATCGCGTAGAGATTCTCCGGCGCGCTCAGGCACACCACTTCGTCGACCTCGCCGCGTAGCGCGGCGACGACATCTTGGGCCGCCACCGGGACCGCAACGACGAGGCGCGCCGGGCGACGTCTCTTGACCGCGCGGATCGCGGCACGCATCGTTCCGCCGGTGGCGATGCCGTCGTCGACCAGGATGACGACGCGGTCGCGCAGCTCCGGCACCGGCCGGCCACCGCGAAATCGCTCGACGCGGCGGCGGACCTCCGCCATTTCGCGTTGGGCGACGGCGAACAACTGCGCGGAGTTGACTCCGAGCAGTCGAACCGTAGAACGATCGAGGACGACCGCCGGGCCCTCGGCGATCGCGCCCATACCCAGCTCGGCCTGCATCGGCGCGCCGAGCTTGCGTGAGACCCAGACGTCGAGCGTGGCGCCGAGCGTTCGTGCTACCTCGTCGGCGACCGGCACGCCGCCGCGCGGTAGGCCGAGTACGATCGCATTCGTACCGGCGTAATGAATCAACGCTTGCGCGAGCAAGTGCCCGGCGGCTTGTCGATCGGCAAACATCCGAGGCCGAAAGGACAGGTCGCCCGGCAAGATGACCGCGTGCGGCATGATCGATCATCGTGCAACCCGAGGGCCTGGCGGTCGGCAGGCGACGGCGGAAGGCAGCGGCACGTAGCTTGCTGCCACGCCGGGCATGGCGTCTATCGAGAATCTCCTGCTATTCGCACTCGCGCCGAGCGAAGCACTCGGTCGCGCCGTCGCGGAAGATTGCGGAGTCGCGATCGCGCCGCACGAGCTGCGCCAGTTCGACGACGGCGAGCACAAGATTCGGCCGCTCGTCTCGGTGCGCGGGCGCGATGTGTACGTGCTGTGCTCGCTCTACGGAGAAGCGCACGAGAGCGTCAACGATCGCTTATGTCGCTTGCTGTTCTTCGTCGGGACGCTCCGTGATGCTGGCGCAGGCCGGATCACCGTGGTCGCGCCGTACCTATGCTACGCGCGCAAAGATCGGCGGACCAATCCGTGGGATCCGGTCACCACGCGCTACGTCGCGCAACAGGTCGAGGCCGCCGGCGCCGATCGCGTGGTCACGATGGACGTCCACAACCTCGCCGCGTATCAGAATGCGTTCCGCGTCCCGACCGAGCACCTCGAGGCGAACCGCTTGTTTGTCGAGCGCTGCCGCATGCTCGGCGAACGTGATCTGACGGTCGTCTCGCCCGATCCGGGCGGGTTTCATCGCGCCGAGGCGCTGCGCGATGCGCTCGAGCTCGCGACCGGCGCGACGATCGAGCTCGCCATGCTCGGCAAGCATCGCAAGGGCGGCGTCGTGCGCACCGAGGCGTTCGTCGGAAACGTCGAGGGCCGCATCGCCGTGATCATCGATGACTTGATCGTCAGTGGAACGACGCTGGTCCGTGCGGCCGAGGCTTGTCGCAAGCGTGGTGCGATCGCCGTGCACGCACTGGCAACGCACGGTGTATTCACCGCGGCGGCCGGTGGCGTGCTCGCGTCGCCGATGTTCGATAGCATCGTCATCACCGACACCGTGTCGCCCGAGCGGACCGACCTCGGCCCAGCCCGCAGCAAGCTATCGATCATCTCGATCGCGCCGCTGCTTGCCCGCGCGATCCGCGCGCTGCATCACCAGCCATGATCAAGCAAGCCATCGTCGAGGTCCTTGGCGAACGAGACCTGCTCGTTCCCGAGCTCGTTCATGCAGCGCTCGAGGCGAATGCTCGGGCCAAGTACTTCTTCACGGTGCTGCAACTCGCGCGCGCACACGCGGATGCGCTCGACGCGCCGGTCCCGGATCTTCGCGTCGAGCGCGAGGTCGCAGGGATCGAGGACGTCCGTCTCGACACGGTGGTCGAGGCAAGCCGGAATCTCGGCGATCGCTATCGCATCCCGTTGGTCGACACGATCCTCGAACAGCTCCTCTCCGATATCCGGTCGATGATCTCCCCGCTTCGCCTCGCAGCTGGCCCGGGCGACGCGACCGTCGCGGCGTTCGACCAGCGCCTCGCGGCAATCCGCGCGTCGTGCCCCGCACGGTCTAGGACCACGATCACGGCCGAGGCGATCGAAGCGTTGACGTCATCGGACTCCGATCGGGGAGATAGCGCGCATTGGCTCGTGTTCGAGCTTCACAAAGCCATCGATGCACTCCAAACGTCGCTGGCGACCGACAACGTGAATGGCGCCAAGACGTACAAGCTTGGTCCTGACGATCGCACTCTTATCGCTGCGTTCATGGAGGGTGTACATCGCACCGAGGCTGCACGACTGGGCCATCCGGGACTCGGGACGACCGCGACGCGAAGCGGATCCAAGCTCATCGTCGAGAACGACATCGGCGAGACGTCCGCGCACGTCGTGGTGATGCACGTCGAAGGATTGCACGTCGATGTCACCGCGACCGATGTTCACCTGCGACGTCTCGAGTTTCTCCAGCAATTGCTCTCCGGCTTCTCCGTGCAATGGACGGACCTGCGGTCGCGACGCGCACGCGAGCTCGAGGATGCCGGCGTGTTCTACGAGACTGTTGGCACGTTCATGGCGGACGATCTCGGCGAGCTCGAGCGTTTCCTGGCGCACGTCGGATCGCGATTGGTGTTCCTGATCGACTGGAACCGAGCACGTAAGGCGCTCTGCGCGTTCGTGCCCAAAGGCGTTGCAGTCGCCCTGCTTGGCGAGGCCGCCGATGACGGGCACGGCCACCGCGGATTCCTCGAGATGGGTGGAGAACAGCTCGTGTTCGACGCGATGGCGACCGTCATCCGCACGCCGCTTCGCTATGGCGAGGACCTCGATGACGTGCTTGGCATCGACGATGCCCGGTCGTTCCTGCGAGCGACGCTGCGGACGTGCAGCATCGGGCTACAGGAAGGACGCAGTCGCGCGCTGATCCAGGCACGGGTCCGCGCGGAGCTATCGAGTCTGGTTCGCACGCATGGTGAACGACTTCTGGAGCCCGTGGCCGAACACGCGGCCTTGGTGCTGGACATCGGCCGCGGGCTGCGTGATCAACTGCGCGCGCTGAGCGAGGGTCCCGGCCTGGACCAGGCAGCTGCTGCGCGTGCGGCCAAAGAACGCGAGCGCCGTGCGGACGACCTGGTCGTCTTCGTCCGCGGGGTCGTGGCGCGTCGACCCGATGCCGAAGCGTACCGCCGCGTGATCGAGCTAGCCGACGACGCCGCCGATGCGTTCGAGGAGGCAGCCTTTCTCGTGTCCCTGTTGCCAGATGTCCCGCGTCCACTATCCGACAACTTGCGGATCGCGGAGCTCGGCGACCTGGCGGTCAACACGGCCGAAGCGTATGCGGCAACGGTCGAATCCGCTCGCGCGGTGGGCCAGGCCGCGGTGCAGGCGACACTCGAGGCCGTCGACACCATCACTGCGCTCGAGCGTCAGATGGACGACGGCGAGCGGCGCGCCGTGTCGAGTCTCGCCCGTCATGCACAGATCGACACGAAGACATTCGTGCTGGCGTCGCGGTTTGTCGCCGAATGCGAGCGCGCCGTCGACGCACTGACCCATGCCGCACTCGCGCTGCGCGATCGCATCACGACAGCGTAGCGGGGTCGCACGGCGCGGTATGCACACCGTGCGAATTCGCGCGGTCATCTGCGCCGCTACGAGCGCGAGTGATTCATCGAAGTGCCCGGATCACCGCCCGTTCATCGCCGTCGTTCACATCCTCGACCAGTGGGATCGCTCCTTGCTTGTCAGCGGCGCACCTCGATTTCAATTCGAAAGGAACACGACCATGAAGGGGATCTTGATCACTTGGGGAACGCCGATCGCGGGACGCGAGCGCCTGGCACTTGAAGAATTCGCCTCGTACACGCAATGGGTGACGACGTTGAAGACGCAAGGAAAGATCGCGCGATTCGAGCACTACATGCCGCTGTACGGCAAGTTCGAGTCGTTCGCCGGCTTCTCGATCTTCGAAGGCACCGAACAGCAGATCGACGCGATCGCCGATAGTGAAGACTTCCGGATGCGAGTCCAGCGCGTGCTCACGGTCGCGCATAGTGTCCGTCTCCAGGAGCTCGACGTCGGTGACGACGTCGGCAAGCGGATGAAGCAGTACGGATCGACGATCCAGCAGCTGAAGCTCTAGCGCCGCCTCCGCGACGACGGCGTCTCGGCACCGCCGCGATCGTGGTCGGCTGGGCTGGAGCTCTGCCCGGTTGGCCTCGTCGCGCGAGCATGCGACGAGCGCGAACACCCACTATCTCCGGACCACATCGGTGACGGGCACGGAGGCCGACCGCACCTCGAAGCTCCCGCCCCTGAACAGCGCGTCGGGATCGCGCAGCGCGTCTGCGTAGCCCTCGACGTTGCTGATCTCGGTCGCCGCCACGGAGAAGGAGTCGAACGGCGGTGGCGCGAGCTCCGCGGGCAGCTGCATGAACGGGAGCGCGCTCGTGCCGGCGGGCGCCATCACCGTGTAGGTGTAGCTGGTGTTGCTCGACGCCCAGAGGTCGACGGAGATGTAGTCGTAGCTCGCGCCGCCGGCGAGCGTCCAGCTCGCCTGCGACGGGGACAGCGCGAGCGCCGAGATCTGCGGCAGGTCGGGAGCCGACAGGTCGATCGATACGGTGTCGGTGGGCATGCCGGCGCCCACCTGGCCGGCGGTCACCGTCTCGGCGGTGCCGAACGCCGTCGCGGCGATGCTGATGTAGTCGCCGAAGCCGATCGGGACGATCGAGTCCGTGCCGAGCTGCGTGAGCTCGAGCGCGGCGTCGCCGAGGAAGACGACGCCGTACGGCGAGACGTCAGCTTGCGTCGCGCCCGTCGGCAGACCGGTGGTGTCGACGGTGATCGATCGGAACCCGATCTGATCGTGAAGCGTCACCGCAGGCGCTTGACCACCCGTGATCGGCGCGCTGGTCTCCGCGAACATCGCGAGCGCGCCGGTGTCATCGTAGGCGGTGGCGATGATCGGCATCGCCGTCGTACCCGGCGGGACGTTGGTCGTGACAGAGGACGCGACCGCGCCGGCATTGGTGTCGTAGCTCGTGCCGACTTCCCACATCGTGGCTCCCGGTACGCTCGGCATGTCGACCGCGACCGTCGTTGCGACGAGCGTTCCGACCGGTTCGGCCGAGACCTCGATGACGTCGCCGCGTTCGATACCGACGTTGCTGAACACCTGCGTGAGCCCACCGCCCACGAGGACGATCGTCACTTCATCGCCGTCGTCGATGTCGACCGCGAGCGAGCTCGTGATCTGCGCTTGTGACACGAGCGCGCCCGAAGGCGTGTGGACGAACACCTGGCTCGTGCCGTTCCAGCCCGGCTGGGCAGCGAGCTGCACGGTCGCGGTGGCGGGCGATGACGAGGTGCACGCAGCGAGCGCGGCAAGCGAAGGTAAGAGACGGCACGTAGTTGTCATGCTCGAGCGAAAGCAACCGCAGTGCCGATCCGCGCGCCCGTGATCTCGCAGCTCTGCCGGAGCGGTTGCGTGGGAGACTCGGACATCGCTGTCAGAACGTGTCGAAAAAACCGAGCAGGTGAGTCAGCAAACCGAGCCATGCCGCGCGGCGAGCGCGCGATCGCCGCACCGGTCGCGCTTGCATCGAGCATGCTGCCGGAACGTGGGTAGATGGGCCTACCCGGTCCACTACCGAGAGCTTTGTTGAGTCGACGACCTCGAAACCGTGTCGCTCGCTAAGTATTCTGCTTGCGTGCACGGGGTACCCGACTATGGAGTCCTGTTCGAGGAGTCTCCCGATGTTCTCTTGGTGCTGAGTCCGGATGCGCCACGCTACACGATGGTCGCGGCCACGAACGCCCGGCTCGCGGCGACGCACACGACGCGGGAACAGATCATCGGCAAGGGGCTGTTCGAGCTGTTCCCGGACAACCCCGACGACGCGACGGCAACGGGAACCGCCAACCTTCGTGCGTCGCTCGAACGAGTGCTCGCGACGCGCGCACCCGACACGATGGCCGTCCAGAAGTACGACATTCGGGGACCCGACGGGACGTTCGAGGCCAAGTACTGGAGCCCGAAGAACCTGCCCGTGCTCTCGCCATCGGGCGAGGTGCTCTACATCCTGCATCGCGTCGAGGATGTCACCGAGCTGGTGCGCGCCGGCGAGATCGGCGAGCAGCTGCGCGATCGAACGAGCGCGATGGAGCGCGAGGTGATCGCACGCAGCCGCGAGCTTGCTGCCGCGAACGTCGCGTTGCGCGACGCCAACGCGAAGTTGGGCGAGCTCGATGCCGCGAAGACTGCCTTCTTCAGCAACGTCAGTCACGAGTTTCGCACCCCGCTGACGCTCATGCTCGGACCGCTCGAAGAAAGCCTCGTCGATACCGCGGACGTTCTGAGCACGCGCCAGCGCGCGCGCTTGACGCTCGCGCACGACCACGCGCTGCGCCTGCTCAAGCTCGTCAACGCATTGCTCGATTTTTCGCGCCTCGAAGCCGGGCGCATGCGGGCGAGCTTCGCCCCGACCGATCTCGCGGAATTCACGGCCGAGCTCGCGGCGATGTTTCATTCGGCGGTCGACAGGGCTGGCCTCGAGCTGGTGATCGACTGTCCGAGGTTGGCTTCACCGATCTGGGTCGATCGCGATCTGTGGGAGAAGATCGTCCCGAACCTCGTCTCGAATGCATTCAAGTTCACGCACGCAGGTCGAATCGTCGTGCGAGTCCGCGAGGAAGAGACGTGTGCGGTGCTCGAGGTCGCGGACACGGGCGTCGGCATTCCCGAGGATCAGCTCCCGAAGATCTTCGATCGGTTCCATCGCGTGCCGGGCGCGACGGGACGGACGCACGAAGGCACCGGCATCGGGCTCTCGCTCGTACGCGAGCTGGTCGAGCTGCACGGCGGTCGAGTCACCGCGCGGAGCACCGTCGGTAGCGGAACGACGTTTCGCGTGGAGATCCCGAAAGGGTTCTCGCATCTGCCGCCGGATTCCGTTTCGCAGACTCCAGCGACCTCCGGCGGCGACCGAGCCATTCGCGCGCACGTCGCCGAGGCCGCGCGATGGGTGGTCGAAGACGGAGATCGCGAGACGGATCAGATGCGGAGCACGGCCGCCGCGGACAGCTCCGGCGCACGCGCTCGCGTCCTCGTCGTCGACGACAATGCCGATCTTCGCGAATACATCACGGGGCTTCTTGCGCCGGCATACGACGTCTCGACGGCCGTCGACGGGGTCGCCGGACTGGAAGCCGTCCGCGCCAGCATCCCCGACATCGTCGTGAGCGATGTCATGATGCCGCGCCTCGACGGTTTCGGGCTCGTGCGCGAGCTGCGCGCCGATCGGGCCACCGCGTCGCTTCCGGTGATCCTCCTGTCGGCGCGCGCCGGCGAGGAAGCTGCCATCGCAGGCCTCGATACCGGAGCGGACGACTATCTGGTCAAGCCGTTCTCGGCGCGCGAGCTATTGGCGCGCGTGCGCACCCATGTCCAGCTAGCTCGAACGCGGCGCGCCTGGATCGCCGAGCTGGAGGCCAAGAACCAAGAACTGGAAGCCTTCGCCTACTCGGCTTCCCACGACCTGCGCGCACCTCTGCGCGTGATCGACGGGTTCTCGCAAGCACTGCTCGAAGATCTCGCCGGAAAGCTCGACGAACAGGCGCAGAGCCATCTCCGCCGCGTCCGCACCGCAGCAAACCGGATGTCGACCTTGATCGAGGATCTGCTGCGGCTAGCCAGGGTCACACGTGGGGAGCTTCGAAACGTGCCGGTGAACCTGAGCGCACTCGCCCAAGACATCGCCGCACAACTCCAAGAGCGCGATCCGACGCGAGTGGTGGATGTACAGATCACCGAGAAGCTCGTGGCGAATGGCGACCCCGGCCTGCTACGCACAGTGCTGGAGAATCTGCTCGGCAACGCCTGGAAGTACAGCTCGCGGCGAGACCGCGCCCTGATCGAGATGGGTGTCTCCGAGCGCGATGGCAAGCGCGCGTACTTCGTGCGCGACAACGGCGTCGGCTTCGATCCCGCGCACGGCGACAAGCTGTTCCGTCCGTTTCAGCGCCTCCACGGGGACAAAGACTTCGAGGGGACCGGCATCGGTCTCGCGACGGTGGATCGGATCATCACCCGGCATCGTGGCCGCGTCTGGGCTGAAGGCGAACGCGACCGCGGTGCGACGGTGTATTTCCAGCTGTAGGTGGTCATGACGACTCCTTTGCGCGTGCTGCTGGTCGATGACTCCGAGGATGACGCGGACATCGTGCTACGCGAGATCCGCCGCGGCTACCAACCCACGTTCGACCGCGTGTGGACCGCCGACGCGCTGTGCGCGGCGCTGACCAGTCCCTGGGACATCGTCATCTCGGACTGGTCGATGCCGAACTTCAGCGGACTCGACGCGTTTCGTCTCGTTCGCGAAGCAGGGCATGACCTGCCGTTCATCCTGGTATCGGGCACGATCGATGAAGAGCTCGCGGTCAACGCGCTCAAGGCCGGCGTGCACGACTTCATGTCGAAGGGGCGCTATGCGCGCCTCTTGCCGTCCATCGCGCGCGAGCTGCGAGAGGCGGAGAGCCGGCGAAGGCAACGCTCGGCCGACGACGAGGTCGCGCGACAGCGCGAGTTGGTCGCACGCAGCGAGGAGCGCTATCGCTCCATGTTCCAGAACAGTCCGCAGCCGATGTGGATGTACGATCGTGACACGCTGCGCTTCGTCGCGGTCAACGAGGCCGCGGTTCGACACTACGGATATTCCAGCGACGAGTTCGCGGCGATGACGATCGCCGACATCCATCCCACGGAAGACGAAGCCTCGCTTCGAGAAACCGTCCGGATGTCGCGGGGCTTGACCGCCCCCAATTCGTGGCGTCAGCGCAAGAAGGATGGAACGTGGACCGCCGTCGAGGTCAGCGCCAATGACTTCGTCGTGGACGATCGAAAGGTTCGGCTCGTCCTGGCCAACGATGTCACCGAGCGTGAACGAGCCCGGGACGAGCTAAGGAAGACCGAGGAACAGCTCCGTCACGCTCAGAAGATGGACGCGATCGGGCAGCTCGCCGGCGGGGTTGCCCACGACTTCAACAACGTGCTCACCGTCATTCAGACCCTCGCGAGCTTCCTCGAAGCGGGCCTCGCGCCTGGGATCCACCGCGACGATGCGATCGAGATCCGGCACGCGGCCGAGCGCGGCAGCGCGATCACGCGCCAGCTTCTCACCCTCAGTCGACACAGCATCGTCGCCCCTCGCTCGCTCCAGCTCGACGAGGTCGTTACCACGTTCACGCCGATGCTGCGGCGACTCGTGGGCGAGCGGGTGAAACTCGTGATTCGCAACGCAGAGCTTCCCTCGGTGATCGCGGACCGCGGCCAGCTCGAGCAAGTGCTGATGAACCTCGCAGTCAACGCGCGCGACGCGATGCCCGAGGGCGGCCGACTAACGATCGAGACGAAGGTTCTCGAGCTCGACCCAGAAGCAGCTGCCGCACGCGCACTTCGCACGGGGCACCACGTGATCCTCGAGGTCACGGACACCGGCAAGGGAATGACCGAAGAGACGAAGCGTCGGATCTTCGATCCGTTCTTCACGACGAAGGAATCCGGTAAGGGCACCGGACTCGGCCTTTCGATCGTTCACGGCATCGTGACGCAGGCCGGCGGAACGATCTCGGTTTACAGCGAGCTCGGCCACGGCACGACGTTTCGAGTCCACCTCCCCGTCGCCGAGGGCGTCACGCCGGCGACGACGCAGAAGATCATTGCCGCACCGCTGACGCTGCCACCTCTGATCATTCTCGTCGTCGATGACCAGCGAGAGGTCAGAACTGTCACGGCGCGCATTCTTCAGGAAGCTGGCTGTCGCGTGCTCGAAGCCGCAACCGCAGAGGAGGCGCGGCAGGTGTGCGTGAGCCACGATGGCGCGATCGACGTGGTCGTGCTCGATGTCGTGCTCTCGGATGGTCGCGGCGACCTGTTGATCAAAGAGCTCCAGGGACTCCGGCCCACGATTGCCACGGTCCTCATGTCCGGCTATCCGGCAGGCGCGTTGACCCCCAGCGGGGGAGTGCCCCGCGACCTGCTAGCGAAGCCCTTCAGCCCATCCGAGCTCCGCGCCGCCGTCGCGCGCGCGCTCGGCATCGGACATTCCCCGGAGACGGCGCCGATCCCGCGAGTCTCGCCGTCGTCCACCGAACGACGTTGCGTGCTCCTCGCCGACGACGACCCCGCACTGCGGCGAGTCCTCGTGAAGCTCCTGGCCAAGGCCGACTTCGACGTCGTCGACGTGGATAGCGGGCGCAAGGCGATCATGGCGCTCGAAGCCCGCCCGTTCGACGTCATCTTGTCCGACGTGCAGATGCCGGAAGGTGGTGGTGTGGACTTGTTGGCGGCGGTCCGTCGCATCGATCTCGACGTGCCGGTGATCCTGATGACGGGCACACCCGATATCCACGCCGCCGCCGCGGCCGTCGAATACGGTGCGTTTCGCTTTCTCACGAAGCCGCTCGACAGTGACGGACTCGGCAAGCTCCTTCACCACGCTGCCCGTGCACACGCACTTGCTCGGTTGCGCCGCGAAGCCGTGGCGATCGGAGGGACGAAAGCCGGCGCCGCCGACCGAGCCGGTCTCGAGGTCCGATTCGCGCAAGCAATCGATCGGTTGTGGATGGCCTACCAGCCGATCTTCGATGCACGAACCGGTGCCTTGTTCGGGGTCGAGGCGCTGCTGCGCTCCAACGAGCCGTCGATGCCCGGGCCGCACCACGTCCTCGAAGCAGCTGCCCAGCTGGACCAGCTCGCCGTGGTCGGCCGCCGTGTCCGTGCGCTGTCCGCGAACGCACTCGCCGTCCGACCCGAGGATGTCGTGCTGTTCGTCAATTTGCACCCCGAAGATCTCGTCGATGTCGATCTGATCGACGGCGATGCACCGCTCACGAAGCTCGCTCCGCGCGTGATCCTGGAGGTTACCGAGCGGGCGTCGCTGACCCCTTCGCCCGAGCTTTCGGAGCGCCTCGCGCTGCTCCGCAAGCTCGGCTTCCGCGTCGCGGTCGACGATATCGGTGCGGGCTACAGCGGCCTGACGAGCTTCACGGACCTCATGCCCGAGATCGTGAAGATCGACATGTCGCTGGTGCGCGACGTTCATTCGAGTGCTCTCAAGCAAAGGACGATCGCCGCCTTGTGCAAGCTCTGCCACGAGGTGAGCTGCAGAGTCGTGGGCGAAGGGGTCGAGACCATCGAGGAACGCGACTGCCTCGTCGCGCTCGGCTGCGATTTCTTGCAGGGCTACTTGCTCGGCCGCCCCGGTCGAGAATGGCCGATCGGAAACTGAGCGGCGCAGCGCGGCTGGACGCGTTTGTAGATTCGATCACCAAGCGCCCGCTCGCGCGGCCCGCCTCTTGACGCGCTCTTCGAGAGCATGCAACAGGTGGTGTCGTGCCAGGTGCAATTCGCCTGCAAGAGCGACAGCGCGCGTCGACCGCGCGGCGTGCGCTCGCGGCAGTTGCCGGCACGGGATGACCCGACTTCAGCCGCTCCTGCTGTCGCCAGGAGTCGATCGGTTTGCGCGTCCCAGCAGATCTTTCTTGATTGTACGCGCCGCATCGATAGGTTGTGGCAGCCGCCGGAGGCACCACGATGACGAAATGGCTCAGTCTGCTCCCCATCCTCGCCGCCGCGGGTTGCGCGTCGGCTCCTGACCCGCAGCCGGTCCTGACCAACCACGTGCGATCCGCGGTTCGCACGGGCGAGGCCGTCGCGGTGGGACAGCTTCCGCCCGACCAGACCCTGCACGTCGACATCGTGCTGCCGCTGCGAAACGAGGACGAGCTGCGGAGCTCGATCCCGGAGCTCAACGATCGGTCGAGCCCGAGCTATCACGTGTTCTTCACGCCGGACGAGCTCGCGCTCCGGTTCGGTCCGTCGCAGGACAGCTGGGACCAGCTGGTCGCGTTCGCGCAGGACCACAACCTCCAGGTGACGGGCGGATCGCGCGCCGCGCGCGATCTTCGCGTCGTCGGCGCGGTCGAGGACATCGAGCAGGCGTTCCACGTGACCCTGCGCACCTACCAGGACGCGACCGACGATCGCGCGTTCTACGCTCCCGACCGCGAGCCGACGATCGCGCTGCCGTTTCCGGTCCTGCACATCTCCGGCCTCGACAACTACTCGATCCCGACGCCTCGCATGGAGCGGCGGATGCACACCTCCGAGCCACAGGCGACCACGGGCTCCGGCCCATCGGCGTCGTACCTCGGCTCGGACATGCGCGCGGCGTACTACGGCGGGACCGCGCTCACCGGCGCCGGCCAGAACGTCGCGTTGCTCGAGTACTACGGAACCGATCTGGCCGACCTCAGCAGCTACTACCACAACGTCGGTCAGACCGAGCCGTTCACCCCCAAGCTCGTCTCCACCGACGGAACGAGCACGAGCTGCGTCGCGCCCAGCTGCGACGACACCGAGCAGACGCTGGACATGACCCAGGCGATGGGCATGGCCCCCGGCATGAACATGCTCTACGTGTATGTCGGGTCGACCGACACCGCGATCATCAGCGCGATGACGGCGACGACCGACGCGCCGCTCTCGAAACAGATCTCGTGCTCGTGGGGCTGGACTCCGGCCGATCCGAGCGCGCTCGACGGCTACTGGGAGACGATGGCGGCGCAAGGTCAGAACTTCTTCGCCGCGTCGGGTGACGCCAGCACGTGGTCTTCGCGCAACGAGGCGTGGCCGGCAGACGCCGCGTACGTCGTCTCGGTCGGCGGCACGGATCTCACGACGACGGGCGCCGGCGGCGCGTGGGCATCGGAGACCGCGTGGTCGGACTCCGGTGGCGGGATCACGCCCGACAGCATCGCGATCCCGTCGTGGCAGACCGCCGCGGCCGGTACCTGCAACAGCGCCGGCCTCGGCTGCTCCAAGACGCTGCGCAACGGCCCGGATGTCTCGGCCAACGCGAACTTCACGTTCTACGTGTGCGCCGATCAGACGACGTGCACGGCCAACGAGTACGGCGGCACGAGCTTCGCGGCGCCGATGTGGGCCGGTTACCTCGCGCTCGCCAACCAGCAAGCGGCCGCCAACGGCGACTCGATCGGCTTCCTCGATCCGATCCTGTATCCGGCGGCAGCGGGTTCGAGCTACGGCACGCTGTTCCACGACATCACGAGCGGCACCAGCGGCAGCTACAAGGCGGGGACCGGTTACGACCTGGTCACCGGCTGGGGCAGCCCGAACACGACCGGCCTCATCAACCTCCTCGCCGGATCGACGCAGACCCAGCCGAGCTTCAGCCTGTCGTCGTCGCCGAGCAGCGTCGCGATCACGCAGGGCGGCGCGGCCGGAACGAGCACGATCGCCGTGACCGGCGCCGGCGGGTTCTCCGGCGCGGTGACGCTGTCGGCTTCCGGCTTGCCGAGCGGTGTCACCGCGTCGTTCGGGACCAACCCGACCACCGGATCGAGCGTGCTGAGCCTGAGCGCGAGCGCCACGGCCACGACCGGAACCGCTACCGTCACGATCACCGGGACGTCGGGCTCGCTGTCCGCGACCACCACGATCTCGCTCGTGGTGACCGCCGCGGCCACGCCGAGCTTCAGCGCGAGCGCTTCGCCGTCCACCGTGTCGGTGACGCAAGGCGCGGCCGGGACCAGCACGATCACGATCGCCTCGCAGAATGGCTTCGCCAGCGCCGTCACGCTGTCGGCGACCGGTCTGCCGAGCGGCGTGACCGCGTCGTTCAGCGCGAACCCGGTGACGCCGGCCGCCAACGGCAGCACGACGAGCACGTTGACGCTGACCGCGAGCTCCGCGGCCGCGACCGGAACGACGACGGTCACGATCACCGGGACATCGGGAACGCAGACGCACGCCACGACGATCGCGCTGACCGTCAATCCGTCGTCGACCGGGTCCGCGACATTCACGATGTCGCTGTCGCCAGCGTCGTTCACCGTGGCTGATGGCGGCAGCGTCAGCACGACGCTCACGCTCACCAGCGTCGGTGGATTCAACTCCGCCGTCACGCTCGGGGTCAGCTCGTTCCCGAGCGGTGTTTCGGCGACCGCCTCCGCGGACCCGGTCACGGTACCGGCCAACGGCACCGCGAAGGTGACCCTCAAGTGGAGCGCGACGAGGAGGGCGCCTCGCGGCACCAGTACCGTCGAGCTGATCGGAACGTCGGGATCCACGCAAGTGTCGATCCCGGTCACCATCACCGTGGCGCGGTAGCGCATGGATCGGTAACGGCTCGGACGTACGGCTCGGCGATCTCGATCAGTTCGACAGATCCTGCGCGGCCGTGTTGTTCAGCACCGCGGTCACGAAGCTCGGGTTGTGCAGGCCCTTGCTCTGGTCGCCCTGGATGAGGAAGTAGTTCCAGCCGGCCTTGGTGAAGTTGCCGGTGAAGCCGTACAGCGCGACCGGCGTGGGCGACGTGTTGTCCTTGAGCGAGCCGAGCTGCACCGAGAACGTCGTGGTCGACACCGGCGGCAGCGCCGCACCTGCCGCGCTGTAGTACACGATGCTGATCGGATTCGCGAACGTGAGGACGAGCGCGATCTGACCGCGGATATCATCGTCGGCGAACGTCGCGGACACGATCGGGTTCGTCGTCGTGTTGATCGCGAAGTTCTTGGACGACAGGCCGAAGTCGGGATCGCCATCGGTCTCGTCGAACGCGGTCACGTTGATCGTGCCTCCGACCGTCGCCGCACGCGCGATGACCGCCGCGCTCACCTTGGCGCGCAGCGCGGCCATCTGAGATTCGACCGAGCCCTGGATGCCGAGGCCGTCGACGGTCGAGCCGTGGCAGTTCGCGCACAGCGTCTGCTGGTTGTCGTCGGTGATGCGGAACAGGTGCTCGCTGTGCGCCGGGCTGCCGTGCGACAGGTACGTCGCCGGTTGCAGCTTCATGTGGCAGCCCACGCAGGTGTCTTGAATCGCCGCGTGCTTGGACATCATCGGCATGTTGGCGCCCATGAAGTACGCGTTGTGGCCGGCGAACACGTCACCCTGGTCGGCGAGGTGCGGCGCACTGTAGCCGGTCGGAGCGACGCCGCCGCTCGCGGCATCCTCGTGCAGGAACGTCGCGGTCGAGCTCGTCGAGATCGTGCCATTGCGGCTGTTGTGGCAGCTGATGCACGTGGCGCCTTCACCCATGCCGGTCACGGCGAACCCGGCCGGCGTCATCGCGATCGAGTCATACACGCGCAGCTGGTTGGGGTTGGTGCCGTCATGCGGATCGTGGCACGCCGTGCAGGTCACCGGCTCGGCGTTCGCCGACGTGACGAGCGCGAGCGTGGCGGCGGTCGGCAGCAGCGACTGCGGATCGCACGTCGCGAGCGGCGAGCACGTGAGCGTCACGATCGGCGCCGGCTGGCCGTTGCTCTGGTGGTTCAACAGATCCGCGTACAGCGTGTAGCCCTGCGCGGTGTGGCAGCGGCCGCAGTTCGAGTTCATCGTGGTCGCGCTCGCGCCGAGGATGTTGGCGGCGACGCGGTTGGAGTGCGCCATCGGGACCCCGCTCTCCGCGCCGATCTCCGTCGACGGCGTCGACCATTCCGAGTAGGTGTGGTGCGCGCCCGCCCCGTGGCAGGTCGCACAGGTCTCGGCGCTGTACGAGATGCGCGGCGACTGGAACGGCGCGCTGTTGTGGTTGGCGTCCCAGGTCTTCATGTGGGCATCCGCCATCTGGGTCGGCACGGCGCCGCCTTGCGGGCCGTGGCAGTTCTCGCACTGGATGTTCGCGAGCTGCGCGACCTGCGGCGTGCTCTGGACCATGTTCGTCCAGTTCGCCGAATCGAGGCTCGCCGGGAACGTCCAGCTCGCGGTCGCGGCGACCTCGTCGAAGCCGCCGCTGTTGACGCCGGGGTCGTAGCCGACGGTGTGGCAGCCGATGCAGGCCGACGAGTAGTACGGGCTCAGGTCGCCGTCGATCCCGCGCGTGAACATCGTCGAGTGGCCGGTGGTCAGCCACGGCGAGAACTCGTCCGGGATGTTGGGCAGCGATAGGTTCTGGTGGCACAGCGTGCACGTCCCATCGACGGTGACGTCATCGCCGCTGCCGCCCGTGATCATGCCGCGCCACGTGCCGGTGTAGATCGTCATCGTGTTGCCGCTCTCGCTCACCGTGTATTCGCCAGCTTTGTCGAGCACGAACGACGGCGTGCGCGACGTCGGATCGTCGAACGCGGCGGTCGAGCCGGTGGGCGCGGTCAACGTCCACGCGTTCGTGCCGTCGTGGCCGCTGTTGACGTAGAGGCGCTGGTTGATGGGCACGTTCGGCACCCCGGTCGCGATGCTGGCGGCGTTGAGCGTGAGCGACGCGCTCGCCGACTGGCCGCGACCGTCGTTGACGGTGACCGTCGCGGTGACCTGGCCGCGCGTGTCGGTGATGATCGGGACGATCCCGAACCGATCCTGCAGCACGTAGCCCGAGATGTTCATGCCCGGGTTGGCCGGATCGACGCGCGGCGCGAACGCCTGCGTCATCGTCGGCATCACGATCGAGCCGCTCGACCCGGTGCCGGTCACCTGGCCGATCACGGGGTCGGTCGTGTTCGACCACGTGTACGCCACGGAGTCGCCGTTCGGATCGGTGGCGCTCGCGGTCAGCGGCACGGTGGCGCCGAAGCCGAAGTCATCGCCGGTCGCGGCCAGGGCGACGCTCGGCTTGCCGCTCGCCGACTCGTTCATCGTGACCGCGATCTGGATCGTCTCGCCGATCCCGACGCCGGACTGGACGAGCCCGGGCGACGTGTAGTCATCCTTCGCGAACACGAGCGCGACCGGCCCTGCGGTCACCGTGACCGAGAACTTGCCGGTCGCATCCGTCGTCGCGGTCGCGAGCGTGTTGCCACCCTCGTCCTCGGCGGTGACATCGACCCCGGCGAGGGCATCCATCTTGACGCCGTCGGTGACGGTGCCGTCGATCGTACCGGTGGTCGCAGCGCCGGACCCGGCGCTGCCCGTGTTGCCCTGCGGACCCTGCGGGCCGGTCGGACCGGTGCTGCCTTTACACGCGACCAACAATCCGCAGAAGACAACGAGGGATGTACGCGCGGTCATCATGCCCGGGCGTGTCTGCAAGATCAGTGCGCTACCGATCCCCGAGATTTCGCGCAGGCGTTGCGCAATGAAGCCTTCGAGCGAAAATTCATTCGCGTTCGAGCACGTGCGGCGGTCTGTCGCGAGAGACAAACTCGGTCATCCACGATAACGAGGACATGGCGGGTGGCGGCACCTCGGCGACGATCGTCGATGCGCCGAGGCGGGCGCAAAAACGCGAAATAATCGCGCTGACGGCCGGGATGGGCACCGTGTACTCGGCGTACGACCTGCGGCTCGATCGCAAGGTGGCGTCAACAAGCTCAGGTACGGTCTCGTGCGGTCTCGGGCACGTTCCACCAACCACCGCCGAGCGCCGCGTAGAGCGCGACCGTATCCTGGAGGCGTTGGGCGACGGCTTCGATGTATCCGAGCCGCGCTTGCAGGAATTGCTCGTTCGCGATGATCACCTGCAGGTAGTTGGCGATCCCGGCGCGATAGTTCGCCTCGATCAAGTCGAGAGCTTGCCTGGCACTGTCGACGGCCTCTTTCTGCGCGCGCAGGGCATCCGCGTCGTGAACGAGCGCGCGGAGCGTATCGGCAACCTGCGCGAAGGCCGCCAGCACGGTCTGGCGATAGCTCGCGAGTGCCTGATCGCGCGCATCGATCGCCGCTCGGCGTTGGTAGTAGAGCGCGCCACCATGAAATACGGGCGCCGTGAGCCCGGTGGCCACCCCGCCGAACACGCCGTTGCTCGCGAACAGCGATCCGAGCGCCGTGTTGTTCGCGCCGAGACTTCCCGACAGCGACAGGTTGGGCAGCATCGCGGCGGTGGCAACGCCGATCTGCGCGTTCGCGGTATGCAGGTTGGCTTCTGCGACGAGCACGTCGGGTCGCTGGCGCACGAGCTCCGCAGGCAGGCTCACGGGCACGTTCTCCGGCAGCGTCAATGCTTCCAGCGCGATCGCCGGGGGTTGCTCGCTGGGCGGCTTGCCGATCAGCGTCGCGATCAGATGGTCGGCCTGATCGCGCTTCTGCTCGAGCGCAGGGATCGTTGCTTCGGTCGCCGCGATCTGACTCTCGATCGCGAGCACGTTCGCGTACGGAATCGTGCCGCCGGTGGCCTGTGCTTGCGTGATGCGCAGCTGCTCGCGCTCGAGCACGATCGTTTGCTGCGTCGTCTCGATCTCCGCCACGTACGCACCGCGCGCGATCGCGGCGTCGATCACGTTTGCGGCGAGCATGACCTTCAGGCCGACCAGCGTGTAGCGCGTGGCATCGACTTGCGCGCCCAGTGCTTCGACTTGTCGCCGCTGTCCGCCCCAGATGTCGAGCGTGTAGCTGATCGTCCCGGAGAGCGTGTACAGCCCGAACGTCGTCGCCGGTGCGTTCTGCCCGAACTGGATCGGTGTCGCGCGCTGATAGCTCGCACCGGCGTGCGCGTCGAGCTCGGGGAAGAACACGGCGTAGCCGGCGCGCAGACTGTCCTGGCTGCGCTGCACGTTCGCGCGCGCGGCAGCGAGGTCCTGATTCCCGGCGTAGCATTCCGCGATCAGTGCATCGACCTCGGGCGAGTCGAATAGCTTCCACCAGTCCGCTGCGACCTTCGCGCCGATCGTGAACGTCTGGGCGTGGCCGTCGGCTTCGGTGGTCTTCGCGGGTGTCGCCGTCAACGTCCGCGCGCTCGGCGCGGCCGGCGGCGCGAAGTCCGGCCCGACGCGACAGGCTGCGACGGCAACCACGATCGCGACCGACGCGGTCACGGTTTCGCTCCGATGTAGACATCGACGAGCTGACCCGGAAACACGCTCACGCCCGCCGGCGGCCGGAACCGGAACACCACGGGCAGGACGCGAAGATCCACCTTCTCCAGGCGCTGGTTCGAGAGCTCGATCTTGGGCGACACGTACGGCTGGACGCGCACGAACTCGAGCGGCACTTTGGCGGTCGAGCCCCGGATCGACATCTCGGCCACGATCCGTTCGGGCGGCGGCAAGCGCGCGATCAAGATCTCGTCGATGTAGCAACGGACGGCGAGATACTCGTTCGTCCCGCTCATCACGATGATCGGGCCCATCCCCTGGGTGTACGTGTCGTACGTGCCTTGTGGCGACACGTAGCTTCCGACGGCGGTGTTGACCGACATGACGACGCCGTCGGCGGGTGCCCGAATCGTGTACTTCGCGAGCAGTGCGGTCGACGCCGCTGCGGCTCGGACGAGTGCCTCGTGCTGCTTCTCCTGGTTCTTGACGTCGTAGGTCCAGGCGCCGGCGCGCGTGAGGTCGTATTGCCGCGTGACGACGTCGAGGTTGGCTTGCGCGACATGCTCGGCGTTGATCGCGTTGTCGAGCGCGTCGCGACTCACGGATTCGGGTGCGAGATCGAACGATCGGCGCTGCTTGTCGAGCTGGTCGCGAGCGGTCTTGAGCTGCGCGGTCGCGAGATCGAGTTGCGCCTTCGCGACCGCGAGATTCTCGCGCCGCGGCTGAGCCTGCAGCTCGTCGACGATCGCCGCGGCCGCATCGGCCTGCGCGCGTTGCTGGTCGACCACCGCGCGTTGAACCGAGTCATCGAGCACGGCGAGCACCGTGCCGGCAGCGACGCGTTGGCCTTCTCCGACCTCGACGTGCGTGACCGTTCCCGCGACCTCCGGGTAGATGTTGGTGTTCTCGCCGTGCGCCTGGAAGCTCTCGACGATCCCGTTGGCGTAGATCCCGTTCGCGTACGGGTTGTGCGCCGGATCGAACGCGGGTGGCAGCGGCTTGCTCGGCACGGCATAGACGTATGCGCTCACGCCGGCTCCGAGTGCTCCGAGGATGACGAGCGCGAAGATGATCTTGTTACGCATGATGTCCTCCGTCGTCGAGGAGCCGGCCATCCTCCATGTGGAGAATGCGGTCGGCGAAGCTGTAGATGCGATCGTCGTGAGTCACGACGACGATGCACGTGTGGTCGTCGAGGACCTGCGTCTTGACGAACTCGACGATCTTGCGGCCGGTATCGCCATCGAGCGATGCGGTCGGCTCGTCGAGGATCAAGAGCTCCGGCTTCGCGGCGATCGCGCGCGCGATCGCGACCCGTTGCTGTTCGCCGCCCGAGAGCCGGGTCGGCGGCAGGTCCGCGCGCTTGGCCAGCCCGACGACGTCGAGGTACTTGTCGGCGATCTTCAATGCGTCGTCCCAGTGGACACGCTTGAGGATCAGCGGGACCGCGACGTTCTCGCGCGTGGAGAGCGTCGGGAACAGGTGATAGTCCTGAAACACGAAGCCGATCTTGCCGAGCCGAAGCGCGGCGACTTGCTT
>DATJXL010000241.1:0-50374 GCA_035500135.1 Kofleriaceae bacterium
GTAGCCGCGCAGCCGCGCGATGCGCAAGGCGACGGTGAGCTCGCTCGCGCTGCCGGCGGCCATCTCGTAGTGCCGTCTGCGATCGCCGTCGCGCCGCCACCTGCCTTCGCCGAGGTTGAGCGCGACGCTGTCGGCGGCGCGTGCCATCTGCTTGGCCAGCTCGGCGTTATGCCGCCGCACCTTCGCCTCGATCGGTACCAGCAGCTCCAGAACCTTGAGCATCACTTCGAGCACATCGAACATCGCTTGCCTTTCCGCCGGCCACCGCGGCCGGGCTCTCGCCCCCAGCGCCGCGGCGCGCACGGTGCGTGCCGTGCGCGTCGCCCACCGCACGCGCTCTGCTAATGGTCGACCTGTGCGGCGGCGGATCGCCGTAGCACCGCGCTACACGCGCGCGGCACGCACCGGTGCGCGCGAGCGGCGCGGGGCGAGCCCGGCCGCAGTGGCCGGCGGAAGGCGGCAGATGGTGATGCCTCGAGATGCGCGGGTTCAGCTGCGGTCTCGGCGGAGCGGCGGCGGCAACGGCGACGGCTAACGGCAGCGGCGGCGGCAGCGGCGGCGGCAGCGGCGACGGCGGCGGCAGCGGCCAACGGCAGCGGCAGCGGCAGCGGCACCGGCACCGGCCGCGGCCGCGGCAGCGGTACCGGCACCGGCCACGGCCGCGGCACCGGCTCACGGCCGCGGCACCGGCGCTACGCCTCGATCGTCCTCACGAGCTTCCCGCGATGGAACACCCACAGCGCGCCGGGCTCGCCGGCGATCCACTGCTCGTCGCGCGTGAGCGGCATCGTGGCGACGACCGCGACGCGATCGTTCGGCGTCGTGACCGCCGCGAAATCGACCGACACGTCTTCGTCGGCGAGCGTCGCCTTGTGGAACGGCGCCTGGCGAATGATGTGGTGCAGCTTGGTCGCGCATCGCGCGTAGAGCCGCGTGCCGTCGCCGAGCAGCATGTTGAACGTGCCGCCCTTGCCGATCGCGCCGGCGTGATGCGCGATCGCGTCGGCGAGCTCGTCGGCTCGCCGCGGATAATCCTCGAACTCGGTCGCGAGCGCGCCGAGCAGCGCGCAGAACGCGTGCTCGCTGTCGGTGTCGCCGATCGGCCGGAACCGCCCGAGCTTGGCGCGCGCTCGGTTGACCGTGCCGTTGTGCGCGAAGACGAAGTGGCGGCCCCACAGCTCGCGCACGAACGGGTGCGTGTTCGGCAGGCCGATGCCGCCGCGCGTCTTGCGTCGCACGTGCGCGATCGCGAGCAGCGTCTTGATCGGATGGTCGCGCACGAACCGGGCGAGCGGCGAGTCCGCGGCCGGCGTCGGCTCGAGAAACACGCGCGCGAGCTTGCCCTCGTAGAGCGCGAGCCCCCAGCCGTCGCCGTGCGGGCCATGCTTGCCGCCGCGGCTGGCGAGCCCCGAGAAGCTGAACACGATGTCCGTCGGGACGTTGCACTCCATCCCGAGCAGCTCGCACATGCGGACAACATATCAAGCCTGCCCACGAACGTTTGCATCGCGTGCGCGCAAGGCGCCGGATCTGCACGGTGCCGTCCCGGTATGCCGCTTGCTCTGACCGGCGCGCGTGAAGACGTGGTGCATCCTGCTCGCGGCGTGCGCGCATCCCGGCGGCGGCACCGGCTCGGTCGACTCGCCCGGCGGCGCGGCGGTGGTCGACGGCGCGGTCTCGCCCGATGCGGCCGGTGTCGACGCCGCGCCGTGGCACGCGCACGCCGACGACGCGACCGCGAGCCTGCTGCTCCACTTCTGGTCGCCGAGCTACCTGAACGATGCGTCGCCGTCGACCGGCGTCGCGACCGGCTACTGGACGTTCGCGCAAGCGTGGGATGCCGTGCTCGACGGCGCCGAGCGCACCGGCGGCGCGAAGTTCGCGGGCTGGATCGAAGGCCTGTACCTGGCGCAGAACGCGCGCGGCTGGTCGAGCAACTTCTACGACGACGAGAACTGGATGACGCTCGCGCTCGTGCGCGCGTACGACCTCGCCGGCGACGCGAAGTACCTCGCCGAGGCCAAGGCGCTCTACGCCGACATCGAGGCCGCGTGGGACACGACGTGCTGCGGCGCGACGCCGGGCGGCATCTGGTGGGATCGCGCACACACGCAGAAGGCGACCGCCTCGAACGCGGGGCCGGTCATCGCCGGCGTGCGGCTCGCGGCGCGCACCGGCGACGCGAGCTACCTCGCGTTCGCGAAGCAGGTCTACGCGTACTGGCGCGCGCACATGGTCGACCCGACGACGTACGCGGTCAGCGACCACGAGAAGCCCGACGGCACGGTCGTGACGTACAGGTTCACGTACAACGAAGGCCTCGTGATCGGTGCCGCGGTCGCGCTGTACGGCGCGACCGGCACCGCGCAGTACCTCGCCGACGCGCGCGGCGTCGCCGGCTACATGCTGTCGGCCGAGACGCGCGACGGCATCCTGTTCGACGGCGACAACACGCACTGCACCGGCGACTGCGCGCAGTTCAAGGGCATCGGCTATCGCTACCTGTCGGAGCTGCAGGCGATCGATCCGTCGCCCGACCTCGCGGCCGTGCTCGCCGCGAGCGGGCAGGCGGTGTGGACCGACGCGCGCGGCAGCGGCAACTTGTTCGCGACCGACTGGGCCGGTCCGCCGGCGACGCCGACGTCGATCGACGCCGACAGCTCGGCCGCGATGACCTTGAACCTGTACGCCGAAGCGCTCGGCGCCGCGCCGCCGCCGACCGACACGCGCTACCAGGCCGAGGACGGCGTCGTGCACGCGATCGGCCTCGAGGCATCGCACGCCGGGTTCGCGGGCTGGGGCTACCTCGCCGGCTGGAACGGCGACGGCCAGTGGGTCGACTTCCACGTCCACGTCGCCGCGGCCGGCACGTACACGCTCACGCTCGGCTACGCGGCCGGCGCGGGCAACGCGTCGCGGCTGGTCTACGCGAACGGCGCGAACGCGGTGCCGAACCTGGCGCTGCCGTCGACCGGATCGTGGGACGCGTGGGCGACCCAGACCGCCCGCGTCGCGCTGCCCGCGGGCACGAGCACGATCTCGATCATCTTCAACTCGAGCCTGGGCAGCTCGAGCTACGTGAACCTCGACTGGATCACGGTCGCGCCGTAGCTTGCACCCGATCGATCGCGGTCTGCAGCGGCAGGTCGGTGCCCGCGGCGAGCGCGTCGGGCGTCGCGAACACCTCGACGTCGGGCACGACGCCGTCGCCTTCGATCGGCTTGCCGTCGGCCGCGGTCAGGTTCCACGTCGGGATCGCGATCTCGCCGTGGCTCGTCGGCAGCGTGACCTCGACCGGCGCGCCCGAGCTGCCGCCGGTGGTCTCGCCGACGAGCGTCGCGCGCAGGTCGGCGCGCAGCGCCGCGGCGATGACCTCGCACGTCGACACGCAGCCAGCATCGACGAGCACCGCGAGCCGGCCGTGAAAGCCCTTGCCGGCGGGCTGGGCGTCGATGGCGAGCGGCTGCGGCGGCGAGAAGCCGTCGGCCTGACGCGCGATGCCGTTCCAGCGCGGCCGCACGACGAGCGTCTCGGGCGCGACCAGCACGCGGTACGTGCCGAGCGACGCCTTGCCTTCCGCGAGATCGGCGACGATGCGCTGGCCGACGACATCGATGCCGCCGCGATCGCCGCGGAGATCGACGACGAGCGCAGGCGCGTCGCGCACGCTCGCGAGCGCGTCGTCGATCTGCTGCTCGCGCTTGCTGCCGCCTTCGAGCGAGTGGATCGTGACGATCGCGAGCGGGCCGCGACGGTCGACCGCGACCTTCTCGGGCCTGAGCTTCGGCGCCGGCCGCGGGGCGATCGCGATCGTCAGCGTGCGGCCGTCGCGCGTGGTCGCGACGACGCTGCGCGCGCGGGGCGGCTCGCCTTTGACGGCGAGCACGTGCGTCCACTGCTCGGCCCAGCCGACCTCGGCCGAATGCGGCCGCGACCACGCGCGCTGCTCGACCTGACGCGCGAGCACGCTCGCGAGCGGCTGGCCGTCGACCGCCGTGATCTCGTCCCCGGCGTGCAAGCCGGCGCGCGCGGCGTCGCCGTCGGGCTCGACGCTCGCCACCAGCAAGTGATCGCGCGCGAGCACGGTCTCGAAGCCGAGGCGATACGGGTCGTAGCCGCGCGAGGGCGCCGCGGTCTGCGGCGGGTGATACGACAGGTGGCTGTCGTGAAACTGCGCGAGCAGATCGTAGATCGCGGCGTCGTAGTGCGCCCACGTCGTCGCGCCGGCCAGCTTGCGCGCGGCCTCGGCGAACAGCGCCTCCTCGTCGAGGCGGTAGCGCGCGAGCTTGTCGGCGCGATGCGCGTACTGGCGATCGAGGCGATCGCGGATGAACGCGAGCTCGCTCGCGCGCTGGTCCGCGCTCGGCAACGCGCCGCGCTTGTGATCGGGATCGTGATACGGCCCGGGCGCGGGCGCGCTCGCCGGCGTCGCGACCGGCGCCGGCGCGGGAACGGTCGGGCGCGCCGGTCGCGGCGGATCACCCGCGCATGCGATCAGCAGCGCGAAGCACGGCAGGCCGCGAGTCACTCAGCGATGTCTGCCGGCTTGCGAGTGCACCGGCGCCGAGCGAGCCGGCGCTGCATGATACGCAGGCGCCGCGCGACCCGAGGCCTCGGCGCGACCCGGTGCGCCGCCGCGGTATTCCGCGCCGCCGCGATATTCCGCACCGCCGCGATACCCCGCACCGCCGCGATACCCCACGCCACCGCCGCGATACGCGGGCGCCACGCCATGCTCGCGGATGTAGCCCGCGTTTCCGACGCGGTAGTGCGCGTAGGCGTACGGGCGATCGATGCCGCGCACGCCCATCGGCACGTTGTACGCGACGCCCCAGCCGCCGCCGTACCAGCGCGAGCTGTACCAGCCACCGCCGTAGAAGCGCCAGTAGAAGCCATCGGCGAAGAACACCGGATAGTCGTAGTCGACCGCGACGACCTGGACGCCCGGCGACACGACCTCCATCGCGGGCGCGCTGCCGTCGGCGACATAGCCGGGGCCCGCGTAACCGGGTGCAGCGCCCGGGGCACCGTAGGCCGGTGCCCCACCATAGTTGGGATCGGGCTCTTCGGTGTAGCAGCCCACTGCGAACAACAGCGGCACGGCGAGGAGTGCGCGAATCATGGGTCCAATGGTAGCACCCCGCCACGCCGAGCGTGCGCTTGCCACGTGCAGTGCGCCGACTCACATCACGTAAATGCCGCGAGCGGCAGCGAGATCGTCGCGATGACGATCCACAACGCCACACCCAGCGCGAGCGGCCGCGCGCCGACCGTGGCGAGCGCGCGCCGCGACAGCGAGAGCCCGATCAAGTAGAGCGCGGCGACCAGCAGGCGGCGACCGACCATCACGACCGGCTGCGCGTTGGCCGCCGCTGCGGGCACCCACGTGACGAGCGCGGCGACGGCGACGAAGCCGAGGATGAACCACGGCCAGCGCACGCGGCGCAGATCCGAAAGTCCCGCACGCGGTTCGCGGTCGCGGCGATGCAGGATCGCGACGCCGAACGTGACCGGCACGATCCACAGCGCGCGGGCGAGCTTGGTCGCGGTCGCGATCTCGAGGGCGACCTTGCCGTAATCGGTCGCGGCGCCGACGACCGAGCTGGTGTCGTGGATCGCGAGCGCGGCCCAGCGCCCGAACACCGGCTCCGACAGCCCGAGCGCGTGACCGACGAGCGGAAACACGACCAGCCCGACCGCGTTGAGCACGAACACGACGGCGAGCGCCACCGACGTCTCGTGCTCCTTCGGCTGGATCACGCTCGCGACCGCGGCGATCGCGCTGCCGCCGCAGATCGCGGTGCCGACCGACACGAGCAGCGGCGTGTCGCCGGGCACGCGCAGCCGCTTGCCGAGCGCGAGGCCGAGCACGATCGCGATCGCGAGGCTCGTCGCGGTGATCAGCGCGCCGGTCAGGCCGGCGTGCGCGACGATCGCGAGGTCCATGCCGGCGCCGAGCGCGATCACGCCGAGCTGCAGCGACCACGTCGTCAGCCGCTTGACGATCGGAGGCGCGGCGAGGCCGCTCGCGAGCGCGATCGCGAGCCCGGACGCGAGCGCGAGCCAGCTCGGGGCGCCGAGCACGACCAGTGCGGCGCCGGCCGCGATCGCGACGACTGCGTACAACACGCTCATCACTCCGCCGATGCAGGTGTGAACAGCTCGAGCGTCGCGATCGGCGCACCGTTCGCGTCCACGCCGCCGGCGATCAAGATCTGGCCGTTCGGCAGCGGCAGGCCGACCGCGTTGTATCGCGGCACCACGAGCGTGGTGGTGGCGATCGGCGCGAACGTCGCCGGGTCGTAGATCGTGGCGGTCGGATCGACGCCTCCCGATTCGAGCAGTCCGCCGGCGATCAGCACGCCGGTCGCGGTCGCGGCAGTGACACAGCCGGTCTTCCCCACGCCGGGCACGCCCGGCAGCGCCATCGTCGATTCGGTCGCGGCGTCGATCTCGACGCCATCGCTCAAGCCGCCGCACACGACCGCGAACTCACCTCCGGGCAACGCGATCACCGAGCCGGCGCGCGTCGCGGCCGCGATCGTCGGCGTGTCGTACGCACCGGCGCGATAGCGCACGACGCCGGTCGCGTCGGCGAACAGCGCGGTCGTCGTGCCGTCGCTCGCCTCGACCGAGGTGCCGGCAGCCGGCAGCGCCGGAACCTTCGCGACCGCGGTGACCGCGCCTTGCGTCCCGATCAGGTCGAAGCCGGGCATGCCGGCGATCAGATACTCGTCGCTCGCGATCGGCACGGTCGCGGCGTTCGCGCGCGCGAAGCCGGTCTTGTCGCCGAGGTCGCTGTACGAGCCGGACGGCGCGGCCGTGGTGTCGAACGACCACAACGAGTCGGTCGGCGTGCCGGTCGAATCGGCGCCCCCGAACAGGTACACGAGCCCGTTCGAGCCGACGCCGAGCATCTGCGCGCTGCGCGCGGCCGGCATCGTCAGGCCCTCGATCAGCGTGTGATCGTACGCGTTGTAGATCTCGAGCGCGTCGCTCGCGGCGCCGGTCGGATCGAGACCGCCGGCGAAGATCGCGCCGTAGGCGAGCGCACCGGTGGCGAGCGCCGCGCGCGCGGTCGCGAGCGCCGCCGGTGCCGCGCCGATCGTGTTCGGCGCGGCCATGTAGATCGCGACCTCGGCGTCGGAGCCGCCGAGCGCGAACGGCGGCGACGCGCCGGTCGCGATGATCGCGCCGGTGTCGTCGAGCGCGTCGACGATCAGCGACGTCGTCGCGCCGGTCGCCGGCACCTCGATCGAGATCGTGAAGCCACTGCCGCCGCGCGTCGCGGTCTGCACCTGATGCGGGCTCGTGAGCACGAGCCGCAGCTCGCTCGCGGCGTCGAGCACGTGCGAGCCCGGCGCGGTCGTCAACGTCACCGACAGCGTGCCGCTCTGATCCGCGCACGCCGCGAGCAACGCGAACAGCGCGTACCTCACGCCGCGAGCCTCTCGATCATCTCGCGCGCGATGCCGCGCACGCGCACGGTCTTGCGCTTGCCGCGTGCGCCGGCGACGATCGCGATCGCGCCGCGCGCGACCCCGAGCTCGGCTGCGAGCAGCTCGATCACCGCGGCGTTCGCCTCGCCGTCGACCGGCGGCGCGGTGACCGCGACCTTGAGCCGGCCGGCGTGCAGCGGACCGAGCTTGCCGCGCGAGGCCCGCGGCGACACCAGGATGTCGAACGTCACCGCACCGTCGCGCTCGACGATGTTCACCGCGTCACTTCCCGCCGCGGCCGAGCTCGCGCGCGCGCTTGGTCGCGGTCTCGACCGCGTTGATCAGCGTCGTCCGCAGCCCGCCTTCTTCGAGCGTGTGCAGGCCGGCGATCGCGGTGCCACCCGGCGACGTCACCATGTCCTTGAGCTTGCCGGGATGCTCGTCGGTCTCGAGCAGGAGCTTGGCCGAGCCCATCACGGTCTGCGCGGCGAGCCGCTGCGCGTTGCGCCGCGACAGCCCGACCTTGACGCCGGCATCGGCGAGCGCCTCGAGGATCAAGAAGATGTAGGCCGGGCCCGAGCCCGACAGCCCGGTGACCGCATCGAGGTGGCCCTCGTCGAGCACGACCGTGATGCCGACCGCGTCGAACAGCGCGCGCGCGGTGGCGACGTCGGCCTCGCTCGCGAGCTTGCCGGCGGCGATCGCGGTGGCGCCCGCGCCGACGAGCGCCGGCGTGTTGGGCATCGCGCGCACGACGCGCACGCCCGGCGCGACCGCCTCTTCGATCGCCGCGGTGTCGATGCCGGCGCAGATCGACACGACCAGCGTGCCCGCGTGCAGCTCGTCCCCGATCTCGCGCAGCACCTTGTCGGCGATCTGCGGCTTGACCGACAGCACGACGAGCCCGCACTTGCGCGCGACCTCGCGGTTGTCGGTCGTGGTCTCGATGCCGTACTGCTTCGCGAGCTCGTCGAGGCGCTCGCGGCGCGGCCCCGATGCCGCGATCTTGCCCGGCGCGACGTGCCCGCCGCGCACGAGCCCGCGGATCATCGCCTCGGCCATGTTGCCGGCGCCGACGAAGCCGATCGAATGAGCCGCGAGGATCGACACGCCTTACGTCTCTACCACGGTCGCGATATCGTGGCGGCATGGCCGAGTACACCAAGGACAAGCACTTCAGCTTCGGCTGGGTGATAGGCGGCGCCGTGTTGATGCTGATCGCGCTGTGGTTTGGCCGGTTCGTGCTAACCGGCCTCGCGACTCATGACATGTGGGTAGATCGCGGCGTCGAGGCGGGGTGCTTCGCACTCGGTGGGTTCGTGATCGGCTGGCAATCGGAAGGTTCGACGATCATCGAGGCCGGCATCGCCGCACTCCTAGCGCTCGTCGGAGCGATCTACCTGTTCTTCGGCGGAATCATCTTCTACGACCCCGTCTCCATCGGCGAGGATTACGCAATCCCGCTCGTCGCCTCGGTCGTCGGCGCGTGGCTCGGCGAGAAGTTCCAGGGCGACGTGATCGTTACCAAGGATGACTAGCCGATGTTGAAGTCTTCTTGTTCGTGCGCCGCGCTCGCGCCGCTGGCGAACCGCGCGAGGTTGTAGCGCTCGAAGATCTCGTGCGGCGCGCCGCCGGTGAGCCACTCGCCGTACAGCTTGCCGACGATCGGCGCCATCATGAAGCCGTGGCCGACGAAGCCACACGCGAGGAAGAAGTCGGGATGATCGGGCACGGCGCCGACGATCGGGTTGCCGTCGGCCGATTGATCGTACGGCCCGGCCCACTGGCGCAGGATCTTGATGTCGCCGAGCACCGGCATGAGCTTGACGAGCCGGCGCGCGTAGGTCGCGAGAAAGCCGAGCGTCGAGCCCATCGCGTACGTCGAGCCGTGGCCGGGAATCGTCACGCCGCCGACGATCTCGCCGCGCATCGATTGCGAGCAGTACAGGCCGCTCGCCAGCTCGCTGACCATCGGCCGCAGGAACGGCTTGAGCGGCTCGCTCGAGCAGATCTCGTGGCGGATCGGCCAGGTCGGGATGGTCACGCCGATCATCTCGGCGAGCTTCGGCGACCACGCGCCGCACGCGTCGATCACGCGACGCGCGTGGATGCGGCCGCGCGGCGTGTCGAGCGTGTAGCCGCCGCCGGGCTCGCGCGCGAGCGCGGTCACCGGAGTCTGCGTGAAGATGCGCACGCCGTACGCGGCCGCTTGCCGCGCGTAGCCCCACAGGAACGGCCACGGGAACAGGATCCCGTCGGTCGAGTTGTACGACGCGCCGACGATGCCGGTGAGATCGAGCTCGGGCACGATCTCCTGCGCCGCTCTCGGCTCGAGCATCTTCGTCGGCACGCCGCAGCGGTTCTGCAGCGCGATGTTCTTCTCGAGGCGCGCGACCTCCTTCGCCGAGCGCGCGAGAAAGAGATAGCCGCCCTGGCGGAACCACACGTTGACGCCGAGATCGACCGCGAACCGCCGGCACAGCTCGACCGAGTCCTGCATCAAGCGGATGGTCAGCTCGGTCGACCACTGCTGGCGCACGCCGCCGCCGTTGCGGCCGCTCGCGCCTTCGGCGAGGTAGCCGCGCTCGAGCACGACGACGTCGGTCAGATCGTTGTGCGCGAGGTGATACGCGATGGACAGACCCATGACGCCGCCGCCGACGATGGCGATCTCGGCGCGCGCGGGCAGCTCACCCGACGAGTCGAGCGTCGCGGGCAGCCGGATCTCGCCGGACAGATCCGCGCGCGCTTCGTCGTCCTCGTCGTCGCTGGCGCCCGGTGTCACGTCGGATCGTCCTCGAACCGGTGCGCTTCGGGCGCGTTCGCGAGCAGCTTGATCGGCGTCGGTGCGAGCGGCGGGCGCGATGTGAACGGCGGGATCTGCGCCGGCGTCTTGCCGGTGAGCCGCGCGAGCTGCGTTGCCATCGGCGCGAGGCATTCCTTGCCCTGACAGGGGCCGGTGCCGAAGCCGGTGTAGCGCTTCACCTCCTCGATGTCGCGATAGCCGCGCGACACGCAGTGCTCGAGGTCGGCGAGCGTGACGTCCTCGCAGCGGCAGAGCACGATCTTGCGGGCCACGTGTCGAGCTTACAGCGACGCCGCCGCGCCGGCGCCGACGCGCGCGCCATCTCGTGCCGCGGCGTCGGTTCCCATGAAGCCGGTCAGGTCGCCACACGCCCACACTCCCGGCGTCGACGTCCGGCCGTGCTCGTCGACCACGACGCGAAACCCTCCCGCGTCCGGATCGAGCTCGACCTTGCACTTGTGCTGGCGCGGGCCTTCCGACGCTGGCGACGGGATCGCGGCGACCGCGAGCAGGTCGCACTCGTAGCGCCCGGCGACGGTGTCGAGCCCGCTCACCCAGCTCCGGCCGCGCGCGCCGACGACGTCGGCGAGCGGCACGCGCGCGACCTCGGCGCCCGCATCGGCGAGCGCGGCCTCGAGATCCTCGGCCTCGCGCGCGACTCGCGGCACCTCGACGATCACGATCTTGTCGCCGGCGAGGATGCCGTGATCGACGAGCAACCGGCCGACCGCGCGCGCCGCGATCACGCCGGGACGATCGTTGTCGGCGAACGGCAGGTTCACCGCGTAGCCGCCGGTCGCCCAGATCCACGCGCGCGCGTGGACGCGCACGAGCTGATCCGGCGACGCGATCGCGAGCTCGCCGCGATCGTCCTCGGGAAAGAATCCGATCGCGGTCGACCGCGCGAGCACCTCGACGCCGGCGGCGCGCGCCGCGGCCCAGCGCGCCTCGGCGGCATCGCGCCCGCCGCGTGGATCGGCGCGCAGGCTGCCACCGGGGCGCAGCTGATCGTCGACGAGCAGCGTCGACTTGCCGCGCTCGGCGCATGCGATCGCGGCGGCGAGCCCGGCCGGTCCGCCGCCGATCACGCAGGCGTCGACCACACGCGCGCCGACCTCGGGCAGCTCGCGCGCCGGCTGCGCCGGCAGCTTGCCCAGGCCCGACAGCTGGCGCACGACCTTGTTGGCGAGCCGGTTCAGCACGGACGATCCGGTCATCAGCGTGTGGTGATCGAGGCCGCGCGCGAACAGGAAGTCGACCGCGCCGAGCAGGTCGACCTCCGCCGAGGGAAACGCGTTCTGACCCTCGACCTCGGCGCCCTGCGTGCACGGCGCCTGGCACGCGCGCAGGTTCGGCACGCCGTCGAGCCGCACGAGGCAGCCGCTGCAGTGGCCTTCGAGACAGAAAAACGTGCGCGGTCGGTGGTACTTGAGCGAGCGCGACAGCACGCGCGTGCCGCTCGCGAGCGCGGCCGCCGCGACGCTTTCGTCGGGGTACGCGCGCACGGTCGCGTCCGCGATCCGGACCTCGACCGGCTCGCCGCGCGCGGGATCGAAAGCGGGCAGTCGGCGCGCCACGGCCATGAGAGATAACACGATCCCCAAAACCTGGTCGGTTCGTTGCTTTCGCGACGGAGCACGGGTTACCGTTCTCATCCGAAAGGACAGGGGAAACCGAGATGGCCACTCCAACGAGGCCGTGCCCGTATTGCGGCGCTGCCGTGCTCATGAACGCTCCGGCCTGCGGAACGTGCGGTCGTCCGATGCCCGCGATGCAAGCGGGTGCTCCGCCCCAAGGTCAGCCGGCGAAGACGATGTTCGGTTACGCAGCGCCGGTGGTGCCGGGGCGTCCGGGTGCACCGCAGCAACCGCCTCCCGCGGCCGGCCGTCCCGCGGCTCCTGCTCAGCAGCCCGGTTATCCGCAACAGGGTTTCCAGCCGCCACAGCAGCAAGGTTTCGCGCCGCAGCAGGCGCAAGGGTTCCCGCCGCCGCAACAGCCGCAGCAAGCGTACGGTCAGCCGCCGCAACAGCAGGGCTACGGTCAACCGCAGCAGCCGCAGCAAGCGTACGGTCAGCAACCGGGTTACCCGCAGCAACCACAACAGGGCTACGGCCAGCAGCAACCCGCGCAGCAGTCGGGGTACGGACAGCCGCAGCAGCCGCAGCAGGCCTACGGTCAGCCGCCGCAGCAGCAATCGGGTTTCGGTCAGCCGCAGCAGCCGCAGGGTTTCGGTCAGCAGCCGGGATATCCGCAGGCGCAGGCGCAGCCGCAGCAGCAGGCGTACGGCCAGCAGCCCGGCTATCCGCAGGCGCAGCCGCAGCAGGCGTACGGTCAGCAGCCGGGCTATCCGCAGGCGCAGCCGCAGCAGGGCTACGGCCAGCCGCAGCAGGGCTTCGGCCAGCAGCCGGGCTATCCGCAGGCGCAGAACCCGTACGGGCAGGATCCGTACGGCCAGCAACAGCCGCAGCACCACGGCGGCATGCAGGACTTCGCGGCGCGGTTGCCGCAGTCAGCGCCGGGCACGCTGTTCGGATTCCCGGTGAGCAAGCTGCGTGACTCGTCGGTGCAGCGCAAGATGCTGTTCCTCGCAGGCGTCGCGCTCGTCGCGTCGATCTTCGTGCCGTTCGAGCTCAAGCCGCTGATCTTCGCGTTCTCGAGCGGCGTGCCGAAGTGGGCGTTCCTGATCTGGCCGATCATCGCGGGCGGCGCGTACCTACTCGTCGCGGCCGCGCCCGCGGACATGCGCCAGAAGATTCCGCCCGCGGTCCTGCATTGGATTCCGTTCACGATCGCGTTCGCCGGGGTCGTGCAGTTCGGCGGCATGATGGGCGGCGTGTTCGGACCCGAGGGCGGCGGTGGCGGGCACTTCACGAACTGGATCGCGTACGCGGTGATCGTGTTCGGCCTGCTCGCGCGCATCGCGAAGCCGCAGGATCAGCTCGCGCGCATCGTGATCGCGGTCGGCTCGGCGTGGATGGCGCTGACCTGGCTGCACATGCTCGACTACTCGTTCAAGTTCAGCGGCGCGCCGATCCTCGCGATCGTCTACCAGCTGCTCGACTTCCTGATCACGACGCTCGCGGTCGCGTGCGTGCTGTTCGTCGTGCCGCCGCAGAAGCTGCCGCCGGCGCTGCAGGCGATCGATGCGTTCGGCCCGATCATCTGCGCGCTGATGCTGCTGTGGCTGCCGCTGCAGGTGCTGCTGTTCGGCCTGATCTTGATCGTGCACGCGCACATCGTGGTCGGTGCGCTGCTCATCATGGGCCACCTGTTACTGCCGATCATCGCGTTCTTCGGTGTGTTGATGATGGCCGCACCAGGCGCGTACGACGAGCTCGTGACGATGTCGGCGGGCAGCGACAAGGGCTACACGCGCGAGTCGGTCGGCACGCTGATCCTGATGTGCGTGCTGACGATGGGCCTCTACGGGCTCGTGTGGTTCATCCGCACGCGCAACGAGATGGTCAAGCAGGCGCAGGCGACGATCCCGCCGTCGTGGCACCTCGTCGTGCCCATCCTCAACATCATCTGGATGTGGCACTGGGCGGGCGGCGTGCAGAAGGCGACCAACGGGCGCACGACTCAGATCGTCGCGTTCCTGCTCGTGTTCTTCCTCGGCATCATCGGCATGATCCTCATCCAGCTCAAGTTCAACGAGCTCGCCGGCGGCGGCCCGATGATGGCGGCCGGCGGCGGCTATCCGCCGCAGCAAGGTGGCTACCCGCCGCAGGGTGGCGGCTATCCGCCGCAAGGCGGAGGCTACCCGCCGCAAGGCGGAGGCTACCCGCCGCAAGGCGGCGGTTACCCGCCGCAAGGTGGAGGCTATCCGCCGCAAGGCGGCGGCTGGCAGTAGGCCAAGCTAGGATCGCGCGATGGCGCGCGAACGCACGCTCGAGCTCAAGGTCGGATTGCTCATCCTGATCTCGACCGCGATCTTGCTCGGCTTCATCTTCATCCTCGGCAACTTCTCGCTGCGCTCGGGGTTCTCGATCGCGGTCGACTTCGATTACGTCGGCAGCCTGCAGCCCGGCGCGCCCGTGAAGGTGTCGGGGATCAAGGTCGGCAAGGTCGAGAGCGTCGAGCTGTTCGGCGGCCGCGAGGATCCGCAGCTGCACCAGCGCGTGCAGGTCCGCGTCACGGTGTGGATCGAGGAGCGCGCGCGCGACGGCATTCGCGGCGACGCCGAGTTCTTCATCAACACCGCGGGCGTGCTCGGCGAGCAGTACCTCGAGATCGTGCCGGGCCACGACTGGGACCACCCGGCGATCGCGGACGGCGCGGTGTTTCACGGCCGGCCGTGGGTGCACGACCCGCCGCGCACCGACCTCGTGGTCGCGAAGCTGTACGAGGTGCTCGACGGCGTCGGCTCGGTGCTGCACGACGACCGCGACAACATCAAGAACCTCTTATCGAACAGCGCGAACGCGGTCGCCGAGCTCGACAAGCTCCTGGTCGACAACCGCGCGCATCTCGGCGAGCTGATCGCGAACGGCGCCGACCTCGCGAAGGAGGCGAAGACCACGCTCGTCAAGGTCAACGCCGGGCTCGGCGATGGCCGGCCGGTCGCCGCGCTCGTCGCCGACGCCGACTCGACGCTCAAGACCGCGCAGTCGACGATGACCGCGCTGACGCCGCCGGCGCAGGCGCTGATGACCGACGCGACGCGCGTGACCGGGCTCGTCACCGAGCAGCGGCTCGACACTGCGATCCACGCCGCCGATCAAGCGGCGACCGCGGCCGGCAAGGCCGGCGGGCTCATCGACAACGTCAACGGCATGGTGACCGACCTGCGCGCCGGCAAGGGCACCGCGGGCGCGCTGCTCGCGCGCGACGAGCTCTACAGCGACCTGCGCGAGCTGATCCGCGATCTCAAGCGCAATCCGTGGAAGTTCTTCTGGAAGGAATGACCGCGTGTTGCTCGCGCAGGATTCGGCGCTCGCGCGCAAGGTCGGCATGGTCACGCTCGCGGTGCTCGCGCTCGGCATCGCGTTCTTCGTGTTCGTCTACGACCGCATCGAGTGGGGCAGCCACGTTCGCATCCGCGTGTACTTCGAAGCCACCGGCGGGCTGACCGAAGGCGCGCCGTTCGTGGTCGCGGGCCGCAGCGTCGGCCGCGTCGAGTCGATCGCGCTCGCCCCGCGCGGCGCGCCGCTGCTCGCCGGCGCCTACGGTACGGTCGTCACCATCGCGATCGAAGCGGGCGTCGCCCGCGACCTGCACCGCGGCGATCTATTCGTCGCGTCGCGCGGCCCGCTGTCGGGCAAGTACGTCGAGCTCGGGCCGGCCGAGCCGGGCGCGCCGCTGCTCGCCGAGGGCGAAGAGCTGCGCGGGCGCGATCCGCCGAGCCTCGATCGCGTGCTCGAGCGCACGTGGAACAACCTGACCAACCTCGGCCAGTTTCGCGACGAGGTGCAGCCCGAGATCGACGCGCTGCGCGCGCAGATCGATCAGGTGCGCGCACACGTGAAGGAGCTCGCGCCCGGCGTCGCGCTCGGCGGCGACCTCGCGGCGCTGCGCGACGAAGCCGATCGCACCGCCGCCGCGATCGGCGGGCGGTCCGGACTCGATCGCATCGCGCACGTGATGGACGACCAGCGCGCGACGATCGCGCAGGCGCGCGCCTCGTTCGCGCTGCTCGGCGCCAAGCTCGACGGGCTGTCGGCGAGCGTGACCGCGCTGCGCGGCCGGCTCGACGCGAAAGGCAACGCGATCCTCGACGCGGTCGCGGCCGCGATCGATCGCGCGCGCGGCGCGATGGCCAAGCTCGATCCGCTGCTCGCGCAGATCGATGCCCTGAATGCCTCGCTCGCGCGGGGCGAGGGCACGATGATGAAGCTCGCGCATGACCCCGAGTTTCCGGAGGACGCGAAGGAGCTGGGCAAGATCCTGAAGCGGCACCCGTGGCGGGTGATCGATCATCCGCGCGACTGACGATCAGCGCGCAGCGGAGCCAGCGAGCACGCGCGTGGTGTAGGTGATCGTCGTGTTCGTCGGGTCCGTGAACTCGAGCACGAACGAAGCCGCCGCGCCCGGTGCCAGATCGGACTACGAGTCGAGGTACGGACTTCCAAGCGGTGGCGCGGTCATCGTGACCCCCGATGCCTGATCGAGCGTCGCGTTCGAGCCAGATCATCACACACGAACGAGATCGGTCCGGTGATGGTCGCCGCGGTCGTGCGCGGCGAAGTCGATGTGTCCACACGCGCCACACGTCGCGGCGATTGCGATCCACGCGCGCACGCTTCGATTCTAGACTGTCGCTCGTGCGCGACTGACGTATGATCGTAGCTGATGGGGCATCTCGCCCGGCGCGTTTCGTGCTGCGTGCTCGTCGTCGTCGCCGCGTGCGGTCGCCTCGACTTCACGCCGAGCGGCGCCGCCGACGGTGACGGAGGTTTCGGTGGCGGCGGCGGCGGTGGTGGCGGCGGCGGCGGTGGTGGCGGCGGTGGCGGCGGTGGCGGCGGCGGCGACGGCGGCATGCACGTGCGCACCGCGCCCGTGCAGATGGACTACTCGACGGGCAGCTCGCCGACCGGCATCGCGGTCGGCGATTTCAATCGCGACGGCTATCTCGATCTGGCGGTGTGCAACGACGGGTCGAACGACGTCGGCATCTACCTCGGCGACGGCGGCGGCAGCTTCGGCACGCCGAACACGTTCGGCGCGGGCAACGCACCGGGTGCGATCGTCGCGCGCGATCTCGACGGCGATGGCGTGCTCGATCTCGCAGTCGCCGACCTCGGCGGCGCGATGACGAGCACCGTCGCGTTCTTGCACGGTAACGGCGACGGCACGTTCGCGACCGCGGTGACCTTTCCGACGTCGCTGGAGTCGGCGGCGATCGGCATCGGTGACTTCGATCGCGACGGCCGCCTCGATCTCGCGATCGCCGGGTACAACGCGAAGAAGGTCGACGTGCTGTTCGGCGAGGCCACCGGCCCGGTCTTCAACACGTCGCGCACGCAGCACCTCGCGGTCGACACCGATCCGGCCGGCATCGTCGTCACCGACGTCAACGGCGACTCCGCTGACGACATCATCCTGACCGACTTCGGCTCGATGAACATGGAGGTCATCACCGGGGATGGCTCCGGGAACTTCGCGGCGCCGTCGCCGTTCACGACCGGCCCGAATCCGCAGGGCCTCGCGGTCGGCGACTTCAACGAGGACGGCCACGCGGACATGGTCACCGCCAACTTCGGCGGCACGACGCTATCGGTGATGCTCGGCAACGGCGCCGGCAGCTTCTCGGCCGGCGCGACGCCGACCGCCGGCAACTGGCCGATCGCGGTCGTCGCGCTCGATCTCGACGGCGACGGCCACCTCGATCTCGTGGCGGCAAACTACGACGACCCGACGATCTCGGTGTTTCAGGGCACCGGATCCGGCACGTTCACGAGCAAGGCGACCACGACCGTGCACAACGGCCCCGATTGGGTCGCCTACGGCGACTTCGACGAGGATGGCATCCCCGACGTCGCGATCGCGAACGCGAACTCGAACAACATGACCGTGATCCTCGGGCCGCTGTACTGAGCTGGATCAGTCGTCGCGTTCGGCGAACGTGACGTGCCCGCCGGCATCGGTGCACGACTCCTCGGTCGCCTTCGGATCGCGATCGGCGACGGCGCGCGCGGCGCACGCGCACGTCGGCAGCTCGCGGCACTCGGGCGGCAGCGCGTAGCACGCGCCCGTGCGCGGGATCGTGCGGCACTCGGTGAGCGCGCTCGCCGAGTGATCGATGCAGAGCTCGCCGAGCCGGCAGTTGCGATCGTCGCACTCGAACAGGCGCGGATCGAGGACGCGCTCGTTCGCGAGCACGCGATCGCGCTCGGTCTCGGCGCGGCTGGTGTCGCTGCACGTCGCCGGTTGCGCGGGCGGCGGAGGCGACGGCACCGCACCGCTGCACGACACGAGGCAAACGAGCAGGAACGTGCGCATGATCAAAATCCCGGGGTCTCCATCGGCCCGGCCGACTGGCCGCCGATGAATTGTTGCACGATCGGATCGGCCGATGCGCGCAGCTCGGCCGGCGTGGCGACGACGTGCACGACGCCCTGGTAGAGCAGGGCGACGCGATCCGCGATGCCGAGGATCGACGGCGGATCGTGCGACACGACGATCGCGGTGACGCCGAGCGACGTCGCGAGCTCGCGGATCAGGCGATCGATGCGGCGCGCGCTCACCGGATCGAGCCCGGTCGTCGGCTCGTCGAACAGCACGACCTCGGGCCCGGAGTGGAGCTGGCCCGGCTTTGCCGGGCCGGCGGGGCCGACCGCGAGCGTGCGCGCGATCGCGGCGCGCTTGCGCATGCCGTCCGACAGCTCGGCCGGGTAGCGCTCGGCGTGCTCCTCCATGTAGACCTGCGCGAGGCGGCGGCGCGCCTCGTCGAGCGCGGCCGCGTGGCGCATGCCGCCGTGCTTGCGCAGCGGCAGCGCGACGTTCTCGGCGAGCGTCATCGAGTCGAACAAGGTCGAGCTCTGGAACACCATGCCGATCCGGCGGCGCAGCGGCGCGAGCTTGCGCTCCGGCAGCTCGTCGACGCGCTCGCCGTCGAACCAGATCTCGCCGGCGTCGATTGGGAGCAGGCCGATCAGATGCTTGATCGTGACCGACTTGCCGACCCCCGACGTGCCGATGATGAACAGCACCTCGCCCTTGGTCACGGCGAGCGACATCCCGCGCAAGACCGGCTTGCCGGCGAAGGCCTTGTGGACGTCACGCCACTCGATGTACGCGCTCATCTACAGATCTCCGCCGGTGACGAACAGCGCGGCCGCCGAGATCACGAAGTCGAGCACGATCACCGCGAACGAGCTGCCGATCACGGCCGCGGTCGTCGCCCAGCCGACGCCCTCGCTCGAGCCGCGCGCGCGCAGCCCGCAGAACCCGGCGACCACCGGGATCGCGGCGCCGTACGACAGCGCCTTGACGATCATCATCACGACGTGGCGCGGCCGCACGAACTGCAGGCCGTAGAAGTTGTTCGGGTTGACGCCGAACGAGTACTGCGCGGTCAGCCCGCCGGCCGCGTACATCACGGCGCCGCCGACCGTCGACAATACGAGCGTCATGATCACGCTCGCGACGAAGCGCGGCACGATCAGGTAGTCGATCGGCAGCACGCCGCTCATCCGCAGCGCGTCGATCTGCTCGGTCACCTTCATCGATCCGATCTCCGCCGCGATGCCGGCGCCGACGCGCGTCGCGAGCATCAGCGCGGTCAACGTCGGCGCGAAGTCCGAGATGACGAGTCGCAGGTACTGCGGGCCGACCTGCGTGTAGTCGCCGACGACGCGCGACAGCTGCAGGCACGCCTCGTACGTCATCACCATGCCGATGAAGCCGAGCGTGACGATCACGAACACGAGCGAGCGGTTGCCGATCGCGTACAGCTGGCGCGCGACCTCGCCTCGGTGGGGTACTCGGCTCTTGCGCACCAGCCCGGCGACCGTGCCGACGTAGACCAGCCACAGGTCGCGCACCGCGCGGACGGCGGCGACGATGGCGTCGCCGATGGTTTCGGCGAAGCGTGTCATCCGGTGAGGTAGGTGAGGAAGAAGTCGAGCAGCATGATCGAGACCGCGGCCGCGACGACGGCCGCGTTGACGGCGCGGCCCACACCGACCGCGCCGCCGCGTACGGTCACGCCGAAGTAGCAGCTCGACATCGCGATCGCCGCGCCGAACGCGATCGATTTATAGACGCCGTGCAGGAAGTCGTACGGCCGCAGGTTGTCGGCGAACGAATGGAACATCGTCGACCACTCGATGTCGAGCATCGCGTGGCCGACCACGCTCGCGCCGGTGAGCGCGACGAGGTCGCCGATCACGGTGAGCGCGACGAGCATCACCATCATCGCGAGCACGCGCGGCACGACGAGGAACCGCACCGGATCGATCGCGAGCGCGCGCAGGCCGTCGAGCTGCTCGGTGACGGTCATCGTCGCGAGCTCGGCGGTGTTGTTCGCGCCGACGCGGCCCGAGAACATCAGCGCGATCAAGATCGGCCCGATCTCGCGCAGCACCGCGTAGCCGGCGCCCCAGCCGGCGAGCGCGGTCGCGCCGAGCTTCTTGACGAACGGCCCGGTCTGCAGCGTCATCAGGCCGCCCGCGAAGAACGCGGTCAAGACGACGATCGGCACCGAGCGGTTGCCCATCTTGTAGAGGTTCTTGACCAGCTCGCGGGTGTCGACGCGAGGGGGAACAAGGGCGCGCAGCGTCTGGCCCGTGAGGATGACGATACCGCCGACCTCCTCGGCCACGCGCAGCGCGCCGGCGCCGACGTTCGCGACCGCCTGCCTCACGCGCGCGCCTCCGAGAGCGGGCCCTCGAGCTCGCCGCGCACGAACTGGCGGACGAGCGGATCGGGCGCGTCGAGGATGGTCGCGGCCGGTCCGCGGTGCACGATGTGGCCGCGGTACAAGAACGCGATCTCGTCGACGAAGCGCGCGAGCGCCACGACGTCGGACGATACCGCGAGCACGGTCGCGCCGGTGCGCGCCTGGTCGGCAGCGAGCAGGTCGTAGATCTTCTGCGTCGTGACCGGATCGAGGCCCGCCGTCGGCTCGTCGTAGATGACCAGCTCGGGATCGGCGACGGTCGCGCGCGCGATGCCGACGCGCTTCTTCATCCCGCCCGACAGCTCGGCGGTCAGCTTGGCCTCGCTGCCGGCGAGGCCGACCGCGCGCAGCCGCGCGGTCACGCGTTCGAGGATGTCGCGCGCGGAGATCGTGCCGCGCTGTTCGAGCGGGAACGCGACGTTCGCCTGCACCGACAGGAAGTCGAACAGCGCGTAGTTCTGGAACAGCATGCCGACGCGCTGGCGCAGCGGGCCGAGCTCGGGCTCGCGCTTGCGGAGCACCGACTCGCCGAGCACCTCGATGTCGCCGCGATCGGGCTGCTCGAGCCCGCAGATCAGCTTCAACAGCACGCTCTTGCCGCACGCGGCCGGGCCGATCAGCCCGAGCTTGCCGCCGCGCGGCACGTCGAGCGAGATGCCGGCGAGCAGCTCGTGATGCCCGTACCGCTTGTGGACATCGCGCAGGCGGATCGCGGCGTCTATCGACATCCCAGCTCCGTCGTTCTCGGCACGTACTTGGAGTCGGGCTCGAGCTTCTCGAGGTCGCGCACGGCCGCGCACGCGCCGGCGTGATCGTTCTGTTGCGCGAGCGTGACCGCGAGCTCGTAGAGCGCGTCGTCGCGCAGGATCGACGCCGGGTAGTCCTTCGGCAGCTGGCGAAACGCGGCGACGGCGCCCGCCGGATCGTGGAGGTCGTCGCGCAGGATCTTGCCGAGCTCGAGCTGGGCGTCGTCGAGCCAGATCGAGAAGTACGACCCTGCGCCGATCGCCACCTCGCGGGTCGCCAGCAGCGCGCGCAGCCGCGCGACCGCGCCCCTCGGATCGCCGAGCGCGCGAGAGATCCGCGCCGCGTTCCAGCGCGCGTCGTCGCGCAGGCCGGATTCGGGATAGTCCTGCGGGATCCGATCGTAGAGCGCGCGCGCCGCGGCCGGGTTCGCCAGCTCGTGCTCGTCGAGATCCGCGAGCGACCACAGCAGATTGTCCGCGACCTGCGTCTGCGACAGCGGCGTCAGCAGCTTGCCGATCTGCTCGGCGAGCGCGCGGGCGTCGCGTGCTCGGCCGTCGTCGAGCAGGTCCTTGAGCGCGTCGGCCGCGACCGGCTCGTCGGGCCAGTCGGTGACGACCTTCCACAGCGCGGTCCACGCGTCGACCGTCTTGCCGCTCTGCAGCAGCAGCCTGCCGGCGCGGTACGTCGCGGTCGACGCGGTCGTCGGGTCGTCCTCGGTGCGCGGCGGGATCGCGAGGTAGGTCTCGATCGCGGCCTGCGTGCGGTTCGCGTGCTCGAGCACCTCGGCCTCGCCGAGCAGCGCCTCGCCGCACGCGGCCTTCGCGCGGCGCTCGGGGCGAAGGCGATGACACGCGGTCTGCGCCTGGCGATACGCGGCGATCGCACCCTCGACGTCGCCCGCATCGGCGCGCGACTCGGCCTGCACGAGCTCGGGCAGCGTGGCGGGCGCCGAGCACGAGAGAACGATTACCGCCAAGGCGCAAGGCAGAGCGCCGAGGCGCCAGAAGAACGGGATCGGGCCCGATCCCGATCCTCCGGCGCCTTGGCGTCTCCATGGCGCCTTGGCGGTAACTCTTCGCATCAGGTGGCCGCCGCGACCTCGGCCAGGATCCGCGCCGCCTTCACGCACGCGTCGCGATCGACGTCGAGATGCGTCACCGCGCGGATCCGCCTCGCGCCGCCCGGTCCGAGCAGGACGCCGCGCGCCTTCGCGGCCGCCATCACGGGCTCGATCGCGCGATCGAGATCGATCATCACGATGTTCGTCTGCGGCTGCTTCACGTGAACCCCGGGCGTGCCGGCGAGCGCGTCGGCGAACGCGCGCGCGTTCGCGTGATCGTCGCCGAGCCGCGCGCGGTGGTGCTCGACCGCGTACAGCGCGCCGGCGGCGAGCATGCCGGCCTGGCGCATGCCGCCGCCGTACATCTTGCGCGCGCGATGGGCTTCGCTGACCAGCGCGCGCGGGCCGCACACGCAGGAGCCGGCCGGTGCCCCGAGCCCTTTCGAGAAGCACACGCTGACCGAGTCGAAGCCGGCCGCGAGCTCGCGCTCGCTCGTGCCGCCCGCGAACGCCGCGTTCCAGATCCGCGCGCCGTCGAGGTGGGCGTGTATGCCGAGCTCGTGCGCGGCCGCGACCACCGCGGTCAGCCGCGCGCGGTCCCAGCAGGTGCCGCCTGCCATGTTGTGCGTGTTCTCGACGGCGACGATGCGCGTCGCGGCCTGATACGGATGTCGATCCTTGAACGCGGCGCGCACCTCGTCGGCGGTGAACGTGCCGTCGCTGCCGATCGTCTGCGTCTGCAGGCCGGCCAGCGCGGCGAGCGCGCCCGATTCGTGGCGCCAGCAATGTGCGCCGACGCCGATGATGACCTCGTCGCCCGGCCGCGCCTGCACGCGCAGCGCGATCTGGTTCGCCATCGTGCCGGTCGGCACGAACAGCGCGGCCTCGGTGCCGACGAGCTCGGCGACGCGCTCCTCGAGGCGCCGCACGGTCGGATCCTCGCCGTAGACGTCGTCGCCGACGTCCGCCTTCGCGATCGCCTCGCGCATCGCAGCGGTCGGGCGCGTGACGGTGTCGCTGCGCAGGTCGATCATATGAGGCGAGGCTAGCGCGTCTCGAACGTCGCGACGACGGGGCAGCGATTCGAACTTCGTGTGCTCGCGCCGAGGCTATCGTTCACGCTGTGAAGGTCACGGATTCGGCGACACCGGCGGCGGGTCGTCGGTCACGGACGGCGGCTTCGGCTCGTCCTTCTTCGGCTCGTCTTTCTTGGCCGGCTCGTCGGGCTTCTTCTTCGGCGTCGGCGGTGGCGCGGGCGAGCCGAGCTCGGCGCGCAGCTTGCGCTCGAGCTTGGCGAGCAGCTCGACCTCGAACCACGACGGCCGGTCCTCGATCGTCATCACGAACCGCACCTGATGCTGGTCGTCCTGCACGACGTCGATCACCTCGAGCGAGCCGCGGAACGTCTTCTTGTCGTCGACGAGCTCGAACACGACGTAGCCGGCGTCGGGATCCTTCTCGATCACCTTGAAGTGCGCGTCGAGCCGGATGAACCGGACGGCCGCCGGCCACGCCTCGTCGCGCGGATAGGCGAGCGTCTTCTCGCTGCGCGCCTCGGCGACCGCGGAAACGGCGACGATGAAGATCGCGACGAAGATCCACCGCATCAAGCGGGATCGTCGCCGGTGACCGGCGCCGGGGCCACTTTTCGCGCGGTCCACAGGTCGTGGAAGCTGACCCACGGCGACGCGAGGCCCAAGCTGCCCATCGCCAGGTACCACACCACCTGGAGCGCGTAGTGCACGTTCGCGAACAGGAACGCGGTCGGATAGATCGGCGAGCCCTTGTCGGCGGCACCGGGCAGGTACAGCGACAGCCCGAGCAGCGTGAACCACTGGAACTGGCCGACCAGGCCGGGCGAGTTCGGCAGCATGATGCCGACGCCGACCAGGCCCATCGTCGCGAACGCGCCGACGATGCCGAGCGGGATCCCGAACCCGTGCGCGAGCACGTACAGGCCCAGGCCGTTCGCGACCCAGTACACCAACGTCCACAGCACGAACACGCCGAGGTTGCGCTGGTCCTTGAGGACGTCGAAGCCGCGGATGATGTTGAGCAGCATGTCCTCGACCTTGGTGGCGAGGCGCGGGAACAACTTCGGCAGGAGCGAGATCGTCAGGCAGAACTTCACGGTCTTGGCGGGCCAGCGCATCGCGAACACCAGGAACGCGAGCGCGCAGCCGAACAGCCCGAGCGCGCCGTACGCGGTCGGCATCATCCATCGCGGCGAGTCCGGCCCGTGCAGCACGAAGAACGCGACGAACACGCCGACCGAGATCACGAGCCCGTCGACGATGCGCTCGACCGCGACCGTGCCGAGCGCGGCCGTGCCCGAGATGCCGCGCTTGCGCAGCAGCCCCGGCCGCACGAACTCGCCGAGGCGCGCCGGCAGCGCGAGGATCGCCATGAACCCGACCGACGAGATCGCGAGCAGCGGCCCGGCGGGAATCTTCACGCCGAGCGGCGCGAGCAGGTTGTTCCAGCGCAGCGAGCGGCACAGGTGCACGACCGCGAGCAGCGCGATGTAGGCGACGAGGTACGGCGCGAACGTACGGAATTCGATCGCGTCGAGCGCGGCCGATAGCTGCGTGCGGGTCTCCTCGTTCGGCCACATCAGCCACAAGCACAGCGCGAGCATCGCGAACGACAGCGCGAGGTTGACGAACAGCTTCACGGCTTCACTCCGGCAGCTCCCCGGCGAGGATCGCGCGCGGCGCGTGATCGAACAGCCGCACCGTGGTGGTGTGGCCGAGCTTCTTGTCGATCCAGCGCAGGCCTTCGGCCGCCTGCTGGAGATCGCCGAGCTGGTGGGCGTCGGTGGCGACCGCGCACGCGAGCCCTTTCTCGAGCAGGTGGCGCGCCTGCTTCATCTCGCGCCGGCCGTGGTAGCCGCCGATCGCGCCGAGGTCGCATACGAACGCGCAGTGGCGGCGCAGCTCGCTCGCGAACGCGTCGTCGTCCCACAGCGCGTGGTAGCGCTCGGGGTGGGCCAGCACCGGCAGCTTGCCCGCCATGCGGAACTTGAACAGCTGCTCGATCATCCCGGGCGGCACGAGCGGCGGCGGGATCTCGACGAGGAACGCGTTCGTGTCTCGATAATGCGGGATCGTTCCGTCCTGCGCGCGGCGGTAGAACACATCGTCCCACATGTTCTCGGCACCGAGCCGCAGCGTCGGATGTTGCGGCTTGCGCAGGCGCTCGAGGTCGACCAGCGTGGCCTCGATCCGATCCCAGTCCGGCAAATACTGCGAGGCCTTTTGATGCGGCGTCAGGCACTGCTCGGAAATGCCGAGGGTCGCGAGGCCGTCCAGCATCGCGAGCGCGGTCGGTTCGTCCGGAGCACCGTCGTCGAGCCCGTAGAGCACGTGGCTGTGGAGGTCGACGAAGCCCATGGGGGTGGTTGGTATAGCGCAATTGTTTCTCGCGTGTTAGAGATCGAAGAGCCCCGTGGAAACGCCGGGCGAAGGACTTTCGATGCCTCAAGGCGAGAAGCGCGAGAATTCGGTGTTGTTCTCCCTTCGCGAGCTTCGCGAGATCGAGGAGAACCGCGTCCAGGAAGAAGATGCCGCGGTCCGTGCCAAGGAAGAGGCGCGCGTCCGGGCCCAGCAGGCCGAAGAGGCGCGCCGGCGCGCCGAGGAAGAGGCGCGCATCCAGGCCGAGCGCGACCACCAGCGTTCGATCGAGGAGGCGCGCCTCGGGGCAGAGCGCGAAGCGCGCATGCGGGTCGAGGCCGCCGAGGCCGCCGAGCGCGCGCGCCAGCAGGCCGCGCTCGAGCAGCAGCGCCTGCACCAGGAGATGGAGATCCGCCGCGCCGAGGTCGCGAAGAAGCGCCCGACGTGGATGCTCGTCGTGACCGGCCTGGCGGTGCTCGGCATCGTCGTCGCGGCCGTCGTCGGTTACAACGCGTATACGTCTTCTCAGGACGACCGCCAGAAGGCGGATCAAGCGGAGCGCGAGAAGGAAGAGTACGCGCAGCAGGTCAAGAAGCTCCAGGCTGACGTCGAGAAGGCCACGCACGACCTCGACGACATCTCCACCAGAGTCGACAAAGCGGTCGCAGATGTTTCGACCGCGCAGGATGCCGCAGCGCTCAAAGCCGCGCAGCAGCGCCTCGCCGAGTTGAACAAGGAGAAGGCTGAGATGAGTGCGCGCCTGGCCGCGGCCAAGGCTGCGGCGGAAAAAGCCGAGCGCGCCAAGGGCGTTCACCTTCGCCAAGAGTGCGTAGATAACCCACTCGCGAAGGGCTGTTAGGATCGCGCAACTCGAGGCTCGCGGCCGTGTCTGCTGACCATGCAGTCACGGATCGAGGCCTCGGTGATGACGTCGCTGTCGGAGCTGCGCGCGATCGCGCAGCAGCGGGTCAGCGACGAGCAAGCCGCGCGCGAGCGGGCGAGGGCGGCCGCCATCGCGGAGCAGGCGCGGCAGGACCAGGCGCGGCGCGACGCCGAAGAGGCGCGCGTGCGGGCCGAGCGCGAGGAGCGGATCCGGGTCGAAGAGGCGCGCGCCGCGGCGGAACGCGAGGCTCGGCTGCGCGTCGAGGCGCACGAGGCGTCGGAGCGCGCGCGCCACGCCGCCGAGCTCGAGCAGCGCCGGCTCGCCGACGAGATCGAGCTACGCCGCGCCGAGGTCGCGAAGAAGCGGCCGCGGTGGATGATCGCGGTGACCGCGGTCGCGCTGGTCGCGACGGTGGCGTTCGGTGCGTACGCGGTGGATCGCGCGAACGAGGCCGACGCGGCCCAGCACGCTGCCCGCGCGGCCGATGATGCTCGTGCGCAGGCGCAGGCCGACATGCGCGAGGCGCGCGCGCGTGTCGACGCGGCTCAGCGCGAGCTCGACGAGATGTCCGCGAAGATCGACACGGCGCTGAAGCAAGTCGCCGACGCGCAAGACACGATCGCGCTGCGCGAGGCGCAGGCACACCTGAAGGCGATGCAGCTCGCCAAGCTCGAGGCGCAACGCCATCTCGAGGAGCTGAAAGCCGCCCAGCTCAAGAAGGAGCGCGACGGCGGAATTCACACCGACTGCACGAACCAGAGCCTCTGCAAGTAGCTGGCTAGCTTGCCCGCCCGCCGCCAGCCGTGCGCGAGCAGCCACGTGCGCGGACGCCGCACGCGCAGCGGCTGGTAGCTCGGCGGCGGCTGCCACAGCCAGGGCTTGCCTTCGAGCTCGCGCCAGCCGGTGAAGGAAATCCCGCTTGAGAACGGATCGATCTCGTAGTCGCGCAGGAGCGCGGTGCGATGTGCTTCATGCTTGCACACAGGCTAGGGCGACAGCTCGATCGCGAGGCGCTTGCGCGCGGCGTGCACGCGCGACCAGATCGTGCCTTCCGGAACCCCGAGCACGTCGGCGATCTCGCGATGCGAGAGCCCCTCGAGTGCGAACAACGACAGCACCGTGCGATGTTCAGCCGAAAGCCGATCCAGCGCACGCGCCAGTCGCTCGCGTTGCTCGCGGCGAAGTGCGGGATCGCCTTGATCGGGCGCTACCATCGCGTCATCGAGCGGCTCGCTCGTCCGGCGGCGAGCCTTGTGGCGAAGCGCCTCACGCAGCGCGATCTGATAGATCCACGTCGACAGCCGCGCCTCGCCGCGAAAACCGTCGAGTCCGCGGAAGACCGATATGAACGTGTCTTGTACTGCATCATGCGCGTCGTCGCGGACGCCGAGGATGTGGATGCACAGAGCCAACACGCGTTCGCGAAACAGCTCGAACACCCGTCGTTGCGCGGCTGCGCGCTCCGCGGTCGACTTCGACCGTGTGGCGCTCAATAGCGCTTCGTCGTCGGCGTCGAGCGAGGTCGCCATTCTAATCGAGGGCGACGCGCTCGCGACGAAGTCGCGGCAGCTTGATTCGTGCGAGCCATGCGCCGTGGCATGCGCTCGCGAGCGTCAGGCCAGCCGTGAGTGCGAGCTGGAGCGTCGAATGCGGCCTCGACAAGATCACGAGAGGCAAGACGACCATCGTGGCCGCTGTGATCGCGAGGGCGCGGCGATGCGCCACGATCTCGCGATCGAGCTGGCGCCGGTAGAAGTCGAGCAATGCGCCGCGCGACTCCTCGGCCTGTTTGCCCTTGGCGAGCTGTATCCCCAACCGACGACGAACAATCGCAAGGCCGATCAGCAGGCCAATGACCGGCCCGATCGCATCGACACCGAAGACGAGCCATAGTGCAGGTAACATCACGATCGTCTCGATCAAGCCTCGCCATGGCCGACGCCGGATCTCGGCCCTCCAGCTCGCGATGCCGTGCTCGATCCGGATCCAGTCCATTCGCATGATCGCCGCGGCGGCTTGCTGTCTCATCTCGTCCTCCGTCTGGGTTGTCAGGGCCGCGAATGCCCGGCAGTCAGGACACGATGCTAGGTGCTCCTCAAGTCGTGAGGCACCCTCGGGATCCAGGACCCCGTGGCGTCGCTGCTCAAGCGCAATCTCGAAGTCTTCGTGTCCGGGCATTGCGTCGTGGCTCGACCCTTCTGAGGGCGTCGCTGGCAAGACCTTCACCGAAATCGCTGCTTTCTCGCAACTCCGCGAAACTCAAGAACCAAGATCTTGCGGCGGCAAGCTTGTGTGCTGCACGCACCAGGGCAGTCATACCCTCGCGTGCGCCGGTGATGCGGCCAGCGCTTCACACGTCTCGTGAGATCGCGGACCGGCGCGTTCTGCGCGACGTAGCCAGCACAATGTGACGAATGATGAGAGCTGGCTAGCTGGCTACTTCTTCGGGCTCTCCCACCCGCATTGCGTCTTCGCCGCGGCGACGACCGCGTCGACCGCGGCCTTGCACGTGGCGGCGAGGTTCTTGCGGCTCTCGGCAGGGAGGCGTGCCCAGCTCGCCGACGCGGCTTGATAGGCCTGTACGAGCGAGTCCTTCGCGTCGGGCGCGAGCTTCGGGCACGACGCGAGCTTGTCGATCGCGGCCTTGTAGTCGTCGCACTCGGCCGGCAGGCCGTTCGCGCCGAGCTGGACCGGAGCCGGCGCCGGCTGAGGCGGCACCGGCGGCCCGGGCGGCGGCGCCGCAGCCGGAGTCGGCGGCGGTGCAGGCGCGGCCGAGCCGGTCGCGTTGTCCCCGCCCTTGTCCTTTCCGCACGCGACCGCGAGCGCGATCGCGACGATCCAGAGCGTACGCATGCTATTGCGCTAGCACGTACGCGCCGCCGACGCCCGCGGCCATCTCCTCCGGAGTGATCCGGCCATCGCGATCGACGTCGAGCGCGTCGAACACCGCGTCGGTGCCCGTCCACTCCTCGCGCGTGATGTAGCCATCGCCGTCGAGATCGAACACGCGGAAGAACGCGCGCGCGGCTTCGCCCGTCTTCGCCTTGTGTTTCATCGCGCGGTAGCGCTCGCCGAGGAGCTTCTCGAGCGCGACGATCGCCTTCGAGAACCCGGAGATGCCCTCGTCGAGCTTCTCCTTCGCCATGCGGTCGGCTTGGTGGGCGGCGCGGAACGTGGCCTCGTCCATCTTCTGCGCCGGGATGTCCATCGTGCGCGCCTTGTCGGGATCGAGCTTGCGCACGAGCGCGCCTTGCGTCGCCGCGAGCTCGGCGAGGTAGTTCGGCGCGATCGTCAGCAGGTCGCAGCCGGCGAGCTCGACGATCTCGCCGACGTTGCGGAAGCTCGCGCCCATCACCTCGGTGCGGTGCCCGTGGCGCTTGAAGTAGTTGTAGATCTTCGTCACCGAGTGCACGCCCGGATCTTCCGCCGGCGTGAAGTCGCGACCTTCCGCCTTCTTGTGCCAGTCGAGGATGCGCCCCACGAACGGGCTGATCAGCGTGACGCGCGCCTCGGCGCACGCGATCGCCTGGTGCATGCCGAACAACAGCGTCAGGTTGCAGTGGATCTTCTCCTTCTGGAGGATCTCGGCGGCGCGGATGCCTTCCCACGTCGACGCGATCTTGATCAGCACGCGCTCGCGCGCGGTGCCGGCCGCCTCGTACTGCTGGATGAGCCAGCGGCCCTTCGCGATCGTCGCCTGCGTGTCGAAGGACAGGCGCGCGTCGACCTCGGTCGACACGCGGCCCGGCACGATCTGCAGGATGCGCAGGCCGAACTCGATCGCGAGCCGGTCGAGCGCGAGCGCGATCACCTTCGCGTCGTCGCCGCCGGCCGATTCCTTCTCGGCCCAGCGCAGCGCGCCATCGACGACGTCGGAATACTCCGGCATCTGGGCCGCCGCCGTGATCAGCGACGGGTTCGTCGTCGCGTCGCGCGGCTTGAACTTCTTGATCGAGTTGAGATCGCCGGTGTCGCACACCGCGACCGTCATCGCCGTGAGTTGATCGAGGAGGCTCGCCATGTGCGGCAACGGTATCACTTCAGCGGTTGAACGCGATCGCGTCCTGGACGATCCGGAACGGGTCGACGGCGATGCCGAACGAGAGCCGGTGCGTGCCGTCGGAGGCGAGCTGGGCCTCGACCACGACGTCGAGTTGCGCGCTCAGATGAAACGGCGACGCCACGGTGTTGCGACGCACGAACGCGAGGCCGGCCGAAAGCCGCGCGAGCCCGAACAGCTGGCCGCTCTGCGTGCTCGACCACGCGGCGCCGCCACCGGCCTCGAGGCGCACGCTGCCCAGGATCGGCTGCTCGTCGCAGTCGTGACATAGCCGGTGCAGCGGCTCGATGCCGAGTGTGAGCGACGGCTCGACGGTGTCGAAGTCGAGCGTCTCGACGCCGGCGCCCGCCGAGTACGCGACGCCCGGCTCCGGATCGCCCGTGCCGTAGCGCAGGCGGACCTGCGCGAGCACGAGCGGCTCGGTGCGGCCGTGCGCGACGTTCGCGAGGCCGCCGATCTCCGGCACGACCGACCACGGATAGAACGGCGGCGGATCGGCGTGCGCAGCTCCAAGTCCGAGTCCGAGTCCGAGTCCGAGTCCGAGTCCGAGTCGCGTCACGTCGGCCGTACCAGGTTGCACTCGAACGCGGCGATCAGCTCCTCGAGCGCCGCGATCTCCGCGCGCAGCTCGTCGCCTTGCTCGGTGTCGCCGACGCGCCGCGGTTTGTCGTAGACCGCGACGTCCGACACCGTCGGGATGATGTCTTCGCCCGGATCCAGGTGATGGTGCTGCGCGAGGTACATGCGCTCGGCGTCGAGCACGAGCGAGAAGCCCTTGTCGCCGTACGCCGCGGCGAACGCGCCGTCGATCGTGATCGCGCGGCCGCTCTTCTTCACCGGCTGCTCGCCCTGATCGAGCTTGACCGGCACGTGGCCGTTGACGATGAAGCCGCGCGCGTCGTCGATGCCGAACTCGCGCAGGAGCTTCGCGCAGAACGCCGGATCGTGCAGCAGCTTGAAGTACGGGTTCTTGGCCTCCTCGTAGGTCGTCTTGTCGGCGAGGAAGTAGGTCTCGAACGTCGCCATCTTGTCCTTGCCGAAGCACGGCGAGCGCGGGCCGGTCCACAGGTAGAACACCAGGTCGACGTCGTCGGGCGAGCGCCGCAGGATCGCACGCTGGACGACGAGATCGAGCGCTTCGAGCAGCGCGCGGCCGGCGCGCGGCACGCCGTCGACGGGGAACTCGAGGAACTCGCCGTGCTCGTCGACCGGCACGCAGCCGTGGAAGATCGCGCAGCGATCGCGGCGCAGCCACATCCGGCCACGCGACGCGAGGAACTGGACGTGGCGCCAGAGCGCCGCCGACTCGGTGAACGACCGCGTCAGGTCCTCGAGGCAGCGCCGCTCGTCGGGCGACAGCGCATACGGGTCGGCCCAGTCGATCGTCGGCAGCCGGGTGTCGACGAGCTGGTAGCGGCGGCCGTCGAGCTCGATCGTGCCGGTCGCGGGATCGATCCGGTGGAGCAGGGCGCGCGGCTCCATCTGCCACTCGGTGCGTCGGCGAAACAGCGCGCCCTCGAGCTTGAACTGCAGGATCGCGGCGGCCTTCTGCATGCGCGCGAGCAGCAAAGGATCCGGGGCGTCGCCTTTCACGGTGAACCGCGCGGCCGGGTCGTCGCCGTACGCGGCCTGCGCGAGCCGCTCGAGCGGCGCGAGCGAGATGCCGTAGCCCTCCTCGAGCTGCGCGAGCCGCTGGTAGCGCAGGGACAGCCGCACGACCGTCGCGATCGCTGCCGGATGGCCGAGGCACGCCGCGATCCAGTCGGCGTCGTGGTTGCCCCACGTGATCGCGACGTTCGGCTGCTGCATCAGCAGCTCGATCACGCGATCGATGCGCGGCCCGCGGTCGCCGAGATCGCCGGCGACGACGAGCTCGTACACCGCGAGGTTGCGGATCACGTGCGCGATCATCCGCACGAGCTCGCCGTCGCGGCCGTGGCGCAGCAGCGGATCGAGCATCGCGTCGACGAACTCGGGGGCGCGGCCGACCTCCTTGCCGAACAGGAGCTCGCGGAACAGCGGATCGAACGGATCGGGGATGATCTTCTCGACGTGCTTGAGCGTGTAGCGGTGGGCGAGCGCACGCATCACGACGGTCGCGCGCACGACGAAGTCGGCGAGCCGCGTGCCTTGCGCGCGCCAGGCCTCGAGCGGCCGGTAGATGATCGGCAGCAGCGCGCCGTCGCCGAGCAGCCGCTCGACGAGCGGCCGCAGGCTGCCCGACGCGTTGTGGATGACCTGGCGGAGCTTGTCGTACTCGCCGTGGACGTCGCTGACGATGTGGACGGTCGGCGCGGGCAGCGTGAGGATCGCCTCGAGGTTCGCGAGCTCGGCGATCGCGGCCGGCACGTTCGGGTAGCGGCGAGAGAGCGTGCGCAGATGGACGAGCTCCACGCGTGAGCCATACCACGTGCGTCGTGCGCCGATCTGCGTCGCTCGCTCCGTTGTGGCGCTCGCGAACGTCCGTATCATGGACGACGATGACCCGACTACGTGTCGCGTGCTGGTTGCTGTAGCGGTATCGTCACGCGATGATCGCGCTCCGCTCGCTCGCGCTCGCCGTCGTGCTCGTTCCCACGCTCGCCCGCGGCGATGACACCGCGATGGCGCTGATGCAGATCCAGATGGGCTGCCCGGCGATCTCGGCGGACGGCAAGCACGTCGCGATCTTCAGCCTGTCGCCGGGCACCGACAAGGACGCCAAGACCTCGCTGGTCGTGTTCGACGGCACGACGCCCGGCCCGCGCATCTCGATCGTCCCGCCGATCAAGGACGCGGCGCGCGCGAAGGCCGCGGCCGACAAGATCGGCAAGCTGCTCGCCGACGGCAAGTACCAGCGGATGTCGCGCGTTTCGCGCGTGAGCGGCAAGGCCGTGCGCCACGACAGCGCGACCGCGCCGGCGCCGAGCATGAGCGAGCAGCTCGCGAGCGAGGACGTCGTGATCGACGTCGGCGTCGCCGACCGCAAGGTCGAGCTCGCGCCGACGCGGGCGGGCAAGAAGCTCGCGGCGATCCACCTCGCGCTGCCCGCGAAGGACGGCCCGTGCAAGTCGCTCGTCGGCTACTCGATCGCGAACACCGCGGCCGGGTTCGACGCCAAGACCGGCCTGTTCGCGTTCTCGGTGCTGATCGAGCAGGACGGCGGGAGTATCTGCTTCTCGCACGACTACGTCGTGACCGTGAAATAGCCGGTGTAGGCTGCCGCCCATGGCGGCATTGACCAGCACCCCGGCGTGGAAGGCACTTCTCGATCACAAGCAGTCGATCGCGAGCACGAACATGCGCGAGCTGTTCGCGAGGGACCCGCAGCGGTTCGCGAAGATGTCGCGCGAGGCGTGCGGGCTGTTCGTCGACTACTCGAAGCACCGCGCGACCGACGAGACGATGCGCCTTCTGTTCGCGCTCGCGAAGCAGGCCGACGTCGCGACCTGGCGCGACAAGATGTTCGCGGGCGAGAAGATCAACGGCACGGAGCACCGCGCGGTCCTGCACGTCGCGCTGCGCAACCGCAGCAACCGGCCGATCGTCGTCGACGGCAAGGACGTGATGCCCGAGGTCAACGCGGTGCTCGCGAAGATGCGCGACTTCACCGACCGGCTGCGCAACGGGACGTGGAAGGGCCACACCGGCAAGACCATCACCGACGTCGTCAACATCGGAATCGGCGGCAGCGACCTCGGCCCGGTGATGGTGACCGAGGCGTTGCGCCCGTACTGGAAAGCCGGGATGCGCGCGCACTTCGTGTCGAACGTCGACGGCACGCACCTGGTCGAGACCGTCAAGGACCTCGACCCCGAGCGCACGCTGTTCATCGTCGCGAGCAAGACGTTCACGACCCAGGAGACGCTGACGAACGCGCGCAGCGCACGCGCGTGGCTGCTCGACAAGCTGCACGCGCAGGATGATGCGGTCGCGAAGCACTTCGTCGCGCTGTCGACGAACGCGAAGGAAGTGGCCGCGTTCGGCATCGACACCGCGAACATGTTCCCGTTCTGGGACTGGGTCGGCGGCCGCTACTCGCTGTGGAGCGCGATCGGGCTGTCGATCGCGTGCGTGATCGGCATGGATCACTTCGAGGAGCTGCTCGCCGGCGGCCACGAGATGGACGAGCACTTCCGCACCGCGCCGCTCGAGCACAACCTGCCGGTCACGCTCGGCGTGCTCGGCGTCTGGTACGAGAACTTTTGGGGCGCCGAGACCCACGCGATCCTGCCGTACGACCAGTACCTGCATCGCTTCGCCGCGTACTTCCAGCAGGGCGACATGGAGTCGAACGGCAAGGGCGTCGACCGCCACGGCCAGCGCATCACCGATTACTCGACCGGTCCGATCATCTGGGGCGAGCCCGGCACGAACGGCCAGCACGCGTTCTACCAGCTGATCCACCAGGGCACGCGGCTCATCCCGTGCGACTTCATCGCGCCGATCGAGACCCACAACCCGCTCGGCAAGCACCACGAGATCCTGCTGGCGAACTTCTTCGCGCAGACCGAAGCGTTGATGAAGGGCAAGACGCCCGACGAGGTGCGCGCCGAGCTCGAGGCGCAGAAGCTGCCCAAGGACCAGATCGAGCCGCTCGTCCCGCACAAGACGTTCACCGGCAACCGGCCCACGACCTCGATCGTCGTCCAGAAGGTGACGCCGAAGACGCTCGGCTCGCTGATCGCGCTCTACGAGCACAAGATCTTCACGCAGGGCATCGTGTGGGACATCTACAGCTTCGACCAGTGGGGCGTGGAGCTCGGCAAGCAGCTCGCGTCGAAGATCCTTCCGGAGTTGAATGGTGACGCGAAGGTGACGACGCACGACAGCTCGACGAATGGGCTCATCAACCTGTACAAGGACCGGCGTCCGTAGGATCGTACGCGGCAACCGCAGGGGGTGCGCGTGACACAGGCCGAGCTCGATCAGCTGTGCATCAACACGATCCGGACGCTGAGCATGGACGCCGTGCAGGCGGCCGACTCCGGGCATCCCGGCACGCCGATGGCGCTCGCGCCGGTCGTGTACCAGCTGTGGAACCGCACGCTGCAGTTCGATCCGCAGGATCCGATCTGGCCGAACCGCGATCGCTTCGTGCTGTCCGCGGGCCACGCCTCGATGCTGCTGTACTCGCTGCTCCACCTGACGAAGACGCGCGCGGTCAACCCGACCTACGAGCGGCTCGGCACGCCGACGGTCTCGCTCGACGACATCAAGAAGTTTCGCCAGCTCGATTCGAAGTGCCCGGGCCATCCCGAGTATCACTGGACGAGCGGCGTCGAGACCACGACCGGTCCGCTCGGCCAGGGCTACGCGACCAGCGTCGGCATGGCGATCGCGCGGCGCTGGCTCGCGGCTCGCTACAACCAGCCCGGCATGACGCTGTTCGACTACGACGTCTACGCGCTCGGCGGCGACGGCTGCATGATGGAAGGCGTGTCGAGCGAGGCCGCGTCGCTCGCCGGCCACCTCGGCCTCAGCGAGCTGTGCTGGATCTACGACAACAACCGGATCACGATCGAAGGCTCGACGGCGCTCGCGTTCACCGAGGACGTCGCGACGCGTTTCATCGGCTACGGCTGGAACGTCACGCGCGTCGGCGACGCGAACGATCTCGACATGCTCGCGCGCGCGTTCCGGACGTTCCAGGACGAGGCGCACCGCCCGACGCTGATCATCGTCGACAGCCACATCGGCTTCGGCTCGCACAAGCAGGACAGCCACTCCGCGCACGGCTCGCCGCTCGGCGACGACGAGATCCGCTACGTCAAGAAGCAGTACGGGTGGCCGCTCGGTGAAGACGCGAAGTTCGGGGTGCCCGACGGCGTGTACGATCACTTCGCCGCCGGCATCGGCACGCGCGGCGACAGCGCGCGCAAGGCGTGGGAGCAGATGTTCGCCGCGTACGGCAAGGAGCACGCGGCGCTCGCCGACGAGGTGTCGCGCATGCAGCGCCGCGACCTGCCGGCGGGCTGGGATGCCGAGCTCCAGCCGTTCAAGCCCGATCCGAAGGGCGTCGCCGGCCGTCAGGCCTCGGCCCAGGTGCTGAACGCGATCGCGAAGCACGAGCCGTGGCTCGTCGGCGGCTCGGCGGATCTCGCGCCGTCCACGCTGACGCGCCTGACGTTCGAAGGCGCCGGCGACTTCGAGCGCGACACGTTCGGCCGCAACTTCCACTTCGGCATCCGCGAGCACGCGATGGGCGCCGCGCTCAACGGGATGGCGCTGAGCAAGCTCCGTGTCTACGGCTCCGGCTTCTTCGTGTTCAGCGACTACATGCGGCCCGCGATCCGGCTCGCCGCGATCATGGAGCTGCCGGTCATCTACATCTTCACGCACGACTCGATCGGCGTCGGCGAGGATGGCCCGACGCACCAGCCGATCGAGCACCTGGCGTCGCTGCGCGCGATTCCGGGCTTGATCGTGCTGCGCCCGGGCGACGCGAACGAGGTGCTCGAGGCGTGGCGCCACGTGATGGAGCTCAAGCACGAGCCCGCCGTGCTCGTGCTGTCGCGCCAGGCGATGCCGACGCTCGATCGGACGAAGTACGCGGCGGCGAGCGGTGTGCGGCGCGGCGCGTACGTCCTGGCCGACTCGCCGAATCCAGAGGTCATCCTGATCGGCACCGGCACCGAGGTGGCGCTGTGCGTCGCCGCGCACGAGCAGCTCGTCGCGAGCGGCGTGCGCTCGCGCGTGGTCAGCATGCCGTCGTGGGAGATGTTCGAGGCGCAGGACGCGGCATATCGCGACAGCGTCTTGCCGGCCGCGGTGACCGCGCGCGTCGCGGTCGAGCAGGGCGCGGCGTTCGGCTGGGAGCGCTACGTCGGGCGCCGCGGCCAGACCATCGCGATGCATACGTTCGGCGCGTCGGCGCCGCTCAAGGAGCTGCAAACCAAGTTCGGGTTTCAGCCCGACAAGATCGTGCAAGCCGCACGGACTCAGATCGCGCAAGCAAAGGGAGAACGCTGATGCAGATCGGAATGATCGGACTCGGCCGGATGGGCGCCAACATGGCGCGCCGGCTCATGCGCAACGGCCACCAGGTGGTGGCATACGACCGCAGCGCGGATGCGGTGAAGCAGCTCGCGAGCGACGGCGCGAAGGGCGCGAGCTCGCTCGCCGACCTGGTCGCGCAGCTCGCGAAGCCGCGTGCAGTGTGGGTGATGGTGCCGGCCGGCGGGCCGACCGAGTCGACCGTGCAGGAGCTCGGCGACAGGCTCGAGGCCGGCGACACGATCATCGATGGCGGCAACTCGTACTACAAGGACGACATCCGGCGCGCCAAGGCGCTGGCGGCCAAGAAGCTGCACTACGTCGATGCCGGCACGAGCGGCGGCGTGTACGGCCTCGAGCGCGGCTACTGCTTGATGGTCGGCGGCGAAAAAGATGTCGTGCAGCGGCTCGACCCGATCTTCAAGACGCTCGCGCCCGGCCGCGGCACGGTCGAGCGCACGCCCGGCCGCGAGAAGATGAGCGGCACCGCCGAGGATGGCTACCTGCACTGCGGGCCGGTCGGCGCCGGCCACTTCGTCAAGATGGTCCACAACGGCATCGAGTACGGCATCATGCAGGCGATCGCCGAGGGCTTCGACATCATGCGCGGCGCGGCCAACGCGACGGTCGCCGAGGAGCACCGGCTGCACGTGCCGGTCGCCGATGTCGCCGAGGTGTGGCGGCGCGGCAGCGTGCTGTCGTCGTGGCTGATCGATCTCACCGCGAAGGCGATGGTCGAGGATGCGAACCTCGCGAAGTTCACCGGCAACGTGCAGGACTCGGGCGAAGGTCGGTGGACGGTGATGGCCGCGATCGAGGAGGCCGTGTCGGCCGACGTCATCGCGGCGTCGCTGTTCACGCGCTTCCGTTCGCGCCAGGACCATTCGTTCGCCGAGAAGGTGCTGTCCGCGATGCGCTTCCAGTTCGGCGGCCACGTCGAGCGGCCGACGGGCGGCTAGCCGACGATGACGGCGACGGTCCGCACGTTCCCCGACGTCGCCGCGCTCGCGCGCGCGGCCGCCGACGAATTCGGCGAGGTCGCGCGCGTCGCGATCGCCGCGCGCGGCGCGTGTCACGTCGCGCTCAGCGGCGGCTCGACGCCGAAGACGTTGTTCGGCGTGCTCGCGGCGCAGGGCCGCTCGGCGCTGCCGTGGGATCGCATCGAGCTGTGGTGGGGCGACGAGCGCTGCGTGCCGCCCGACCACAAGGACTCCAACTACCGCATGACGCGCGAGACGCTGCTCGCGCCGCTCGGGCTGACGCGCGTGCATCGCATCGAAGGCGAGCGCTCGCCCGAGGCCGCGGCCTCCGACTACGAGCGCGCGCTCGTCGGTGCGCTCGGCGCGCCGCCGGTGTTCGATCTGGTCTGGCTCGGCATGGGGCCCGATGGTCACACCGCGTCGCTGTTTCCGGGCAGCCCGGCGGTGGCCGAGAGGCAGCGCTACGTCGTCGCGAACCCCGTCGACTCGCCGGTCGCCGGCGGCAAGACGACGCGCATCACCCTGACGCTGCCCGCGATCGATGCCGCGCGGCGCGTGCGGTTCCTCGTCGCGGGCGCCGACAAGGCGGCGCGCCTGCACGACGTGATCGATGGACCGGCCGGGCGCTTCCCGGCGCAGCTCGTGCGCGCTGCCGATGTCGCGTGGCTCGTCGACACCGCGGCGGCCGCGCAGCTCGAGGCCCACGCATGATCCTGGCCGGCGACGTCGGCGGCACGAAGGCACTGGTCGCGGTGTGCGACGACGCCGGCAAGGTCACGCGCGAGGCGATCTATCACTGCGCCGACTACGGCTCGCTCGAGGCGGTGCTCGACACGTTCCTCGGCGCCGAACGCACGCAGCTGCGCGCGGCGTGCTTCGGCGTCGCCGGGCCGGTCGTCGACGGCGTCGCGCGCATCACGAACCTGCCGTGGACGATCGGCGAGCGCGCGCTCGCGCAGAAGCTCGGCGCGCCGGTGCGGCTGCTCAACGATCTGCAGGCGACCGCGCTCGGCGCGCTCGCGATCCCCGACGCGGCGTTCGCGGTGCTGCAACCGGGCCCGATGCCGCCGCACGCGACGATCGCGGTGATCGCGCCCGGCACCGGGCTCGGCGAGTCGCTGCTGGTCAGCGACGGCACGCGCTATCGCGCGCTGCCGACGGAAGCGGGCCACGCCGACTTCGCGCCCGGCACCGACGAGGAGATCGAGCTGTGGCGCTTTCTGCGCAATCTCTACGGCAACCACGTCAGCTACGAGCGCGTGCTGTCGGGCAACGGCCTCGGCGATCTCTACGCGTTCTGCCGCGCGCGCGACGGCCGCACCGAGCCGGTGTGGCTCGCCGACAAGCTCGCGAAGGGCGATCGCAACGCGGTGATCGCCGAGACCGCGCTCGCCGAAGGCGATCCGGCGTGCGTGCACGCGCTCGAGCTGTTCGTCGCGATTCTCGGCGCCGAGGCCGGCAACCTCGCGCTGCGCGGGCTCGCGGTCGGCGGCGTCGTCGTCGGCGGCGGCATCCCGCCGAAGATCTTGCCCGCGTTGCAGCGGCCGGCGTTTCTCGCGCGCTTCAACGACAAGGGGCGCTTTCACAAGTGGACGCGGGCGCTCGCGGTGCGCGTCTCGCTCGAACCGAAAGCCGCGCTCTACGGCGCCGCGCACGACGCGGCCACACGGAAGGACTGACATGACCGAGCTAACCAAACCACTTCCCACGTCTTCGGTCGTCGGCGAGATCCTCGGCGAGATCACGACGAAGCGGCGCCGGCCCGAGCCGTGCGCGGTCGTCATCTTCGGCGCGCTCGGCGATCTGTCGGGCCGCAAGCTCGCGCCCGCGTTCTACAACCTGTTGCTCGACGGCGCGCTCGCCGAGCCGACCGCGATCATCGGGCTGTCGCGCGGTGACCAGAACGCGGCGCAGTTCGCCGACCACCTGAAGCCGCGCGTGACCGAGTTCTCGCGCCAGAAGGTCGAAGCCAGCAAGTGGGACAAGTTCGCCGCGATGCTCGATTTCGTCGGCGGCGAGTTCGACAACGACGCGACCTACCTCGCGCTCAAGGCCAAGCTCGACGCGTGCAAGCAGAAGGGCACGCGCGGCAACCGGCTGTTCTATCTGTCGGTCCCGCCGTCGGTGTTTCCGCTCATCCTGGAGAAGCTGCAGAAGCACGGGCTCATCGAGCGCGCGCAGCAGCGCCCCGGCGTCGCCGGCTGCCGCGTGATCGTCGAGAAGCCGTTCGGCCGCGACCTCGCGAGCGCGCGCTCCCTCAACGAGATGATCGGCAGCTATCTCGACGAGTCGCAGATCTACCGCATCGATCACTATCTCGGCAAAGAGACCGTCCAGAACATCTTGGTGCTGCGGTTCGGTAACTCGATCTTCGAGCCGATCTGGAACCGCAACCACGTCGACTTTGTCGAGATCACGGCGGCGGAGACGATCGGCATCGAGGGTCGCGGCGCGTTCTACGAGCAGACCGGCGTCGTGCGCGACATCGTCCAGAACCATCTCTTGCAGGTGATGTCGCTGGTGTCGATGGAGGTGCCGGCGTCGTTCTCGGCCGACGACATTCGCGACGAGAAATCGCAGGTGCTGCGGTCCGTGCGCAACCAGGACCTCAACGACGTCGCGAACTGGTGCGTGCGTGGTCAGTATCGCGGTTATCGCGACGAGGACGGCGTGCCGCACGACTCGCAGACGCCGACCTACGCGGCGATGCGCTTCATGATCGACAGCTGGCGCTGGCAGGGCGTGCCGTTCTACCTGCGCGCCGGCAAGCGGCTCGCCGAGCGCGTCACCGAGGTGGCGCTGCACTTCAAGAGCGTGCCGCTCTTGCTGTTCAAGGAAGAGGCGGCCGGCAGCGTCTTGCAACCGGCGGTGCTGACGCTGCGCATCCAGCCGCACGAGGGCGTCTCGCTGCGGTTCGTCGCGAAGGTGCCCGGCGAGAACATCCAGGTCGGCAACGTCGTGATGACGATGTCGTACGCCGACGCGTTCAAGCGCCCGATCGCGGAGGCCTACGAGCGGCTGATCCTCGACTGCATGCGCGGCGACGCGACCCTGTTCAACCGCCGCGACTCGGTCGATCGCGCGTGGGAGCTGATCCAGCCGGCGCTGCAGGTCTGGGAGGCGACGCCTGGCGTGCACATCTACGAGCCCGGCAGCGCGGGCCCGGCGGCCGCGGACGAGATGATGGGACGCGCGGGCCACAGCTGGCGCGAGCTCGCGCCGGGCTGAGAGAGGGGAGTTACCGCCAAGGCGCCGCAGAGCCAAGTTTCGCCAGGCGGAGATAGTTTCGGCCCGAAACGGTTCGGGCCGAACCTTTGTCTTCTGGCGTACCTTGGCTCTGCGGCGCCTTGGCGGTAATTCTGCCTCTTTCAGGGCTCTCGCGCGATGCGGCGCAGGCTCGCATCGAGCGGTAGCAACAGCAGCGCGAGCAAGAGGCACCACGAGGCGAGCGGCGTGGTCGCGGTCGTGTCGCGGCCCGAGGCCGAGATCGACGACGGATTGACGTGCCCGCCGGTCGCGCCGGCGAGCGCGGCGAGCGCGGCGGTGTCGGGGCCGCGCTCGCGCAGCTCGGTCGACGGCGGGCGCACGATCGTGCGGCGCGCCGTGACCTTGCCGGACTCGTCGAGGAGCTCGACGGTCGGCTCGTGGCCGGCCGCGACGTCGACGCGCGCTTCGTAGGTGCCGGGCGCGGTCACGCGCAGCGGCAGGTCGCGCGACTTGTCGTCGGCGACGACGCGCGCGCGCGGCACGGCGGCATTGCCGCGCTCGTCGCGGCGGACGACGCGCACCGTGGCGGTGCCGCCCGAGACGTCGGCTTCGATCGCCTGCGTGTCGCCCTCGCGGCGGCGCAGCGACGCGCGCGCGAGCTGCGTCCAGAACTGCGAGTAGCCGGGCCACTTCAGCCAGTCCTGCGCCCAGCGCGGGCCGGCATCGCTCGACCACACCGCGACCTCGCCGAGGCCGTACGGCCAGCGCACGAGCATCGGGTCGCCGTGCTGGTTCGCGAGCACGACCTGCGCGGCCGGGCGCGGCTTCAGCTCCTGATAGCCGTGCAGCGGCGGCGCGTGCGCGACGTCGATGCCGTCGATCGCGGCGTAGTGCGCCTTGACCTCGAGCGAGATGTCCTCTTCGCGCGCCTTGTTGTCGAGCAAGCGGCGCGCGTCCTGCACGAACAGGCCGCGCAGCTGCTTCGCGTCGGTCGTGCGGTAGTAGCGGCCGCCGCCGACGCGCGCGAGCTCGCGCAGGAACGACGAGTCGTCTTCTTGATCCTGATACGTCGCGTAGTTGAACGCCGCGTCGTTGCCGTCGCCGACGCCGATCACCGACAGCGTGACGCCCTTGTCGTGCATCTCCTTCGCGAGCGACAGGCTGTTCGGGCGGCTGCTCGGCCAGCCCACCCAGTCGCCGTAGTCGATGCCCTTGACCTGCTCGGCCGCGTCGGTCGAGTCGGAGAACAGGATGACGTGCTTGAGCGGGGTCGGCGCCTTGTCCATCTGCTCCTTCGCCGCGACCAGGCTCGTGTAGATGAAGATGCCGTCGCCGCCGACCTCGACCTCGCGCACCTTGGCCTCGAGCGCCGCCGAGTTGCTGCCGATCGTCTGCATCGGCACCGTCCAGTGCACGCGGTCCTCGACGGCCTCGACGCCGACGTGATCGAACGACCGCAGCACGCGGATGACCGCGCTCGCGCCCTCGGCGGCGAGCGCGAGCTTGGTTTGACCTCCAACCATCGCGCCCATGCTGCCCGACATGTCGAGGATGACGATCACCGTCGCCGAGGTGTCGAGCTCGGGCGTCATCGGCTCGATCTCGACGGGCAGCGCGTCGGCGAGGCGGTTCGCGGCGTAGTTGCCGTCGAACGCGGACGGGCCGCCCATCACGACGAGGCCGCCGCCGTCGTTGACCCAGCGCACGAGGCGCTGGCCGAGCTCGTCGTCGACGACGCCGGCGGTGGTCGCGCCGTGCACCGGTGCGTTCGCCATGATGACGAGATCCGTCTGCGACAGATCGGGCGCCGGGCCGTCGGCGGCCGGCGTGACCGTGACATCCATCTGCTCGGCGCGCAGCGCGGCCGCGAGCGGCGCGGCGCCACCTTCATCGCCGTCGAGGATCACGACGTGCGGCGGGCGCTCGACGACGAGCCGCGACGACGCGGTGTCGTTCGACGGATCGCGATCGGGCACGCCGTCGAGCGCGAGCGACGCGTCGACCGAGATCACGCCGGGCTTGACCTCGGGCGGCAGCGCGTAGGTGAACGGCACCTGGACGTGGCCGCCGGTGAGCTCGACCTCGCCGGTCGTGACCTCGGCGCCGGCGATCTTGAGCGTGACGCGGCCGTGACCGGTCACGCCGCCCGAGTCGACGTCGACGTGGCCGGTGATCGTCGCGCCTGCCTTGATGTGCGCGTTGTCGAGCGCGATCGCGGCGACCGCGGGATCGTCGTGCACCGCACCGGTCGGTACGACCGAGATCGGAACGCCGCGCACGACTGCCGACGCGAGCGCGGCGGGCAATTCTCCCGCCGTCGCGCGCCCGTCGCCGAGCAAGACGAGATGGCCGCCGCTGCCCGGCGGGATCAAGCCGAGCCCGAGCCGGACCGCGGCGCCGATGTCGGTCGCGTCGGCGGCGAGCGCCGCGCCGCGCGGCTTCGCGGGCGGTGTCCACGGGTCACCGGGCGCGATCGCGACCTCGGCCTGCGAATCGAACGTCACGGCGGCGGCGTGCTCGTCGTTGCCGAGCGAGGCCTCGAGCTCGCCGGCCTTCTGCCACGCGCGCGCGAGCTCGTCGTCGCTGATCGACGCCGAGCGATCGACGAGGAACACGACCGTCGCGTCGCGGCGGTGGCCCGCCCATCGCGGCTCGGCGGCGGCTGCCGCGAGCATCGCGACGAGCAGCACGCGCCCGACGATCGCGAGCACGCGTCGGCGCGTCAGCGCGCGGCGCCGGCGCACCAGCTCGGCCGCGCCGAGCGCGACCGCCGCCGCGATTCCGAGCCACAGCCACTGGATGTGCTCGAAGCTCATCGCAGCTCTCCTTTGCGCAAGTACAGCGCCTGCTCGACGACCAGCAGCGCGATCGCGAGCAGCACGACGAGGCGCGCGAGCCACGACGCGTCCGACCACGGCGACGCCGACTCGGCCGTGCCGCCGGGCAGCGGCTTCGGATCGACGTGCGTCTCGGACGACGCGAGCACGCCGCGTGCCGGCGATGCCTGAGCCGGTCCGGCCCACTCGACGAGGTTCGCGACGAGGTTCGGGAACGACGCGCGCAGCGCGAGATCGGTCGCGTCGAGCTGGAAGCCGGTGACGAACAATTCTCGATCGCCCCACCGCGCACTCGCCGCGAGCGGGCCGGCGCTGCCGTCGACGATCGGCTTGCCGCCGGCGACGAGCTTGGCCTTCGTCACGATCACGTCCTTGAGATCGACGTAGCGGAACCACGGCGCGTCGAAGTCCCAGCGCGTGATCTTGCGCTCGGCGGCATCGCTCGCGAGCTGGATCGGCGCGTCGTTGCCCGGGCTGACCGCGAACGCGACGACGTGCTTGCCCGGCGGTAGCGCGCCGACCGGCGCGTCCTCGAGCACGATCAGATCGAACGCGTGCGCGGGCAGCTTGTCGGGCGCGGCGACCTCGAGCTCGACGCGATGGTGGAGCTTGAGCGCCTCGCCGACGAGGCTCGCCTTGCGCGTGGTGACGAGCAGCACCGAGACCGGCCCGCCTTCGGTCAGCTCGACCTCGGCGCGATCGTCGAGCGGGTTCGCGTCGCCGCCGGGCAGGGACGCGACGAGCGTCTTGCCGCGATCGATCGTCACGCGCACCGTGCGCTCGGCATCGCCGCCGAGCGGGACGTCGAGCGCGATCACGTCGACGAGCTCGCCGTCTGCGGTCAACGTGACTTCGACCTTCTTGTCAGTCGTCGCGCTCGACGACACCGCGACGTGCACGTCGTACATGCCGAGGCTGTCGAGCGGGCGCACCGACAGGCCGGTGATGCCGAAGTTCTCGGCCGGCTTGCCGACCGAGACGCCGCGCACCGCGCAGCGCGTCGGCGGCACGGCGAGGCCCGCGCCGTCGGACACGACGACGATCGAGCCGAGCTCGCTGTCGCGGCACAGGCCATCGGCGAGGTGGAACGCGAGCTCGTCGAAGCGGTTGTCGCCCTCCGCGCCGCGCTGCGCGACCGCCTCCGCCGCGGCCACGACGTCGCCGTGCGCGCGCGTCGGCGCGGTCACGACCTCCGGATCGCCGCCGGCCGCGATCAGCGCGACCTCGTCGCCGTCGCCGGCGCGGTCCGCGACATCGCGCACGGCATCGACCGCGCGCGCGAGCCGGTCGCTCGTGCCCATGCTGGCCGAGCGATCCATCACGACGACGATGCGGCGCGCGCGGCCCGAGCTCGCGCGCGGACCGACGAGCGCGATCAGCGCGGCGGCGAGCGCCGCGAGCACGAGCGCGAGCGACAGCTTGTGGCGGAGGCGCGCGCGCGAGCGCCGCGATGCCGGCCGCTCGTCGCGCAGCGCGCGCGACAGGATCACGCTCGCGATCGTGCGGCGCTCGCGGTGCAGCTTGTGCAGGTACGCGAGCACGACGGGTGCGCAGAGCGCGGCGAGGGCGAGCGCCCACGGATGCGCGAACGTCATCGGCTCTCCTCGCTTCGGTCTTGGCTCATCGCCCACCTCCGCGCGCGGCCTCGGTGATCTGCCGGCGGCGCAGCTCGTCGGCGACGAGCATGCGCGCGGGCACGGTCGTGAACGCGGGCGAGTAGATGATGCCGAGCTCGCGGCAGCGCGCCTCGATCTGCTCGCGCCAGCGCGCGAGCTCGGTGCGATAGGTCGCCTCGGCGGCGCGGCCGCCGCGCACCGGAACTTCTTCGCCGGTCTCGCTGTCGATCAAGACACCGTCTTCGAGGTCCGGCGTGAGCTCGGTGTCGCCGAGGACGTGCAGCAGCACGGGCCGGCGCGACGCGGCCGCGAGCCGGCGCAGCGCGAGCTCGCGCGCGTCGGGCTCGACGAGCAGGTCGGTCAGCAGCACGGCGTGGTCGGCGCGGCCGGCCTCGGCCTCGCGTGCGAGCGCCGTCGCCAGATCCGCCACGCCGCTCGCCTCGGTGCGGTCGAGCAGGTTCATGATCGGCGCGAGCGCGCCGAGCTGGTCGCCTTTCGCGCGCAGCGGCGTCGGCCCGGCGACGATCACGCGCACGCGTTCGCGGGCGCGCAGCGCCAGGAACGCGAGCGACGCCGCGAGCTCGCCGGCGTGGTCGATCTTGCGCGGCGTGCCGAACGCCATCGACGCGCTCGCGTCGATCACGATCGCGATCGAGAGGTCGCGGTCCTCGTGGAACAGCTTGAGCAGCACGGCGTCGAGGCGCGCGAACACGTTCCAGTCGACGAGCCGGAGGTCGTCGCCGGGCGTGTACGGGCGAAAGTCGGCGATGTCGACGCCCTTGCCCCGCGCGCGCGACCGGCGATCGCCGGGGCGCCCGCCCGTCGACGGCTTCGGCGCTGCAACCCGCAGCGACTCGAGGCCGCGAAAGATGCCGCGGTCGATGCGCATCTACTGGATCGTCCCCAGGACGTCGCCGACCAGCGCATCGGTGGTGACGCCGTCGAGCGTCGCGTCGAAGCCGAGGATCATGCGGTGGCGCAGCACCGGCGGCGCGACCGCGATCAGATCCTCCGCGCCGACCCACGCGCGGCCGGCGAGCAGCGCGTTCGCGCGGCCGGCCAGGAGCAGCGCCTGCATCGCGCGCGGGCTCGCGCCGAACCGCACGAGCTTCTTCACGCGCGCCGGCGACTCCACCGCCTCGGGGTGCGTCGCCATCGTGATCTTCGCGGCGACCTCGGCGACGTGCGGCGCGACGACGATCTGGCGGACCAGGCGCTGGATCGCGATCAGCTGCTCGCGCGTCATCACCCGGCGCGCGGCCTGGGTCGCGGTGCCGGTCGTCGCGATGCCGATCGAGCGCAGCACGTCGATGGTCGGGAACCCGACGACGACCTTGACCAGGAAGCGGTCGAGCTGCGCTTCGGGCAGTGGATACGTACCCTCGGTCTCGATCGGGTTCTGGGTCGCGATCACGCAGAACGGCTCGGTGAGCTGGTAGCGCACGCCGGCGACCGTGATCGCGTGCTCCTGCATCGCCTCGAGCAGCGCGGACTGCGTCTTCGGCGTCGCGCGGTTGATCTCGTCGGCGAGCACGAGGTTCGCGAACAGCGGGCCCTTGCGGAACTCGAGCGTCGACTTGCCGGTGTCGTCGCGCATCAGCACCTGCGTGCCGGTGATGTCGGCCGGCATGAGGTCGGGCGTGAACTGGATGCGCGAGGCTTCGATCGCGAGCGCGTCGGCGAGCGTGCGCACGAGCAGCGTCTTGCCGAGGCCGGGCTGGCCTTCGATCAGCACGTTGCCGCCGCCGAGCAAGCCGATCATCACCTCTCGGCACAGCGCGGGCTGACCGAGCACGACCTAGCCGAGCTCCTCGAGCAAGGTGTTGAGCTGCGAGGTGGCCGTCGCGAGCGCGTGCTCGTCGAGGACGGCGGGAGCTTGAAAGGGCAGGGCGAATGCGGAGTCTTGGCTCATGGGTCCTCTCGGTTGCGAAGCGCTTCGAAGTAGCGCTGGATGAAGTCACGACGGGTCAGCGGAATTTCATCGCGGTGGATCGCGGCTTCGGCGATGGCTGCGTACTTGTCGCGCACTGGACCGAAGTCCACCGACGTGTGATCACCTGCCGCGTGCTCCGCGATCGCGCGGATCACGCCCTCGGGCGACAGCGCGGCCGGCGGCGGCGTGTCGACTTCTTCCGCCATCACGGTCTCGGGCTCGAACGCGCCCGACGGGGTCGTGCCGCCGTGCGCGCCCGACGAGCCGGCCGCGCCTCCTGGTGGCTCCGCGCCGGCGAGCACGTTCAAGCTCGACGAGCTCGGTGCGCCGCTCGGCGTGCCCATCCCCGGCATCCCGGTGCCGGTGCCGTGGCCGCTCCCCATGCCGCTGCCCATGCCCATGCCCATGCCCATGCCTCGTCCCGCGCCCGAACCGGCGCCCGAACCCATCCCCATGCCGGGCCGCATGCCCATACCTGGCCGCATGCCACCCGGCTTCATTCCGCGCGCCTCGGCGCGCGCCATCTCGGCGCGCGCGTCGGCCATCTCGGTGCCGTTGAGCGCGCTGCGCTCGGCGGCGCGCATCTCGGCGAGCATGCGGCTCGCGGCCGCGAGCCGCGCGCCGCGCGACATGCCGGGCTTGCCCATCTTGGACAGCTCCGACATCGCGGTCTTCATACCCTCCATGTCGCCGGCCTTCATCTTCTCGGCGGCGGCGGCGAGCTCGGCGAGGCGCTTGCCTTCCGGCGTCGACGTGTCGAGGCCCTTGTCGCCCCACGGATCGGCGCCGCCCATCTTCATCGCCGCGGCCGACAGCGCGTCGGCGAGAGCCTGCGCGTCGGCGGGCGACAGCGCCGCGCGGCGCATCGCCTCTTTCGTCAGCGCGGCGAGCTGCGCCGAGTCGCCGGACTTCGCGGCCTTCGCGAGCTCGGAGGCGAGCTTGTCGCGCGACATCTTCGCGAGCTCCGATGCCTTCGGTTGATCGAGGTGCGGGGCGAGCTCGTCGAGCAAGCGCTGCGCTTCCGACATCGCGGCGAGCGCGGCCTTGCCGGTGTGCGCGGTCGACGCGCGCTCGAGTGCGTTCTTGGCCTCGGCGAGCTTCGCGCGCGCGTCGGGCGACAGGTCCGGATCCTTGGCGAGCTCGTCGAACGCCTTCGCGAGCTCGGAGGCTTGCGCGCGCTGGTGCTCGCCGAGCGCGGGCCCGGCATCGACGTCATCGTCGTGCGGGTTCGCGCCGGTGAGCAAGAACAGCGAGCACGCCGCGATCGCCGACAGGCCGGCGAGCGGGCTCGCGCGCAGGCGCAGCGACGGGACCGCGTACGGCTGGAGCGCCGGCACGAGCGCGTTCGCGCGCTCGCGGGTCACGCGATCGAAGTCCTCGTCCGGAGCGTACTCGCTGCGGCCGCGCGCCTCGAGCGCGAGCGCGGTCTGCAGGAGATCGGCCGTGCCGTGCTGGGCATCGAGCGAGCGCGCGTACGACGCCGGATCGTGACGTTGCGCGCGGTGGCGGCGGATCGCCATCACGAGCGGGATCGCGGCGAGCGTCGCGCCGATCGCGGCACATGTCGGGAGGCCGGCGCGCTCGTATGCGTAGGCGGTCACCGCGGCGGCGGCGGCAAGCCATGGCAACGTTCGCACGGTGGTTTCGAGCGCGCGCTTGCGGTTGGACCGCTTGGTCCAGCTCGCGATCGCGGCGGTGACGGTGCTGGTCATCGATCCTCCCGCATGGAGACGTCGTGCCTGGGGGCCGGTTGCAGGTAACGCACGAGAACGCCGTTCGGTGTAACGGAGGGCGCCGCGAGCCTATTTCCGACAACGGGGCCGCGAGCGGGGTTTCCTCGATGTATGCGAAACGCCATCCGGGTCGCGCTCAACCCATCGAGATCCCGTTCCTGCACCGGCGAAGGTCGACGGAATACATTCGGTCATCGCAACGTGGAGCCGCCCGCGGCGCGTTAGGGCCCTCGAATGGGGAAGTCGACCGATCATGACTTCTCGCGCGGCCTGATTACGTAGTTCCAGTCGCCGTGCCACTCGTCGGGCTTGATGTTGATCGTCTTGAACTCCTTCGCCGCGATCTTCTTACCGATGGGGTAGC